>NZ_RBIJ01000003.1:0-149581 GCF_003633725.1 Brockia lithotrophica | reverse complement strand
ATGCCCCTCGTCTTCGCCCAAGAGCTCAACAAGCTCATCGAACTCGAGATCGAAGGCGGCCTTGGCTGAGCTCAGGCGTGCGTCGCTCCCGCCTTGTTTGCGAATCCCTCGGCTTCTCAAAGAAGCCGAGGGATTCCCTTTTTGTGGCGGGGAGATGCGGGAGGTTTCCTCCGCCGTCGCCTTTCTCGGACGCGCGGTGCATAGGATTTCTTGCAAGGGAATCGGGTGGGGGGAAAGGCCGTGCGGCAGAGGAAGCGGTGGGGGATCGTCGCCTTCCTTCTCCTCGCCTCTGCCCGGAGCGGGCGCCAAGGATTCCCTTCCGGGAAGGTGAGCGGTCAGCGGGTTTTTCCCTTCTTTTTCCTCTCGAAGCCACATGCGCAGGTGAGGGGCAGGGTCTACAGCATATTCCACGTGTCCGTTCCAGCGGTAGAGTCCGTAGTGGATGTGTGAGGAAACTTTCCCTGCCTAGCCGGGGCTGGGTCACGTCTCGGTTAGCGGTATAAATTGGATCTCCTTCGAGTGGGCTGATGTCAAAAGTTTTGCATCACCTCCTTCAGGGTGGCTGTCTCGGAAAACGAGCTTGGAGCCGGCATAAGTCGGGTCATCGATCTGAAACTGAAATGCTTTCGAGACGCCATCCACTCCTCATGCTGCTTCCCGAGCTCTGCCCCTATGAGTCGCAAGACATCTGCCACATTGAGGAAGATCCCGACGACTTCTGTCTCTTTCTAGAGCGCCGCCACCTGAGGATGCCGAACTCGAAGCACCTCAGCGACCTGTCGGAAAACGCTCACGGGGCAACGCCTGACTCGGCTGAGTAAAAGTGTTTTGGACCTCACTTTTTACACAACTATCCGAAAATTTAACCATATCTTCTTCATCAAATCCTCATCGTTTCTTCATCAAACCTTTGCCGTCTCTTTACCGAGAGTTAACATAGCCGTCGTACAATAGGCATGCTGGAACCGGTATCACACTACGCCTTCCCGTCTCTTGCGCTACGAGCCCAGGCTGGCAGACAAGGAAGGGGGACAGTCCGTCGTGCGTATCGTGCTGTTTGGCGATTTTCATTTTCCAATACTTGCCCCATCGGGACGATTGGGCGGATCCCCCTGCGCTTCGATTGATCCTAGAGGGGCGACCGGTGTTAAAGCTCACCCGGCAGCATCTGGCGAACGTCGTTCCCTGGCTGAGTTTTTCCGGCGGCAACAGCCTGGAGGCGGAAAAAAATTCGGATGAAAGCCACAGATGCCATCCTAAGCGGCAAAAAATCGATGTCTTCCGCT
Organism: Brockia lithotrophica; assembly: GCF_003633725.1. Lineage (NCBI taxonomy): Bacteria > Bacillati > Bacillota > Bacilli > Thermicanales > Thermicanaceae > Brockia > Brockia lithotrophica. The sequence goes on along the minus strand of NZ_RBIJ01000003.1, from coordinate 148,295 downwards.
TTGGAAGAGGACGTCGAAAAAATTCGCCGCCTTTACGGCTCAGTTTCGTTGAAACCGGTCGGTAAACATCCTTGGGCACCGGTAAGGATCAGAGATTGATCGAGGAGGTTGAATCCATGAAGCGACGCGTGGCCCTTCTTGTCGTGCTATTGCTGGTCGTGGGACTAATAGGGGCGGCCTGCGGTCGTCCAGCGGAAGAGGCTTCTTCTCAGGCGTCGACGTATTCCGGCGACAGAAACACAACTACCTCTGGAAAAGGGAAAGTGATTATCGAATACTGGCACGTCAACTCTGAAAACTTTGGTGGACCTGCAGTTCGGGAGTTGGTCGAACGGTTTAATAAGGAACACGATGACATCCAGGTCGTGGAGAGATTCCAACCGAACATGTATCTTGGACTAATGCAAAATCTACAGTCTGCTTTGGCTGCGGGTCGACCGCCGGCGGTCGCGCAGATCGGTTATAACTTCTTGCGCTATGCGGTAGACAACTTCCCCCATCTTTCGATTGAAGAAGCGGCGTCCCGCGATCCGCAGGGGCAGGCGTTTTTGTCCGATTTTCCGTCCAACATTCTGGATCTCGGTCGGGTTAACGGAAAGCTGGAAGGCATGCCGTATTCGATTTCGAACCCCATTCTGTACTACAACGCGGATCTGTTCCAAAAAGCGGGACTCGATCCAGAAAAACCGCCGAAGACGTGGGCGGAGGTGCGGGAAGCGGCGCGAGTCATCCGGGAGAAGACTGGCGCATACGGGCTATATCTTCAGGAACCAAGCGATTTCTGGGCACAGCAGGCACTGATCGAGTCTAACGGCGCCCGGATGTTGATCGAAAAAGATGGGCGTCTTGTCGCGGGATTTGACAGTCCCGAGGCGATCGAAGCGTTTCAGCTGTACCAGGATCTCGTTTTGAAAGACAAGACAGCACTTCACGCGACGTGGGATGAGGGTTCCGAGGCGTTTGTTCAAGGGAAAGTCGCCATGTACATCACGACCATCGCGCGGCGAAATTACGTCGAGTCTAAGGCTCAATTTACCGTCAAGGGCGCGCCGTTTCCAACGTTCGACGGAAAACCGCGCCGCATCCCTGCTGGCGGCAACAATCTCTTCATCTTTGCTCAGGATCCGAAGGAGCAGGAAGCGGCTTGGAAGTTCATTAAATTCTTGCTTTCCCCAGAAGCGATCACCGTCTGGACCAAGGGAACGGGATACCTCCCAGCACGAAAAGGCGTCGCTGACGACCCGCGCTACTTGAAAGACTTTATGGATCAAAACCCGCTGATGAAAGTCGCTGTCGCGCAGCTGCCGGACGTTGTTCCGTGGGTTAGCTTTCCCGGAACCAACGGACTTCAGGCGGAGCAGGTGCTTTTGGATGCCCGCGATGCCATCCTAACCGGGAAAAAGTCTCCAGAAGAAGCCCTTAAGGAGGCGGCCGAAAAAGTCAATACGCTGATTCGCTGAGGGGCGAGACCATGCGTGCGTTCAAGCAGTGGCGCTCACCTCGGACAACGGGGTGGGTCCCCTTCATCTTGATTGCGCCGGCGGCGCTTCTTCTCGGAGTGTTCGTATACCTTCCTCTCGGGTACACGTTTTATCTAAGTTTTTTGCGGTGGAACATGATCAGTTCCGTGAAAAAATGGGCCGGTCTGGCGAACTACTCCGCTGTGCTCAACGCTCCAGAATTCTGGATCGCGCTAAAGAACACGGTTATTTACACCATCATTCTTTTTGGGATCGTATTTGCCCTCCCGTACTTTTTGGCCTACGGGATGGCGTTCAGAGCTCCCAGAGTGGGGAAATTACTTAGAGGACTTTACTTTCTGCCAAGCGTTCTGTCACTGGCCGTCGCTTCAATACTATACTTATGGCTTCTTCATCCATTAAGCGGCCCTATCGCTCGATTCATTTCGCTTTTGGGGCTCGACTCTCCAGCATGGTTTTCCTCTTTCGGCTGGGTGATTGTCGCTATATCTCTAATCACAGCCTGGAAAATCTTTGGGTACCATCTGATCGTATTTTTGGCAGGTATGACCGGTATTCCTAGAGAGCTTATCGAAGCGGCCCGCATCGACAACGTGTCGCCCTGGAAAATCTTCTGGCACATCGTTCGACCGCTGACATCGGCCACCGCCCTGTACGTCCTTGTGCTTACCGTGGTGATGGGAACGCAGTACGTATTTGTACCAATTCAGATACTAACTGGCGGCGGACCCGACAAGGGAAGCACCAATCTCATTTTCTTCACCTACCAGTATGCATTTCAGTTTTTCCAAACGGGGCGGGGTGCGGCCGCTGCAGTGATGGTAATTTTTATCTTTGCTGCATTTCTTGTCCTTCAGAAAAAAGTGCTTGAAAAAGGGGTATACTATGAGCATGAGTAAGGCTATCGGTTCGCCGGCTGAGGAGATTCTGGGGATCGGGCTTATTCAGGAAAGGAAGCCGAAGCGAAGGTTCGCTATGTTCGAGGCAGTGGTGCTGGGAATCCTCTTTTTGCTTGTTGCAGTTTGGACTGTATTTCCGGTGCTGTGGATGATCGGTGCTTCTTTGAAGACGAACGTCGCCATCAGCAACGATCCGCTCAGCCTCTGGCCTGCTCGGCCGACGCTCGAGCATTATCGTTACGTTTGGACGCAGGTCCCTTTTGCTCGATACATCGTAAACACTTTCTGGATTAGCTTAATTGTGACGGTTGCCAAGCTCGTAACGAGTGTCCTCGCGGCGTATGCATTTTCGTTTTATCGCTTTCGGGGGCGAGATGTGCTGTTCTACGCGCTTTTGCTGACCGCTTTTGTCCCTTTTACCGCGACGATGATCCCCAATTATTTGATCGTCGCTCACCTCGGGCTTCTCAGTTCGGTGCTCGGGGTGGCGTTGCCGCAGCTTGCAGATGGGCTTGGCATTTTTTTGCTGCGACAAGCGTTTAGGAGTGTGCCCCTTTCTTTTTATGAGGCGGCCCTGATGGAGCGCATCGGTACACTCCGTATTTTATGGTATGTCCTACTGCCGCTTGTGCGACCGAGCTTGGTGGCGCTTACCATCCTTTTTTTCATCAACACGTGGAATGAGTATTTTTGGCCGTTTCTCATTTTAAAGGAAAAAAGTTCCTATACCTTGCCAATCGCGCTCCAGATGTTTACGAACCTGGAAGGCGGCATAAACTGGGGGGCTATGATGGCGGCTTCTACGCTAACGTCGCTGCTGCCACTTCTGGCATACGCTTTGGCGCAGAGGCAAATTATGGAAACTTTTCTGCACTCCGGTGTGAAAGGTTAGGCTTGCCACTACCACTAATGGAACGGGGGGAACAAACCTTGTCTCTGACGAAATCAGCGGGGGAAATCGATCGGCGTGGCGAAATTCGCCTCGAGAACGTGGGGAAGCGATACGGTTCAGTGACGGCCGTCGAGGGGCTGACCTTTACCGTCGAACCGGGCGAGCGAGCCGTTCTTCTCGGTCCTTCTGGCGGTGGCAAGACGACGACGCTTCGGTTGATCGCCGGTCTGGAAAGCGTAGATACTGGTACGTTGTACCTCGGCGGCCAGCCGGCCAACGATCTGGATCCGGGGTTAAGGGACATCGCCATGGTTTTTCAAAATTACGCCCTCTATCCACATATGACGGTCTGGGAGAACATAACGTTCGGGCTTCGCATGCAAGGGGTCCCTCGGGCCCTCATTGAGACCCGCGCCCGAGAAGCGCTTCAACTTTTAGATTTGGAAGGGTTGGAAGATCGCCTGCCGCGGGCGCTGTCCGGTGGTCAACGGCAGCGGGTGGCCCTCGCCCGGGCGATTGTAAAACGGGCACCGATCGTGCTGATGGACGAGCCGCTTTCCAATCTAGACGCCCGGCTGCGCGTAAAGGCTAGATCGGAGATCGTCCGTCTGCAAGAGAAACTCCGGTTTACACTTGTCTACGTGACACACGATCAAACGGAGGCAATGACGATAGGAACGCGTATCGCCGTTCTGGCCGGAGGGCGCCTCATGCAGTACGGAACTCCGAAAGAGGTGTACGAGAGACCCGCCAATCTATTCGTAGCCGGATTTATTGGCACTCCACCGATGAATCTCATCCATGCCCAGGTCGAAGGTGAGTCCCTTCGTTTCGAAGAACGTCCAGAAGTTTCTGTACCCCTTCCGCCAGCAATAGCTTCGGCTTTGGTGGACCGAAAGGTAGGTTCGGTCGTCATCGGCATCCGGCCGGAGGAAATTCGATTTATTCCAATTGTCGGGACGGAAGCGGCGTTTCGGGACCACGAGCCAGATGGCCCGTGGACGGTTCGCATCCCGGTTGACCTTCGCTTTGTAGAAGACGTTGGCCGGGAGCAATATGTGTACGTTGCTTGGGGGCGAACTGAGGTGGTAGGGGTCGTTCCGGCGGGTAGGATTGAAGTGACGTCTCGCATGCTCCTCGTATTTTCCTGGCGGGACGTTCATTTTTTCGATCCGAAAAGCGGGGAAAATCTCGGCCTTCACTGGACCGGGAAAAATGTGCTGCACTCCGTTTGGAGTATGCGAAGTTCAGACTAAACGAATGTTGAAACCTTGTTGCGTTATTTTGATAATAGTCGGGAGCCGGGGCAGCGACCGCCGCTAAATCGTCGGCTGCCCAGATGCCGGCCGACTCGAAAGAGCGGAAGACAGCCGAGGATCCCAAGGGCGGCGAATACGCCCTCTTTCGTTACCAACCGTTTGCTCCGTCCGTGGCGGAGGCGTTTTGAGTCTCTGGCTTCGACCTGTGGCCCGCGAGGTGCCCCTCGTCTTCGCCCAAGAGCTCAACAAGCTCATCGAACTCGAGATCGAAGGCGGCCTTGGCTGAGCTCAGGCGTGCGTCGCTCCCGCCTTGTTTGCGAATCCCTCGGCTTCCCAAAGAAGCCGAGGGATTCCCTTTTTGTGGCGGGGAGATGCGGGAGGTTTCCTCCGCCGTCGCCTTTCTCGGACGCGCGGTGCATAGGATTTCTTGCAAGGGAATCGGGTGGGGGGGAAAAGGCCGTGCGGCAGAGGAAGCGGTGGGGGATCGTCGCCTTCCTTCTCCTCGCCTCCGCCTACCTCGCGCTCTTTCAGCTCGAACGGCGCGTCGCCCCCGTCGTGCAGGATGCCGCCGAAGTGCGTGCCCTGCAATGGGCCCACGAGTCCTTGCAAGGCGCGCTCAAGGACATCGTCGCCGACGACGAGCTCCTCGGCGACATCTTCCTCCGACATACGAACGCGTCCGGCGAGCTCGTCGCCGTGAGTTTGGATTCGCGCGCCGTGCTCCGCCTCGAGTCGCGCGCCTACGAGGGGGTCAACGCCTACCTTGCCGGTCTCGGGAAAAAGGAGATCCGCGTTCCCGCAGGTGTGGCCACAGGGCACGAGCTCTTTGCCACCGTCGGCCCGCTCGTTCCCGTCCACGTAATTCCCGTGGGTGCGGCGGAAGTTACCCTCCTCCCCACCGTAGAGGAGACGGGAATCAACAACGTCCTCCTCACCCTGTACCTCGTCGTTCGGGCCCACGTGCGCGTGGTCGTCCCCTTTTCCGGAAAGGTTGTCCTCTTCGAAGACAGGATTCCCGTCGCCCAGGAGCTCATCGTGGGCAAGGTGCCCGTGTACTACTTCCACGGGGGAAGCGTCGTTCCCCTGGTTCCTTCGCCTCCTCCCGGAACGGGCACCAAGGATTCCCTTCCGGAAAGGTGAGCGGTCAGCGGGTTTTCCCTTTCTTTTCCTCCCGAAGCCACATGCGCAGGTGAGGGGCGGGGTCTACAGCGTATTCCACGCGTCCGTTCCAGCGGTAGAGTCCGTAGTGGAGGTGGGGAGGAAACTTTCCCTGCGTTCCTGGAGGGCCGTACCCCGAGGACCCTACGTACCCGATGACGTCTCCGGGTGCGACGATCTTGCCCACCTCGATTCCTTTGGCAAATCCGGACAGGTGGGCGTAGTAGTGGTAGAAGTTCTGCAGGTCGCGTATGCCCACGCGCCAGCCGCCCAGGCGGTTCCATCCTACGACTTCCACGTAGCCGTACGTCGCGGCGCGCACGGACGTACCGTAGGGAGCAAAGATGTCCACGCCTTCGTGGATCCGCCTGCCGCCGAAGTGACGTGGCGCGCCGAAGTTCGCTTGAAGGGTGTAGCGCGAGCCCGGCGGGAGGACGAACACGTGCCGGTGAAGGTCGAGGCGGCCGAAGGTGGCGTATATGCGGGCGAAATTGGGGACGACGTCGCACGCCCGTCCGTCGCCGAGGATCTCTTCGAGGGCAGAGCAAAGTGCGTCTTCGCCCTCGGGACCGCCTTCCCCCATGCGTTCCCGCAGGAAGGTGGCTACGGAAAAGAGGCGGTCCATGGGGTCGTCGGGGTCGGCAAAGCCGTCTCCATTGGCGTCCCTTCCCTTTCCGCCAAAGAAGTCGATCGTCGCCTCGTCTGCAGAACCAAAGGAAGGGTTTCCCACGCCCGAAAAGAGCGGCGGGGGAAGCCGGACGGCGACGAGTTCCTTTTCGCCCTCCCGCCGAAGGGAGCGGGCGTATTGGTCCACCGCCGCGAGAAGCGTCCATGGGACGTGCGTCATGGCTTCTGCGGCCACGTAGAGCTCCATTCGCGCTTCGTATACGTCGCCTGCATCTTGCGCGCGTACGTCTAAGGCTCCGGCGGGTTGTGCGCCAAAGGAGGCGCTTCCGAGGAGCGCGACGACGATACCCGCGGCCATCGTCTTTCTCAGGGGTCCGAAAGGTTGCACGCCGCTCACCTCGGAGGGGATAGGGGTGCGGGTCGTTTTTATTTTTTCCGCCCTCTCCGCTATAATGAGGCGGACGGCCGCACGAACGGCAAAGGGTCTTCCTTTCGGGGGCAGAGGACGTCGATTCGACTTACGGCTCAAGGTCGGGGGCCGAGGGCGGCTTCCCCGCTTTCCCTTTTCCCTCCGAAGGAGACTGACGGAAAAGAGGAGGATGCCATGCTTCCCGGGGAGGAACGCAAGCCTTCCTGGCTCAAGGTGACGCTGGCGGCCTCGCCGATGCTCGGAGAGGTTCGGCGGACGCTTCGGGAACTCCGCCTCACCACGGTTTGCGAAGAAGCCCGGTGTCCAAACCGCCAGGAGTGCTTCGGCTCCGGTACGGCCACGTTCATGCTCCTAGGGGACGTGTGCACGCGGAACTGCAGGTTTTGCGCGGTGAAGACGGGAAGGCCTGCCCCACCGGATCCGGACGAGCCGCGTCGCGTCGCCGAAGGCGCGCGTCGTCTGGGTCTTCGCTACGTCGTCCTTACCTCCGTGGCGCGGGACGACCTGCCGGACGGCGGAGCCGGTCACTTTGCCGAAACCGTGCGCGCCCTCAAAAGGGCGATCCCAGGCGTCCGGGTGGAGGTGCTCGTGCCCGACTTCCAAGGAGACCGCGAGGCGCTCTGCACCGTCCTCACCTCGGGCGTCGACGTGTTCAACCACAACGTGGAAACGGTACGCCGCCTCACGCCTTCCGTCCGCGCGCGGGCGACGTACGACCGGTCCTTGTCTGTCCTCGCCGCGGCGAAGGCGTGTGCCCCGCACGTGCCCACCAAGTCCGGTTTCATGGTCGGCCTTGGGGAGACGCCCGAGGAAATCGAAGAGCTCCTCCGGAATCTCCGGGACGCGCGGGTGGACCTCCTCACGGTCGGGCAGTACCTCCGTCCCACTCCGGCCCAGCTTCCCGTGGTGCGCTACTACGCTCCCGAAGAGTTCCGCGAAATCGCCCGCAAGGCGTACGCCCTCGGGTTTGCGTACGTCGCTGCGGCCCCTCTCGTGCGGAGCTCCTACCACGCGCACGAAGGGTACGACGCGACGCGGGAGAGGGAAGGTGCGAACGCAGGGGGCGGGGAGGGGTGACCTACGCCTCGGGGAGGAGCCGCTCGAGGGCATCCCGCCACGTGGGCGCCTCGGATGGGGAGATCCCCAGCGGGATCGCCCACTCCTCGTCTTCACGCAGGTCGTCGCGGTCGAGGAGGGCGGCGCGCCCGGTGAGGAGGTTTACGACGACCGCCTTCCCCATGAAGAACTCGCTTTGGACGACGACGAAGTCGGCGCGCGTCCCATCTTCGGCAATCGCGCCGAAGGCGCGGAGCCGGCTTTTCTCTTCTCGATCGTAGAGGACGTCCACGAAAATCCCTCCCGCAAAGAAAATGGAGATAAGGAGGTGCGGGGGTGGTGCGAGAACTCGCCCGTCCCGGTGTGTTCTTCGACCTCGATGGGACGCTCGTCCGGGAAGGGTCGGCCCTTCCCGGTGCGCGGGAACTTCTGCTTTGGCTCGAGGCGTCCCGCATTCCCTTTGCCGTGCTCACGAACAATTCTACGCGCCATCCCCGCGAGGTCCAAGCGCGCCTCGCGTCTCTCGGGATGCCGGTGCCCCCGGGGCGGATCGTCGCCTCAAACACCGTCCTCGCCGCCTACGCTCGGGAAAAGGGCTGGGGGGAGCGCGTCTTTGTCGTAGGCGAAGCCGGGCTTCGCGAGGCGCTCGAAGAAGAAGGGTTCGTCCTGGTCGAGGAGGATGCGGATTTTGTCGCCGTAGGTCTCGCGCGGTCGGCGACGTATGCGGACCTCGCCCGCGCGCACGCGCTCATCGAGCGGGGGGCGATCTTCGCGGCGACGAACCGCGATCGCCGCTTTCCCCGCGAGGACGGATCGTTTTCGCCGGGGAGCGGGGCGATCCTCGCCTTCCTCGAGGCGTCCACCGGCGTCGAAGCCCTCGTCGTCGGAAAGCCCCACGAGCCCATGTACCACGTCGCCCTTCGGGCCATGGGGGGAGAATGCCGGCCGTGCGTCCTCGTGGGGGACAACCTCCTTACGGACGGCCTCTTCGGCCGCCGCTTCGGCATGCGCACGTACATCGTCGGCACCGGCGTCACGCCGCCCTCCGCTTTGGCCGGGCTTCCTGCGAACCTCCATCCCGCCGAGGATCTTTGGGCCGTTCGCCGCGACCTCGAGGCCTTTTTGGCCAACCTGTAGCCGTTCGGTCTTTCTCTTTCTGCTCCGTCATAGGCTAACTCGGGGGGATGGAGATGTCCGTACCGGCAGACCTCCTCCGCTACCTCGAACGCCACGGAGCCGGCCGCGTTGTCGCGGTGCAGTCAGGCGAAGGGGGACATCGGACCGTAGGCGAGGCGCTGGCGCGCCTCCACCTCGCATCCCGCGGATACCCGCTTCCCGGGCGCTCGCCGCGCGTACGCTTTGGCCGCCTCATCCCGGGTTGGGTGGAGGTGCTTCGGGAAGCACGGGCGTTTGGCGAAACCTTGCGTTCGTCGCCCCCGGAATCCGCTTGGCCGCTCTTCGAAGAGACGTACGCGTACTACCACCAGCTCGCCCAGGCGGCCCTGTACTACCTCCTCGACCACGGGTACGAGAGCTTGTCTCAGGAACTTCGGCGGTACGGCGTTCTCGCCCATCAGATGTTCGCGCCGCGGCTCGTCGCATGGGAGGACGGCCGGGTCGTGTTTCTCGCCCCCGATACGTGGCGCTTCGACGTCCCGACGCGCGACGTCGCCCACTACGTCCGCTACGTCCTTGCCGAAGAAGGCCCAAAATCGGCGCTTGCGTTTCTCCGCGGGTACGCGGAAGTGCGCCCCTTCGTGGCCGAAGAGGGGCCCTTCGTCTACGGAATTCTCCTCTTGCCTTACGAGTGGGTCGAAGCGTACAAACGGTACCGCGACAGAAATGTCCGCGAAGCGGAGGCGCGCCTCGCCGCCCGCGTACACCGCGAGACGGAATGGGCGGAAGCGGTGCGTGAGTTTCGAGAGGCGTGCTCCGCCTTCGGTTGGGACGTCTCCCCGATTCCTTGGTTTGAGGCAACCCGCACAGTAGGGTGAAGCACCCGGGTGCGGGGGTGTTTCCTTCGGGAGGTCAATCCGAATGCACGTGGCGCTCGTTGCCGCCCTTCTCGCCGTCACGTTGGCGCAGACGCTCAAGGTCTTCCTCTATCGCGTGCAGTTCGGCTCGTGGGACTTGAGCCTCGTCTTTTCCGCGGGAGAAATGCCAAGCGCCCACTCCGCCGGAGTGAGCGCTCTGGCGACGACGTTTCTCGTCCTCGACGGGCCAGCCTCGGCGAGCTTTGCCATAAGCGCCGTTCTCGCCGTGATCGTCATGTACGATGCGGCGGGCGTGCGGCGTCAAGCCGGAGAACATGCCATGATCTTAAACCGTCTCCTCGAACGCCTTGCCCAGTGCTTTCCCGAGGAAGAGGACAGGATGGACTTTCTGAGGCTCAAGGAGCGCCTCGGCCACAGACCCGTCGAGGTCGCCGCGGGCCTCGTTCTCGGTGTCTTGGTCGGTTTTCTCCTCGGGTCGAGCGGGCTGCGGGCGTGGCCTTGACGCCTCATTCGAGGATGCGCCGGCCTTGGGCCGCGGCTTCCCGGCTCTGGACGTCGCGGAGGGCGCGCAGGCCCGAGGTGTTCAGACGGTCGAGGAACTCTTCTTCGACCTTTCCCGTCCCCCAGGCGAGGACGTACACCTCCACGGTACGCCTCCCCCAGTCGTAAAGCGCCTCGCGCACGCTCGGGACGTAGAGGTCGATGTGCTTTCCGCGGACGAGCCCTCCCGTATCGGCGACGACGCCGAAACCGTACCCCGGAATGAAGAGCACCGTCCCGTAGGGGAATTCCCGCGGATCGGCGGCAATCGTGGAAAACCGGTCGCGGCGTACCTTGACGCCCGAGGCGGTGACACCGTAGGCCGGGTGGCCGGGCGTTTTTCCCGTGGATTCCCGCCCCTCCGTGTACGCGGTAGCGACGACGCGCACGCGGGGGATTTCCGTGGTCGCGAGGAAGATCTGCTCTTCCGGGGAAACAGCGGCGGCGAGTTCGGGTGCGATCCGTTGAAGCGGGGGTGCCTCCTCCGCCGTCTCGAACTGTTCTCCAGGGGGATTTCCCTCCAACCCTTCGGCCGCGTTTGCTTCGCCGCGCTCTTCTTCTTCTCCGCGGTCTAAGGCAAAGGCCGTCTCGTCTTCCGAGGGGTGCGTTTCTTCGGAGAAACGGTCATCTCCTCTGGTTTCTGCGGCCGAGACCGCTTTTCCCGCCGGTTCGGGTTGCGGGGGTTCCCCGTACGCGTTTCCCGCGGTGAAGAAGACGGTCGCGGTCAAGGCCAAAAACACCTTAGGCAGACGGCGTCCGGGCATTTCCATCCCTCCACCGTCCACCTTTTCCCAGGGGAGGGATTTTTATTCCCCTTTCGCGTCCGCACTTTTCATTCGCGAGCGAAAACTTTATAATAGTCCGCGAAGCCTGTAAAGGGGGCTTCTCGGAACGGCCCGAGGTTCGCCGGGAGTTCCCTTTTGGCGCGCCTCGCGGTAAGATGGAAGGCGCGTACCACGAAGGGACGCGACGGCTGGGCAGGGGACGGGCACGAACTCGTAGACGGAGGTGGAGGCGGAACGTGGCCTGCAGAAACGACGTAGTCGACGTTGCGGTCGTAGGGGGTGGCCCGGTCGGGCTCTTCGCCGCCTTCTACGCGGGAATGCGGAGGATGTCCGTGAAGATCCTCGAGAGCCTCCCCGAGCTCGGCGGGCAACTGGCGGCCCTCTATCCCGAGAAGTACATCTTCGACGTTGCCGGTTTCCCCAAGATCAAGGCCGGCGAACTCGTAGAACGCCTGAAGGATCAGGCCTTGTATTTCGAGCCCGACGTGTGCCTCGACGAAAAGGTGCTCGAACTCCATCGCGAGGAAGCCGACGGCACCTTCCGCCTCGTGACTTCGCGCGGTGAACACCGCGCGCGGACGGTGATCATCGCCGCAGGGGCGGGTGCTTTTGACCCGCGGCGCCTCGAGGTAGAAGGGGCGGAGCGCTGGGAGCAGGCGGGCAAGCTCCACTACTTCGTGCCCAAGGTGGAGCACTTCCTCGGGAAGCGCGTTGCCGTCCTCGGCGGAGGGGACTCCGCCGTCGACTGGGCGCTCACCCTTCAAGGGGTGGCCTCGGAAGTCCACCTCGTGCACCGGAGGACGCAGTTCCGCGCCCACGAGCACTCCGTAGAACTCCTCTCCCAGTCCAAGGTGAACGTCGTCGTCCCGTACACCGTCGTGCGCGTAGAAGGGGACGCGTCTCCGGAGCTTGTCCTCGCCCACGCGGAAACCAAGGAGGAGTTGCGGCTTTCCGTAGACGAGCTGGTCGTGAGCTACGGCTTTGTGGCTTCCTTGGGTCCGATCAAGGACTGGGGTCTCGAGCTGGAAAAGAACAGCATCGTCGTGAACCGCTGGATGGAGACGAACATCCCCGGCGTGTTTGCCGTAGGAGACGTTGCGACGTACGAGGGCAAGGTGAAGCTCATCGCCGTAGGCTTCGGCGAGGCGCCGATCGCCGTAAACCGGGCGAAGCAGTACGTCGACCCGAAAGACCGCGTACCGGCGCACTCCTCCGACCTCAACCTCCGCTGAATGGCCGAAGAAGGGCGCCGGCGGACGTCGGATGCGGCGGGTACGCCCTCCGGGCGTGCCCGCCCTTTTTGTGTCCCAAAATCCCTTTCTCCGCGGGGGGCTGTAAACCTCACGACCGGAATTTCCCCCGTCGGAGCGCTATAATGAGACGGACGAAAGAAAGGGGGCGGAGGATTGCTCACTTCGGAACTCCTTCCCATATGGGAAAAGGTGGAGCGGGGGAAGCGGCTCGGGTTTGCCGACGGCCTCACCCTCCTCACGACGCCGGACCTCTTAGGTCTAGGGTTTATGGCCGATCGAGTGCGCCGCCGCCTGCACGGCGACCGCGCGTACTTCATCGTAAACGCCCACCTCAACCACACCAACGTATGCGCCCTCAACTGCAAGTTTTGTGCCTTTGCCGTGAAACCCGGCCATCCGCGGGCGTACACCCTCTCCCTCGAGGAGATTGCCGAAAAGCTCCGGCCCCTTCAGGGTCGGGGAATCCGCGAGGTACACATCACGGGCGGGATCAACCCTAAGCTCTCGTTTTCGTACTACACCGACATGCTCCGCCTCGTAAAGGAGATCCTGCCCGATGTGCACGTGCAGGCCTTTACGGCCGTGGAAATCGACTACATGAGCCGTCTGTTCCGCATGGACGTCTCCGAGGTGCTCGCCCGCTTGCGGGAGGCCGGGCTCGGTTCGCTCTTGGGCGGCGGTGCGGAGGTGTTCGACCCTGAGGTACGCCTCGCCATCGCCGGGCACAAGACCGACGCCGAGCGCTGGCTCGAAATCCACAGGATCGCCCACGGCATGGGCATCCGCTCCAACGCTTCCATCCTCTACGGGACGATCGAGCGGCCGGAGCACGTCGTCGACCACCTCTTGCGCCTCAGGGAGCTTCAAGACGAGACTGGCGGCTTCGACGCCTTTTTCGGCTTCGCCTTCCATCCGGAAAACACGCCCCTCGCCCGCGAGCGCGCCTTTCCGCGGGAGACGAGCGGGATGTACGACCTTCGGATCCTCGCTACGGCCCGCCTTCTGTTGGACAACTTTGCGCACATTCGCGTCCTTTGGATGATGACGGGGCTCAAGCTCGCCCAGGTGGCCCTCTACTTCGGCGCCGACGACATCGACGGCACGGTGATCGAAGAGCACATCATCCACGACGCCGGATCGGAAGCTCCCCAAGGACTCACCAAGGAAGAACTCATCGCCCTCCTTCGGGAGGCGGGACGCATACCCGTCGAACGCGATACGCTCTATCGACCCGTCGCCGTGTACGCGTAGGACCGCCGTCACGCGGCGTACTAAAGCGCGTTTCGTAGAAGGGCGGAAGTTCCTGGTTTTCCCTGCTTCTGGGCGCGCGTCCGCAAAGGGGCGAGGCGCACGCATTCGCGGAAGGGGGACGGAAAGGAGGAGGAAGCGTGGAACTCGTCGTGCGCGATCCGGCGCTCGAGCCAATCGTAGAGAAGGTCCTTCGGGGCGAGCGCTTGTCGTGGGAGGACGGCCTCGTGCTCATGCGGACGCCCGACATCCTCACGCTCGGGCAACTCGCGGACGTGGTGAACCGCAGGAAAAACGGCCTGTACGTCTACTTCATCGAAAACCTCCACCTCTACCATACGAACATCTGTGAGGCGCGCTGCGCCTTCTGCGCCTTTCGGCGCGATCCCGGGGAAGAGGGCGCCTTCACGTATACGCCCGAGGAACTCGTCGCCTATGCCCGCGCCAGGATCACTCCGACGACGCGGGAATTCCACATGACGGGCGGGCACAACCCTTACGTCCCCTTTTCGTACTACGTAGACGTGATCCGCGCTCTCAAGGAAAACTTCCCCCACGTCACGATCAAGGCCTATACGGCGGCGGAGATCGTCTTCTTTGCGCGGATTTCCGGTCGCACCGTCGAAGAGGTCCTGGGCGAGCTCCGGGAGGCCGGTCTCGACACCCTTCCGGGAGGCGGGGCGGAAATCCTCTCGGAACGCTACCGCCGGATCATGAGCCCGGACAAGGCGAGCGTCGACGAATGGCTTCACGTGCACCGGATGGCGCACCGCATGGGGATGAAGACGCACGCGACGATGCTCTACGGATCCATCGAGACGTTGGAGGAACGGCTCGAGCACATGCGCCTCATCCGCGAGCTTCAGGACGAAACCGGGGGCTTTCTCGCCTTCATTCCTCTGGCCGTTCAGCCGTACCGCAAGGACGCACCGCTCACGAAGCGCACGAGCGCCTACGACGACCTGCGGATGATTGCCGTAAGCCGCCTGTTTGTGGACAACGTGCCGCACATCAAGGCGTACTGGATCAACATCGGCTTTCAACTCGCGCAGCTCGCCCTCACCTTCGGCGCATCGGACCTCCACGGAACCCTCGTCGAGGAGCGCATTAGCCACTCCGCCGGTGCGCTCACGGAGGCCGCTATCACGCGCGAAGAGCTCGTCTGGCTCATCCGTGGAGCGGGTCGGATTCCCGTGGAGCGGGACACGTTCTACAACCCCATCGTCGTCTACGAAGGAGAGGAAAGCCGCCCGAGGGGAAGGCGGTAAGACGCCGCACCGCGCTCCGAACCGGAGCGCGGTTCTTTTTTCCTCTAAATGTAAAGACAAGTTTACGTTACAGAGTGTTTGACAATAGGTCGGCGGTGCGCTACGCTTACTCCAAACGTGGGGGGATGGGGATGCGCGGGTACTACCGGTCGCCTTCGTTTCTCTTGGGGGCGTTGGGCTTCTTTTTCGACGCGATGGACGTGCTTCTCTTCGGACTCGTCCTTCCCGCCATCGCTCAGGAGTGGGGATTGGACCCGGAAGTACGCGGCCTTTTGCTCAGCGCGGGAACCGTGGGGATGGCTTTCGGCGCGTTGCTCGGCGGGTGGTCGGCGGACCGCGTCGGGCGCAAGCCGGTCTTCCTCGCTTCCATGGCGCTGTACGGACTCGGTACGGGGCTTACGGCCTTCGCCCCTCGCCTCGACGTCCTCTTCCTCTTGCGCTTTCTCGCCGGGGTCGGGCTCGGGGCGGAGTTGCCGGTGGCTGCCGCCTACGTGTCCGAGACGGCGCCGCGGGAAATTCGCGGCCGTGCGGTCGTGCTCGCGGAGAGTTTTTGGGCGCTCGGCGCGCTGGCCGCAGCCCTCACGGCCCGCTTTCTTTTGCCCGTGGGAGGGTGGCGGGCGGTGCTCGCCTTCGGAGCACTTCCCGCCTTCGTCGCCCTCCTGGCCCGCACGCGCATGCCGGAGTCGGCGCCTCGGCTCTTTGCCGACCGCCCGCGCGCGGACGTACGTGCCCTTTTCGCCCGAGGTCTGCGGGGCAGGACGCTCCTTCTCTGGTTTCTCTGGATGGCCATGAACGGCGTGTACTACGGTTTGTTCCTCTGGCTTCCCTCGCTCCTCGTGGCCCGAGGCTACGAGATCGTTCGCAGCTTCAGCTACATCGTGGCGATGAACCTCTTTCAGATTCCGGGCTATCTCACGGCGGCGTGGCTCGTCGAGCGATGGGGACGCTCCGCCGTCCTCGGGAGCTACCTCGTGGGCGGCGCCTTGGCGGCGGCGGCCTTCGGGTTTGCCCCCAATACCGCTGTTCTCCTCGTGAGCGGCGCCCTGTTGAACTTTTTTCACCTCGGAGCGTGGGGCGCCCTCTACGCCTATACGCCGGAGCAGTATCCGGACGAACTGCGGGGGAGCGGTACGGGGGTTGCGGCCTCTTGGGGCCGGATCATGGCGGTGATCGCTCCGTACGCCGTCGGCTTCTTCCTCGCCCGAGGCGTCGGGCAGGGGACTTTGTTCGCAGGGTTTTTCGGGCTTTCTGCGGCGGCGGCCGTCTCCGTGCTCCTCTGGGGAGGCGGGCGACCGCAGGAGGTTCGGGAGGGGGAACGCCGTTTCCGAAGGTAGACGCGTTCCCCCGAGTTCGGTGATGGCGGGCGTCAGAAGCCGCGATCGGGAAGGCGCGGGCGAACCCGTTCGAGCCAGTCGTGAACTTCCGCGAGGTACGCCGCGTAGTGGGGAGCGTCGAGGAGCTGTCCGAACCACGGGAGGTGTGGGGGCGGACTTTGGAGAAAGCGCGAAGCGGCGTCGCGATCGAGGAAGGTCCAAATGATCGCCTGGGGGTTTGCCATGAGCTCTTCCCCGCGCGCCCGAAGGGCCTGTGCGAGCTTTGGGTGGTGGCTCTTGGGGAAAGGGCTCTTCTTGCGCAGGCGAATCTCCTCCGGGACGATCCCCGCGAGCGCCTCGCGGAGGAGGGGTTTGCGCAGGGAAGGCTCCCCCCTCAGGGCGAAGGGGGCGAAGGCGCGGACGTCTCCGTCGAGGAAGGGGAAGAGGATCCGAAGGCCCGCGGCCTTGCCGGACCGCGCCATCCGTTCCAGGAGGACGCTTCCGAAGTGCAGGGCGGTATGGGCGGACGTCCAGAGGACCGCCCCTTCTTTTGGGGATCCGGCGCGCGAGAGATCCTCCGGCAGGTGGCGATCGGTGCGTTCTACGGCGCGGAGGAGGAGTTCGTCGAGGTGGGCCCACACCGCCTGCGCGACTTCCGGGCGGAGGAGCGCGAGCCGTTCTTCGACGTGCCGCATCCACGGGAAGAGGCGTCGGACGTCCGTGCGGCGACCGCTTTGGTGTGCGATCGCGGCCCCAAAGAACGCCTCTTCCGCCCAAGGATAGCCGGCAAAGGTCTCGTCGGCCCCCTCGCCCGTAAGCCACGCCACTTCCGCGTTCCACCCTGCGACGCGGCGGAAGAAGAGGAGGAGGGCGGCGTCGACGTCGAGCATTCCCGGAAACCCACGGAGGTTTCCGAGACTCCGGAGGGAGGACGCGATCTCGTCTGCGGACAGGACCACGGTGAGGTGCTCGCTTTTCGCCGCCCGAACCGCAACCTCCACGTAGGCGGCGTCTCGTTCGGGGAGGAGCGGGGAGGGGACGAAGTGCGCATCTTCGTCTTCGTAGTCGACGGAGGCGGAGTAGAGCACCTCTTCCGGAGCGCTACGGCGCAGAAGGGCGAGGGCGGCGCCGGAGTCGAGGCCGCCGGAGAGGAACACGCCGCGGGCTCCTTCCCGGTACGCGCCCCGGACGGAGGCGAGGAGGCTTTCCCGAAGGGCGGTCGGGACATCGGCCTTCGGATGGACCTCGGGTTTGGCGGACGAAAAGAGGCGGAAGTGCTCGCGGCGAAGGAGGAAGTCCTCGCCGCGACGGGCGAAGATGAGCGCCTCTCCCGGGGCGAGTTCGTACATTTCGCAGAGGATCGCGTTTCCGGGCGGGCGCGCGGGCCCGTAAGCAAAGAGGGCGGCGACGGCTTCGGGGCAGAGGCGCCACTTTCCCGGGTAGAGGGCGAAAAGGGGGTCCGGATGGGTGGAAAAGGCGAGGCGATTTCCATCCGTGCGGAGGAAGATCGTACGTCCTCCGGTGGGGTCACGGTACAGCGCGAGGACCTCCGCTTCCCCGTCCCAAAGGGCGTAGGCTCCGGGTTGGGGGAGGGTGGAAAGGACTTCGCGGAGTGCCCCGGCAAGACGCCCGCTCGCGGTTTCCACCGCACCGCCCAAGCGGCCGCTCCACGGCGTGTCGGCCAAGAGGATCTTTTGCGCTTGGGGCGATGGGAAATTCGTCGAAGACTTCGCCTTCTCGTTTTCGGGCTCCGAGGGAATCCCGAATGCGGTGAAGCGAAGGCTCGTTCCCAGGGATTCGAAGACGTCGACCGGGAGGTCGGTCGGGTGGGAGACCGAGAAAAAGCTTCGCACTCGCGCGAGACCTTTTCGGTCGGGGGGAGATTCGGCGAAGGAGAGGATCCCGGCAAAATCGGCAACCGCGTACACGTTCATCGAGGTCGTCCGTCCTTTCACGCGTTTTGCATCGCGGAGATCGCCTATACTCTTACGCACCGCCGCGGGAGAAATGTCCCCCGATTCGCCGGAGGCAAACGTCCCTCTTTGGCCGACCAAGCGGGAAACCCGTACCGGCCTACGGCAGTCGCGTTTTGTCCCTCCTTCCGGCCGATGTGGGGCGAATCTCCCGGAGGTCCGGGCAGGGTTTTGCAGGAGCTCACACGAAAGACCTCTGGACATCGCCCGCATGCGGCGCTATAATGGACACCAAAATTCGAAGGACCGCAAGGCAGGGAAGGCCCAGAGTTGCCAAAAAAGGGGGAATTGGAATGCAACGTCTGCGTCTGCCGGTTCTCGCCGTCTTCCTCGCTGCGGCCCTCGTCCTCGCCGGATGCAGCGGCAAGGGGGCCGAGGCCCCGAAGGCGGAAGCTCCTGCGGCACAGAAAACGGTTTCCGACGCACAACCGATTAAGATCGGCGTGAACGCCGAGCTCACGGGTCGGGTTGCCTCCTACGGGCAGTCCTTCGTCCAGGGTGCGGAGCTCTACGTGGAGGAGCTCAACAAGAACGGCGGCGTTTTGGGTCGCAAGGTGGAACTCGTAAAGGTGGACAACAAGTCGGAAAAGGCGGACGCCACGAACGCCGCCCTCCGCCTCATCGAACAGGACAAGGTCGTGGCGATCCTCGGCGCGGCGACGTCCGGGATCACGATGGCCTTTGCCCCCATTGCGGAGGAGCACAAGGTCCCGTTCGTGAGCCCCTCGGCGACAAACCCCGACGTCACCGTGAAGGACGGGAAGACCCTCGCCTACGCCTTCCGCGCCTGCTTCATCGACCCCTTCCAGGGGGAGGTAGCGGCGAAGTTCGCCCTGAACGACCTCAAGGTCAAGCGCGCCGCACTTCTCGTCAACCAGAGCGACGAGTACGCCATTGGCCTTGCGAACGCCTTTAAGGAGACGTTCCTCAAAGGCGGCGGCGAAATCGTCGCGGAGGAGAAGTACTCCAAGGGGGACAAGGACTTCAACTCGGCGCTCACGCGGATCAAGGCGCAGAAGCCCGACGTCCTCTACCTCCCGAACTACTATGAGGACGTCGGCTTGCAGATCCGCCAGGCGCGCGAGCTCGGCCTCGACATTCCCGTTCTCGGCGGAGACGGGTGGGACTCGCCGGAGCTCGTAAAGCTCGCGGGCAGCGCGAGCAACCTGAACAACGCCTACATGACCGCCCACTTCTCGCCGGAGTCCACGGAACCCGCGGTACAGACGTTCGTCAAGCTCTTCAAGCAGAAGTACGGGAGCGAGCCAAACGGCTTCCACGCCCTCGGGTACGACGCCGCGGGTCTTGTCGTGGACGCCATCAAGCGGGCGGGTGAAGCGGATCCCAAGAAGATCCGCGACGCCCTCGAGGCGACCAAGGACTTCCAAGGGGTTACGGGCAAGATCAGCTTCGACGACAAGCACAATCCCGTGAAGCCGGCGGTAGTCATCGAGTTCAAGGATGGCAAGCAGACGTACCGGGCCACCGTGCAACCGTAAGGTTCTTTGCCTTCGGACGGCTCTCTGTTCTAGAGCAGAGGAAGGAGATCGCCTCCTTCCTCTTTTTTTCGGAACGGATCTCCCGAGTTTCTCTAGACAGCCGCTTGCCAATGCTTTAAAATCGGAGAAAATACGGTGAAACCGTGCGACGGGGGGAGACGCGGATGAAGCTTGTGCGCTGGGCCTTCCTCCCCCTCTTGGCGGTGGCCCTCGTCCTCGGGGGCTGCGGCGGAGGAGCGGGGAAGGGCAACGAAGTCCGCATCGGCCTCAACCTCGAGCTTTCCGGCCAGACGGCGACGTTCGGCCAGTCCGCAAAGAACGGAGCGCGCATGGCCGTGGAAAAGATCAACGCCGACGGCGGACTCTTGGGCAAGAAGGTCGTCCTCGTAGAGGGGGACAACAAGTCGGAAAAGAGCGAGTCCTCGAGCATCGCCCTCAAGCTCATCCAGCAGGACAAGGTAGACGTGATCATCGGAGCGACTACCTCGGGGACGACGCTCGCGATGGTGAACATCGCCGACGAAAACAAGGTCCCCGTAATTTCTCCGACGGCCACGAACCCGGACGTCACCGTGGACCCCAAGACAAAGTCGACGCGGCCGTACATCTTCCGCGCCTGCTTCATCGACCCCTTCCAGGGGGAGGTAGCGGCCAAGTACGCGATCCAAGACCTCCACGCGAAAAAGGCCGCTGTGTTTACGGAAGTCTCCTCCGACTACGCCATCGGCCTTCGCGACGCCTTTAAGCAGGCGTTTACGAAGCTGGGCGGGGAGATCGTCGCCGAAGAGTCCTATCAGAAGAACGACAAGGACTTCCGCTCGCAGCTCACGCGCATTCGAGATGCCAAACCCGACGTGATCTTCCTCCCCGGGTACTACCAAGAGGCAGGGATCATCATCAAGCAGGCCCGCAGCGACCTGGGGATTCAAGTCCCGATCATCGGCGGAGACGGCTTCGATTCGCCTAAGCTCGTAGAGATCGCCGGAGCATCCAACATGGCCAAGGTGTTTCTCACGAACCACTACGCCGCCGACGACCCGGATCCGCGGATTCAGGAGTTCGTCAAGGAGTACCAGGCGAAATACAACGCGATCCCCGACGGCTTCGCGGTCCTCGGGTACGACGCCGTGATGCTCTACGCGGACGCCGTGAAGCGCGCCGGGTCGACGGACCCGACCAAGGTGAAGGCGGCCTTGGAGGCGACGAAGGACCTCCCGCTCGTCTCGGGGACGATCACCATCGGTCCCGACCACAACCCGATCAAGGCGGCCGTTGTCCTCGAGTATGTAGACGGAAAGCAGACGTTCCGCAAGAAGGTCGAACCGTAGTCCGTCCGCGCCCCGGCCGCCGAACCGCGGCCGGGGCATTCCCGGTTCAGATTCGATTGAATATTCCAAAGCATAGTCTTCCAGTGGGGAAAGGGGTCTTTGCCCTATGGACGTATGGCTGCAGCAGCTCCTAAATGCCATTTCCCTCGGGGCCATCTACGCGCTCATCGCCCTCGGGTACACGATGGTCTACGGGATCATCAAGCTCATCAACTTCGCCCACGGGGACGTCTTCATGGTCGGAGCGTTCCTCGGGTACTACGCCATGCTCCTCGTCGACGGCACCCCGCTCGGGGCAAACCCATGGACGAAGCTCCTCGTAGCTCTTCTCGTGGCGATGGTCGGCTCCACCCTCCTCGGGGTGACGATCGAGCGCGTAGCCTACCGACGCTTGCGCAACTCTCCCCGCCTTGCGGCGCTCACCACGGCGATCGGCGTCTCGTTTCTCCTGGAGTACGGCACGATCTACCTCCGGGGAGCGCAAGGTGCGCAGCCTGAGGCCTACCCCACCCTCTTCACCGCCCACCTCGACCTCTTTGGGGCGACGCTCAAGATGGACGCCTTGGTCATCCTCGTCACCTCTTTCCTCCTCATGATCGTCCTTCAATTCATCGTGCAGAACACGCAGACTGGCCGGGCGATGCGCGCTGTGAGCTTTGACATGGATGCGGCGCGCCTCATGGGGATCTCCGTAGACCGTACGATTTCCGTGACCTTCGCCCTGGGTTCCGCCTTGGGCGGGGCCGCCGGTGTCGTGTACGGGCTCTACTACACGAGCATCGACCCGTTCATGGGCCTCCTCCCCGGGCTTAAGGCCTTCATCGCCGCGGTAGTGGGTGGAATCGGTTCCATTCCGGGGGCGATGGTCGGCGGGTTCCTCATCGGCCTCCTCGAAACGGGGGTGAGCGCCCTCGGCTTCTCCCTCTTCCGGGATGCCGTGGCGTTCATCGTCCTCATCCTCATCCTCCTCGTCCGGCCGGAAGGGATTTTCGGCGAGCACGTGCGGGAGAAAGTCTGACGCGTAAGGAGGCAAGCCAATGGGACGTCCGTTTGAGATGCGGTCTTGGACTCGCGTCGGCGGCGTGCTCCTCGCCCTCCTCGTGGGGTACGGCGTCGTCGAGCTCGCCCTGAGGAGCGGTTGGATCGGACGTTACGGAGAAAACGTGCTCATGGCCATCGGGATCAACATCCTTCTCGCCGTAAGTTTGCACGTCATCCTCGGCCTTGCGGGGCAGTTTTCCATAGGTCAGGCGGGTTTCCTCGCCGTAGGCGCCTACACCGCCGCCGTCGTCACCACCCGCCTCGACATGCCCTTTGAACTCGCGCTCGTCGCCGGCGTCGTCGTTTCCGTGCTCATGGGGCTTCTCGTGGGGCTTCCCACGCTTCGCCTGCGCGGGGATTACCTCGCGATTGCCACGCTCGGGTTCGCCGAGATCGTCCGGATTTCGCTCCTCAACTTCGACTACGTCGGTGGGGCCGCGGGCATGCAGCTTCCGCACCTCACGACGTGGACGCACCTCTTCGTTTCCCTCGTCCTCGTCTTCACTCTCGTCCTTACCTTTACGCATTCTGCGTACGGACGCGCGACGCTCGCCGTGCGCGAGGACGAAATCGCCGCCGAGGCCATGGGGATCTCTCCGACCTTCGTCAAGGTGTTTGCCTTTGCCTTCGGGGCGGGGATCGCCGGCCTCGCCGGAGGCCTGTACGCCCACACGTTTTACGTGATTCAACCCGTAGACTTCGGCTTTCTCAAGTCGTTCGAAATCCTCGTGTTTGTGGTTTTGGGCGGGATCGGGAGCCTCTCGGGGGCGACCTTGGCCGCGGTCCTCCTCACGATCCTCTCGACCTACCTCCAGCAGTTTCCCGAGATCCGGATGATCCTCTACAGCGTGGTCCTCATCCTCATCATGCTCTTCCGGCCGCAAGGCCTTCTTGGGGACCGCGAGTTCGGGGATCTCTTGTCCGTCTTTCGTCCGAAGAAGGGGGCGGATGTTCGGTGAAGGAGCAATCGCTTGCGGCCACCGCCGAAGGAGAACGGGAGATCCTCCGCCTCAAGGGTGTGGGGATCCGCTTCGGCGGGCTCAAGGCCGTGGACAACCTCGACCTCTACCTCCAGCGAGGAGAGCTCGTGGGGCTCATCGGGCCCAACGGCGCGGGCAAGACGACGGTCTTCAACCTCCTCACGGGGGTCTACGCCCCTACGGAGGGCGAGATCCTCTTCGAAGGCCAGCGGATCAACGGCCTTCCCCCTTACGTCCTTGCGCGGCGCGGGATCGCCCGCACCTTCCAGAACATCCGCCTCTTTGGGAACCTTTCCGTGTTCGACAACGTGCGCATCGCCGCGGCGGTGCACTCTCGCTACCGCACTTGGGAGGCGATGCTCCGGTTCCCCCGGTTCTACCGCGAAGAGGCGGAGATGTCCCGCGTTTCCGAAGAGCTTTTGGAACTCATGGGCCTCTCCGCCTACCGGGAGGAAAAGGCGCGCAACCTCCCGTACGGCCTGCAGAGGCGCCTCGAAATTGCCCGCGCCCTCGCTCTTCGGCCCAAGCTCCTCCTCTTGGATGAGCCAGCGGCGGGGATGAACCCGCAGGAGTCTCAGGATCTCATGCGGCTCATCCGCGAGATTCGCGAGCGCTTTTCGCTCACGATCCTCCTCATCGAGCACGACATGAGCGTCGTGATGGGAATCTCGGAGCGCATCTACGTCCTCGACCACGGGGTGCTCATCGCCGAAGGGCCCCCCGAAGAGATCCGGAGGAACCGCCGCGTCATCGAAGCTTACCTCGGGGAAGAGGTGTCGTGATGCTCAAGATCGAAAACGTCCACGTCTACTACGGGCGGATCCACGCCTTGAAGGGGATTTCCCTCACGGTAGAGCCGGGAGAGATCGTCACCCTCATCGGGGCGAATGGGGCGGGCAAGACGACCCTGCTTCGGGCGATTTCCGGCCTCGTGCCGGTGCGCGAGGGGACCATCACCTTTGAGGGGCGCCCGCTCACGCGCCTCAAAGCCGAAGAAATCGTGCGTCTGGGCATTTCCCACGTTCCGGAAGGGCGCAGGATCTTTGCCAACATGACCGTGCGGGAGAACCTCGCCCTCGGCGCCTACCTTCGGCGAGACCCGAAGGAGGTTGCAGAGAGCCTCGAGCGCGTCTTTGCCCTCTTTCCCCGCCTCAAGGAACGCCTGCAGCAGAAGGCGGGGACGCTTTCCGGCGGTGAACAGCAGATGCTCGCCATTGCGCGCGCGCTCATGGCGCGCCCCCGCCTGCTTCTCTTGGACGAACCCTCTTTGGGCCTCGCTCCTCTCCTCGTACGGCAGATTTTTGCTACACTAAAAGAAATCAACGAGCAGGGGACCACCCTCCTCCTCGTCGAGCAAAACGCGCACATGGCCCTCTCCGTCGCCCACCGCGGCTACGTGCTCGAGACGGGGCGCATCGTGCTCGCGGACACCGCCGAGCGGCTGCGGGCGAGTGAGGAGGTTCGGGCGGCGTACCTGGGTGGTTGATGCTGAGGTTCGGAGATCGTTTCTCTCCGACCTCCCGCCCGGTGCCTCGCGAGACCGGGCGGGTTTTCCTTTTTTTCCTCCTTCGGCGGGCGCATGCCGTCGGCGAATCGCCCGTTCTCCAGAGAAAGACCGGGCGTCTTCGGGATGCGGCCGCTCCGCCGAAAAGATCCGTTCGCGTAAGGGGGAACGGCCTTCGATGCACATCGAGCTTGGGATTTGGGGAGGGGAAGATCCTCTCGCCGTCCGAGGGGACGCGCTGGCCGTCTTGCATTTCGGGGAAGCGTTTTCACCTGCCTTGCGCCGCATCGACGAGGCCCTCGGCGGTGCGCTGTCGGATGCGTGGACGCGCAAGCTCGCCTATCGCCGCCGCGGCGAAGACGTCGTCCTCGCCGTGTCGACCCTCGGACGCATGCCCGTCCGAAACGTGATCCTCCTCGGAACGCCGGAGGCGCCCGAACGGAGCCGCCTGCGCACCCTTTTTGCCCGCGGGGTGCGCGAGGCGCAGGCCGTAGGCGCCCGCGACCTCGTGTTCTGGGCAGAAGCCCTGTACGCGGCGGGATTTCCCGCCGAGCGCGTCGCGGAATGGCTGGCGACGTCCGCATACCTCTCCCAGTATCGTTTTGACGAGTTTCGCAGCGAGGACGTACCGCGCCCCGCCGTGGAATCCGTGCGCATCGCGCCTGCGGAAGCGGGCGCAGAGGAAGGGCTTCGGCGCGGACGGATCTTGGGTGAGGCGGTGAACTTCGCCCGCGACCTCGTCCAGACGCCGCCCAACGTCCTCACGCCGGAGGCGTTTTGTACGCGGGCCGTGGAGGCCGCCAAGGAAGTCGGCCTCCGCTACGCCGTCCTCAAGCGTGAGGACATGGAGTCCCTGGGCATGGGGGCGCTCCTCGCCGTTGCCAAGGGCAGCGCCAACGAACCGCGCCTTGTCGTCCTCGAGTATCCGGGAGAACCCGAGTGGAAGGATCCCCTCACGTTTGTCGGGAAGGGGATCACCTTCGACACAGGGGGCATTTCCCTGAAGCCCGCCCAGGGAATGGAGTCCATGGTGATGGACATGGCGGGAGCGGCCACGGCCCTTGCGGCGATTCTCGCTGCGGCGCGCCTGGGCGTCCGTCGCAACCTCATGGCCGTCCTCCCCATGGTGGAAAACATGCCCGACGGCAAGGCCTACCGCCCCGGAGACGTCCTCCGGACGATGTCCGGCAAGACCGTCGAGGTGATCAGCACGGACGCCGAAGGACGGCTGATCCTCGCCGACGCGATCACGTATGCGCGGGGGCGCGGTGCGGGGGAGATCGTCGACATCGCCACGCTCACGGGTGCCGTGCTCGTCGCTTTGGGTACGGAGACGACGGGGGTCATGGCCAACGACGAGGAACTGTACGCCCGATTTGCCGAGGCGGCGGGCGAAGAAGACGAGCGTATCTGGCGCCTTCCCGCCTTCGATGTCTACCTCGAACGGATCCGCGGTCGGATTGCCGACCTCAAGAACTCCGGCGGCCGAAATGCCGGGACGATCACCGCGGGGATGTTCCTCAAGCAGTTTGCCGATCCCCTCCCTTGGTTGCACCTCGACATCGCCGGCACGGCTTGGGACGACGAAGGTTCGCCCCTCGTCCCCAAGGGGCCGACGGGGGTCATGGTTCGGAGCCTCGTGCGCCTGGCCATTCGCGAGGCCCGGGGAGTTTAAAGGCGCGCGCGAAGCGGCGAGACTAGGTCCGAGGGCGGTTTGCCCCACGTGCAGACAGGGAGGGATCGCCGTTGGCCGCGTTTCGCCGCTTCTTCGCCGTCTTTCTCGCCCTCGTCTTCGGGTTTTCTCTCGGCGTCTTGGCTTCTCCCGCATTCGGCGACCGCATCGCACAGGCGGTGCGCGACGACCTCGGCCGGGCGCTCGCTGAAGGGGTGCGGGACGGCCTCGCTCAGGGCATTGCCCAGTGGGGCGAAGCCTCCGGACGGAACGGTCTGGCCGCCTCCGTCCTCGGTGCACTTCCCGAGGGGAAGGGCGGGGAGGGTGCGGCTCCCCGTACGGAAGAGCAGGTTTCCCGCCCGGAGGGAGAGGCGAAGGAGGTCCTTTCCCCCGTTCCCGCCGAAGCGGCGTCGCTCTTCACCGCCCTCGAACGGTCGATGACGCCCAAAGAGCGGGAGGACTTCCTCCGCTGGGCTCAGGCGAAGCTCACGCCGGACGTGCTCGACGCGCTGGTCGGGCTTTGGGCCGACCGAAGCGCATTTGTGCGCACCGTTGAGCTCACGTCGCGAATTCGCGGGAGCTTTACGGGAGAAGACGTGCTCTACCTCTTCGACCTCTTGGGCCGCCTCGAGGCGCGGGATTTGGAGAAATCCACGCCCGGGTCTCCCCAAGGGACCGCGCCTTCTCCCGCGAAGAAGTCCGCTCCTTCCTCTCCGGGTTTTGCGCCTTCCGCGCGGTGAAATCGGGGCGCTTCCCCGGTGGCGCGGAAGTTTCCTTTGAGCTCGATCCGCGCCGCATAGGCTACGAAGGCGCGGAGAACTCCGCTTCGAAGCCGACGGGCCGGCCAGGAGGGACGTTCCGGAGGTGCGGGCGGTTCCCTGCACGCCGGAGGAGGACAAGCGAGGGGGTGATCGCGTGGGCGGAAGGGGATCGGGCATGAGCGTAGCCCTTTACGGGGACGGGGCGTGTTCGGGGAACCCGGGACCCGGCGGGTACGGCGCGGTCCTCGTCTTTCCCGACGGCCGCGTAGAGGAAGTGTCGGGTTTTTCGCCTTCGACGACGAACAACCGGATGGAGCTTATGGCCATAATTGAAGGTCTCCGCCGCCTGCGCGAACGTGCGGAGGAAGACTTGCGTTCAGGACGCCTTCGCGTCCGCCTGTTCTTGGACAGCGCCTACGTGGCAAACGCCCTGAAAAACCACTGGCCCTGGGAGTGGCGGTCGCAAGGGTACCGCACGAATTCGGGTTCGCCGGTCAAGAACGTCGACCTCTGGGAACAACTGCTCGAGCTGCTCGAGGGAATCCCCTGGGAAGTCGCCCACGTGCCGGGCCATACCGGCGTTTGGGGAAACGAGCGCGCCGATACGTTGGCCCGGGAGGCGATTCGCCGCGGCCTCAAAGGAAGGACGGACGCGTCCGGGGCTATCTCCCGCGATTCTGCGGCGGACAAGCCCCACGGAGAGAACTCCGATCCGCCCGAGGGGAAGGGACTTACCCGCGCCGCGGATGGCGGCGGGGAGAGGGCCGTACCCTCGGCCTCCTTTGCCGTCATCGGCGGTTCAAGCACGTTTTCCCTTCGCTTCCCCGCGGCGCTCAACCGTCCGGAGGTCCGGGTGCTCGAAGAGGGGCTCGTCTTTCCTACACCCTTTGGCGAAAGCCCCCCGTTCACCCTCTTTGAAGTAGGGGGGAAGCGGGTGCTCACCGTGCGCATGCACGGGTGGCGGCCCCCCCACGTCAGCCGCGCCGACGCCTCGCGTCAGGTGTTCTGGGTCTTCCGCGAGGCGGGAGTTCGGCGGATCTTCGCCGAGGGGGGCGTCGGAAGTTTGAGCCGTCTCCTCGAACTTCGCGACTTCGTGATTCCCGACGACTACATCGACATGACGATGCGAAAGGACGTTTCCTTGGGGCTTCCGTACCTCCTCATCATGCGCGAACCCATCTGCCTCGTGGGCGCGGAAATCCTCGCCCGTGCCGCGGAGGCTCGGGTGCGCGGAACGGGGCGCCGCGTGTTTCGCCGCGGCGTCTACGTGGCCACGGACGGGCGGCATTTCGAAAGCCGGAGCGAGGTGCAGGCGTTTCGCCAGATGGGCGGCGACGTCGTCGGCCAGAGCCTCGTACCCGAGGTGTATCTCGCCCGAGAAATCGGCGCCTGCTACGCGGGGATCCACCTCGTGACGAACTACGCCGAGGGCGTGGTTCGCGACTGGGAGCACGACGAGCTCAAAGACATCTTTTACGGCGAGGCGGAGCTCGTGGGCCATATCCTCATCGACGCCTTGTTGGCCGCTCCTCCGGGAGGAGAAGGGTGCCGTTGCCCGACGTACCGAAAGCCCACCCTCCTTCGCGACGAACCGCCTGCGGCCTTTTCCGAAGCTCCTTAACCGTAAACGGGGTCACGATTTCTCCGAGTCTTTTCCCACCATGATCCTGTACGGGAGGTACGGACGGATGGAAGAAACCCGTGCCGGGGGGTCCCCAAGCCCCGCGTCGCCCGAAGCCCATACCCTCCTTGCGGCTGCCGCAAACCTCCTCGCCGCCGTGCGGGCGCGCCGCCCGCTCGTCCACGCGATGACGAACGACGTGGTCAAGGGGCGAACGGCGGACGGGCTTCTCGCCCTCGGGGCCTCGCCCATCATGGCCGAGGCACCGGAGGAGGTGGAGGAGGTGGCCACGAAGGCCGACGCCCTCCTCTTGAACCTGGGGACCCTATCGTCCGAACTCGGGGCTTCCATGCTTCGCGCCGGTCGCGCCGCCCGCGCCGCCCAACGGCCTGTCGTCCTCGATCCCGTAGGCGCGGGCTTTACGGAGCTCCGCAACCGGACGGCGGCAGAACTCGTGCGCGAACTCCGCCCGGATGTCGTCCGGGGGAACGCCGCGGAGATCGCCTTTCTCGCAGGGCTCTCTCTCCCACAAAAGGGGGTGGACGCCGGCGAGGCGCCGAGGGAGGTCGTCGCCCAGGCGGCCCTCACCCTGGCCCGCGAGACGGGAGGCGTCGTCCTGGCCACGGGAGCGTGGGACGTGCTCGCCGACGCGGTCGGCCGAACCGCGTACGTCGGCGGTGGGGACGTCCTCCTCACGCGCTTTACGGGAAGCGGGTGCCTGCTCGGAGCCGTGGTCGCCGCTTTTGCCGCGGTGGGAGAGGACGCGTTTGTCGCCGCGTTTGCGGCAGCGCTCACGACAAAGGTGGCCGGGGAGTTGGCCCGCATCCGCCTCGGCGCGGGGGAGAGGCCGGCGACGTTTGCGACGTACTTTTTGGACGCGCTCGCGGAGGTGGAGGGGGCTGACCTCTTGCGGTTCGGAAAGGTGGAGCTCTCCGCCCGAGAGGCGTGAGTGATCTGTCGGGGGAGTCGGACCTTTCGCGTGACGAAAACCGGGTGTGAGGACCTCCGAATGGGAGGGTCGTCTACGCCCGAATTTCGAGGAGGGACGTGCGATGCAGGGAGGAGTTCCCGTTCCCCGGGCGCTCACGATCGCCGGGTCGGACTCCGGCGGCGGAGCGGGCATTCAGGCGGATCTCAAGACCTTTCACGCGCTCGAGGTTTTCGGAATGAGCGCGATCACGGCAGTCACGGCGCAAAACACGCGCGAGGTGCGCGGGATCTATCCGCTTCCGCCGGAGGCGGTGGCGGCGCAGATCGACGCCGTGGTCGAAGACATTGGGGTCGACGCGGCGAAGACGGGGATGCTCTTTTCCCGGGAGATCGTCGAGGTCGTGGCGGACCGCGTGCGCGCCCACGAAATCCGCAAGCTCGTCGTCGACCCCGTGATGCGCGCGAAGAGCGGGGCATCCCTCCTCGCGCCGGAGGCAGAGAAGGCCTTGCGCGAGCACCTCTTTCCCCTCGCCTTGCTCGTCACGCCCAACTTGCCGGAAGTCGAGGCCCTCCTCGGAGAGGCGCCGCGGACGCGGGCGGAAAAGAAGGGGGCGGCCTGCCGCCTCCTCGCATACGGGCCCAAGGCCGTGCTCGTAAAGGGTGGGCACGCCCCCGTCGACGAAGAGGGGAACCCCGTGTCTCCCGACGCCCGCGGGCGCAAGTACGTCGAGGACGTCCTCGCCACGGAAGAGGGGGTCGTCGTGTTCCGCAAGGACTACTGGTTGACCCCGCACACGCATGGGACGGGGTGTACGTTTTCTGCGGCGGTGACCGCCGCCCTCGCCCAGGGTGCGGAGCTCGTCGAGGCCGTGGCCCTCGGTGAGGCGTTCATCGACGCCGCGATTCGCCACGCCTTTCCCCTGGGGAAGGGGCACGGCCCCACGAACCACTGGGCGTTTGCGAGCCTCCGCTTCGACGGTGCGGACCTCGCCGTCGAACGCTGGGAAGAGGCGTGCGGGCGATGAAGGGCGGGGAGCTCCGAGACGCCCTTTCCGTGTACTTCCTCTTCGGCACGCAGGACACTTCCTGGCCGCCGGAAGCGCTCCTCGAGGCGGCCGTGCGCGGTGGCGTGACGGCGTATCAGTTCCGGGAAAAGGGCCCCGGGGCCTTAGAAGGCGAAGACCGCCTTCGGCTCGCCCGGAAGTTGCGCGGGCTCGCCCGGCGCCTAGGGATCCTCTTCTTCGTCGACGACGACGTGGACCTCGCCCTTGCCGTCGAGGCGGACGGGGTGCACGTTGGCGAGGAGGACCTTTCCGTCGCCGAGGTGCGGCAACGGGTGGGAGGCAAGCTCCTCGTGGGGGCGTCGTGCGCGACCGTGGTCTGCGCCCTCCGCGCGCGCGAGGCCGGCGCGGACTACCTCGGAGTCGGCCCCGTGTTTCCCACGCCGATCAAGGCGGAAAAGCGACCCGTGGGGTTGGAAATCTTCGGCGAGATGCGGCGTGCGGGGGTCGAACTCCCCCTCGTGGCGATCGGGGGGATCGACGCGAACAACGCCCACCTCCCCGTTCAGGCCGGGGCGGACGGCGTGGCCTTCATCCGCGCGGTCGCCCGAGCCCGCGACCCCGAAGGGGCCGCCCGGGCGATCGCCGAGGCCGTGCGCCGCGGGCGCGCGAAGTTTACGCAAGGTTAACCGAATCTTTACGAGGTCTTAGCTCTCTTTTCTTCCCGTACGTGATACGGTAGAAGTACATCCGTGCGGGAAAGAGGGAATGCGATGCGCCTCGTGCTCTTCACGGACACGTTCCCTCCGGACGTCAACGGCGTCTCCATGACGCTCGGCCGTTGGACGGAATGGCTCCGCGAGCGCGGTGTGGCGCTCAAGGTCTTCGCGCCCGATCCCCCGAAGGGCGACGAGCCGCGCGACTTCGTCGAACGCTTTTTGAGCGCGCCCCTCTTCCTCTACCCGCCGATTCGCCTGGGGATCCCCAATCCCTTGCGCGCGCAGCGGAGCTTTCGCGAGTTCCGCCCCGACTTGTGCCACATCGCCACGCCGGGGACGATGGGCCTCTTCGGCCGATACCTCTGCCGCCGCTTTCGCGTCCCCATGGTGGCGTCCTACCACACGCACCTCGACCGCTACCTCGCCTACTACCGCTTGGAAGCCTTGCAAGGGGCGTACGAATCGCTGAACGTCTGGTTCCACGCGCCCATGGAGCGGGTGTACGTCCCGAGCCGCGAGACGTGGGAGCGTTTAGAGGCGATGGGGATTCGCCGCCTCGAACTCTTCCCTCGGGGGGTGGATGAGCGCCTCTTCCACCCACCCCAAGACCCGGAAGCCGCCCGCAGGCTCCTGCGGGTGCGGTACGGAATCGACGCCCCGCTCCTCCTCCTCTACGTGGGGCGGATCGCCGTGGAAAAGGACCTCGACGTCCTCGTAAACGCCCTCGCCCACGTCTCTCCCGCAGTTCGCCGGGACTTGGCCCTCCTCGTGGTCGGTGACGGCCCTTACCGCGGCGAGTTCGAGCGGAAGGTCGCGCAGGCGGGGGTGCCTGTGCGCTTTGCCGGCTTCCTCCGCGGGGCGGACCTGCGTGAAGCGTACCAAGGGGCGGACCTTTTCGTCTTTCCGTCGAGCACGGAGACGTACGGAAACGTAGTCCAAGAGGCGATGGCCGTGGGGCTTCCCGTCCTTGGCGTTTCCGCCGGGGGCGTCGCCGAGCGCGTCGTCCACGGAGAGACCGGCTGGCTCGTAGCGCCCCGCGATCCGGAAGCCTTCGCCCGGGGGATCGAGCTTTTGGCCCGGGACGAGGACTTGCGCCGACGCCTCGGGCGTGCGGGGCACACGGCGGTCCGACCGCACACGTGGGACGCGGTATTTTCTCGCCTCTTTGCGTCGATGCAGGAGGTGGCGCTTCGCGCCTCCGGAGACCCGGACCGCCGTCCGCCGTGGTCGGATCCGAGGCGGGAGACTCCCAACGCCCGGGAACGCGCTCCCCAAGAGGTGGGGTAAGGAGGTTCGGGTGCACGAAACGGGAAGGAGGACGCGGCTCCCGCGGGAGCCGCGATTTTTTGTGCGGCAAGATCCGCCGTTCTTTCTCGTAGGCATGGAAGCGAGCCCCTGCCTCTTGGACGAGAAGGGCGGGCGCAGCCGACCATAGGGAGGGAAGTGCGTGAACGTCTGGTGGACGAGCGTTCTCCTGGGAATTTTAGAAGGGCTCACCGAGTTTTTGCCTGTGTCGTCGACGGCCCACCTCATCCTCGCCGGGCACGCCCTGGGCTTTGTCGGACCGCTTGCGGACACGTTTACGGTCGCGATTCAGCTCGGGGCCGTGCTCGCCGTCGTAAAGCTGTACGCCCGCCGCCTGGGCGAACTCCTCGCCCCGCCCTACATGGGTTCGGGGCGGCTCGACCTCGGGCACCTCTTTTTGGGAATCCTCCCGGCCTTCGTCTTTGGCGCCGTGTTTCACGACGCGATCAAGGCCCGCCTTTTTTCTCCCCGAAGCGTCGTCGTCGGCCTCGTCCTCGGCTCCCTCTTCATGCTCGCGGCGGAAGTACTCGGTCGCCGTAGGGAGGGAGGGGGCGTCCGAACCGCGGAGGGCAAGGCGCTCGACGCCCTCACGTACCGCGAAGCCTTGTGGATCGGCGTGTTTCAGAGTTTCGCCTTGTTTCCCGGGTTTTCACGGGCCGGGGCGACGATCGGTGGCGGGGTTCTCGTAGGGCTCAGCCGTACGGCGGCGGCAGAGTTTTCCTTCCTCCTCGCCGTCCCGGTGATGCTCGGCGCGACCGCCTTCGACCTCGCGAAGAGCTTTTCCGTGCTCGCCGACGGCGGCGCCTTCGTCCTCGCCTTGGGCTTTGGAACTGCCTTCGTTTCCGCCTATGCGGCGGTGCGCCTCTTCGTGCGCTTCGTGGAACGCATCGGGCTTCTCCCTTTCGTCGTCTACCGCCTTCTCCTCGCCGTCGTCCTCCTTCCCGTCGTCTGGTGAGGCGCTTTGTTCACATTTCGTTCACATTTTCCTCAGGAAGCCTTCAGCATGGTGCGGTGTACTAAAGGCGAACCGCGGAAGCGGACGAGCTTCCGGCAAACTCGGCGGGAAAGCAGGTGGTTCGGGAGATGCTCGCATCGAACCTTCAGCGGCTGCGGCCGCTCGTCGTCCTCTCCGCCTTCGTCCTCTTGGTCGCTGTTCTCGCGGGCGGGTGTGACGCCGTGTTCGGGAAGGGGCCCTTTGCGGGGACAAGCGCTCCGCCTTCGTCGTCTTCCCCGGCGCCGTCCGCGGGCGGGAAAGAGGCGATCCTCGAGCAGGACGGCCACAGCGTCGTCGCCGAAATGGTGAAGAAGGCCGGGCCGGCCGTGGTGCGCATCGAAACGCGCATCGCCTCGGGAGGAAGCGCCCCACCTTCTCCCTTTGCGCTTCCCTTTCCCTTTGACGTTCCGCAGGAACCGCGGGGGGCGATCGGCTCGGGGTTCTTCATCGACGACAAAGGGACGATCCTCACGAACAACCACGTGATCGAAAACGCCTCGGAGATCAAGGTCTACCTGGTGGACCGCAAGGAGCCTTTGCCCGCCCGCGTGGTCGGCCGCGATCCCGAGCTCGACCTCGCCGTCCTCAAGGTAGACGGCGGCCCGTTCCCGTACCTCCCCTTGGGCGATTCGGAGGCGATGTGGGTGGGCGACTTCGTGGTCGCCATCGGAAATCCCTACGGCCTCGACCACACGGTTACCTTTGGCGTGCTCAGCGCGAAGGAGCGCCCGCTTACGATTCAAGGGAAGCCCTTCAAGAACCTGCTTCAGACCGACGCCTCAATCAACCCCGGAAACTCCGGCGGACCGCTCCTCAACTTGCGGGGTGAGGTGATCGGGATCAACACGGCCGTGAGCGCCCAAGGGCAGGGGCTGGGTTTCGCCATCCCCATCAACTCCGTGAAGGAGGTGCTCAACGACCTCCTCACGAAGGGCAAGGTGAGTCGGCCTTGGCTCGGCGTGAGCGTGCAGGACCTCACGCCCGACGTCGCCGACTACCTTGGAATCCCGGGAGCCAAGGGCGCGCTCGTGATGCAGGTGTTTCCCAACAGCCCCGCGGCAAGGGCGGGACTCCGCCCCTACGACGTGATCACCTCGTTTGACGGCAAGAACGTGACGTCCGCCCAAGACCTCGTCAACCTCATCCAGGAGAGCAAGATCGGCGAGGCGAAGAAGCTCCTCATATACCGCGACGGCAAACTCCAAAACATCGAGGTCACCATCGGGGAAAAGAGCTACGATTGACGGGAGTTCAGCGTCCACGCCCCCGCCTCCTCTCTTCGGGGGCGGGTTTCTTCTTTTGTGCCCGGGCGGTAAGCTACGGTCGGGTGGTCCCCAAGACGAAAGGCCCTCGTTTCGGAGGGATGGGAATGCCCAAGATCCTCGTCGTCGACGACGACGCCCACATCTTGCGCATGCTCGCCCGCGCCCTGCGCTATGAGGGGTTTGCCGTGGAGACGGCGCCCGACGCAGAGACGGCGCTCCGGATCTTCCGCCGCGGCGGGGTGAGCCTCGTCCTTTTGGACGTCGTCCTTCCCGACGCGGACGGCGTATCCCTCATTGCCGAGTTTCGCGCCGTCGACCCCGACGTCCCCGTTCTCCTCGTCACCGCCCGCGATGCGGTACCCGACCGCGTGCACGGCCTCATGCGCGGCGCGGACGACTACGTCGTGAAGCCCTTTCACCTCGAGGAGCTCCTCGCCCGCGTGCGGAGTAACCTGCGCAAGGCGAGGCGCGAAGACGGGGAGATCCTGCGCGTGGGCGACCTCGAGGCGGACGTGGCACGCCGCGTCGTGCGGCGCGGCGGGCGCCACCTGGAACTCACCCCGCGCGAGTTCGAGCTCCTCCTCCTCTTTCTCCACCACCCGGGGCGCGTCCTCGCCAAGGGGGAGATCCTCTCCCGCGTCTGGGGGCACGACGCGGAGGTCGACGAAAACGTGGTGGAGGTGTACGTCGCCCAACTTCGGCAGAAGACCGAGCAAGGGGGCGCCCCGCGGCTCATCCACACCGTACGCGGGGTAGGGTATGTCCTCCGTGCCCCCGAAACCGGTGCGGGCGGCGTCCCTTCCTCGGGTGTTCCGAAGGGGGAGTAGGCCGTGCGTGTGTTCCTCTCCCGCCTGGGGCTCCGCCCGTCGTTTCGCCGCCGCCTCGCCCTCACCCTCACCGCCGTCCTCCTCGCCCTGTACGCGGCCGTCGCCACGGTCCTCTACTTGGGCTTCGCCGCCCGCGAGTGGTCGCGCCTCGACGCCTCCCTCGCGCGTACGGCGGTGGAGATCGCCCGAAGCACCCGCGTCACCGAATCCCTCGCCTTGCCCTACCAGGCGATTCTCCTCCCGGACGTCGACGTCTTTTCCTTTCCCAACACGTTCATCGAGGTCGTGCGCCCCGACGGCCGCGTCGTCGCCCGCTCGTTGAACCTCGGCGACGCCGTGCTCCCCCTACCGCCCAAAGGAGTTCCGGACACGGAAGAGTACTATACGGTGCGAATCGGCGAGGCGGGCTTCCGCGTCTTTGCGCTACCCTTGCGCGTGAACGACCGGATTGCCGGCACGCTCCTCGTGGCGGCCTCCCAGGCGCCGGTGCTCGAAACTCTCGCGGGGATCCGCCGCCTCCTCGTCCTCGCCGGCGCCATCCTCGCCGTAGGCGTCGCCGCCCAAGCCGCCGCCTTTGCCCGACGGGCGCTCGCCCCTGCGGAGGCCATCGCCCGCGTCCTCGAGGAGGCCGCGCGGACGGGGGATTTTTCCCGCCGCATTCCTTACGCGGGGCCGGAGGACGAGATCGGCCGCCTCGTCGTCCTCACCAACCGCCTCCTCTCCCGCGTGCAGGAGGCCCAGGCGGAGTTGGAGGAAGCCCTGGCGCGCGAGCGGCAGTTCGTTGGGGACGTATCCCACGCCCTGCGCACCCCGCTTACGGCCCTCCGGGGGAATGCAGACCTCCTCTCCCGCGCCCTCCAAAAGCCCGAGGACGGACCTTCGGCGGAAGCCCTGCGCGAACTCGCCGACGAGATCGGAGAAGACGTGGAGCGGCTCGTCTCCCTCGTAGACCGCCTTTTGTCCCTCGCCCGCGCGGCGAGCGAAAGCGCCGCTTCCGATCCCTTCTTCGTCGCCGACCACCTCGAGGCGGCGTGGGAGGGAATCCTCCGCCGCGCGGGCGCGCCGCCCGCGACGCGGCTCGAAGTCGCCGCCGATGCCCGCCGCCTCCTTGTGCGGGTTCCCGCGTGGGAACTCGAGGAGGTCCTCGTGCTCCTCTTGGAAAACGCCGCTAAGTACGCCCCCGATCGCCCTCTGGGCGTCGCCCTTCGCCGGGGAAGTCCGCAAACGGCCGACGCGCCGGACGATGTAGGGGTCGTGTGGGCCCCGGAAGCGCCCGGCGCGTCGGATGGGGTGTGGGCGGAACTCGACGTTTGGGACGAAGGCCCGGGGATCCCCGCCGACGAGCTTCCCCGCATCTTCCGGCGGTTCGTGCGCGGCCGCGCCACGGGGGGCGTCCCGGGTAGCGGCCTCGGGCTTGCGCTCGTCCGCGACCTCGCCCGCCACATGGGGGCGTACGTACGCCTCGCCTCGCGGCCAGGGTCGGGAACGCGGGCGACGCTCTACCTCCCCGCCGAAGAGGCAGACCTCGCGTAGGGACGACCTCGCGCCGTTGGAAACCTCTGTGCGGGTCCGGCTTTTTTCGGCGTTCGCCTCAGGTCAAGAGGCAGGGCTTTTGCCCAATTCCGCGAGGGTGCGGACCATTGCCTCGAGCCCCTTCGTAAACTGCTCGAGACGGAAGTGCTCGTCGGGGGCGTGAATTCGGTCGTCCGGCAGCCCGAAGCCCAAAAAGACCACGGGGGCATTTAGGTTTTGCGCCAGCGGTGCCGCGATCGGGATCGATCCCCCCATGCGCACGTAGACCGGCGGAGTTCCGAACGTCGCCTCGAGGGCGCGGGCCGCCGCGGCGATCGCCGGGCGGTCGGGGTTTACGACGTAGGGGGGTCCGGAGTCGAAGGCGGTTACCGTCGTCACGACGCCTCGGGGGGCGTGTTCCTCGACAAAGGCGAGGATGCGCTCTCGGATCCGTTCGGGGTCTTGGTCGGGCACGAGGCGGCAAGTGATCTTGGCAAAGGCCTCCCGCGGGATCACCGTCTTCGTTCCCTCTCCTTGGAAGCCTCCGCCGATGCCGTTGAACTCGAGGGTGGGTCGCGCCCAGTTGCGTTCGAGGTAGGAGTAGCCGGCTTCGCCGTAGAGTTCGGGGACTCCCAAGGTGCGGGCGAGCTCGTGTTCGTCCCGGGCGAGGGCGCGGATCGCCTCGCGCTCTTCGCGCGAGAGGGGCCGTACTTCGTCGTAAAAGCCTGGAACGGCCACGCGCCCTTCGGCGTCGTGGAAGCGGGCGAGGAGCTCCACGAGCGCTTGGATCGGGTTGCGGACGATGCCGCCGAACTCTCCGGAGTGGAGGTCGGTCCGGGCGCCGCGCACGCGGATTTCCAAGCCGCAGATCCCGCGGAGGCCGACGGTGATCGCCGGGCGCCCGGGTTCCGGCATCCCCGTGTCCGCGACGAGGACGACGTCGGCGCGCCAAGCTTCACGTTCCCGCGAGAGGGCGCGGACGAGGTTCGGGCTCCCGATTTCCTCCTCGCCTTCGAGGAGGACCTTGAGGTTTACGGGCAGGCCGCCGGCCCCCCGGAGGAAACTTTCCACAGCCTTGAGGAAGAGCCACACCTGGCCCTTGTCGTCGCTCGCCCCACGGGCGTACACGGCACCGTCGCGAATTTCCGGTTCGAAGGGCGGCGTCGTCCACTCCGCCTCGGGATCCACCGGTTGCACGTCGTAGTGGCCGTAAAAGAGGACCGTGGGCAGGGACGGGTCTACGAGGTATTCCGCGTAGACGATCGGATGTCCCTCGGTTTCGTACACCCGCACCGTGGGGAACCCCAGGGCCTTGAGGTGTTCGGCGAGGAACTCGCCCGCCCGGCGGACGTCCTCGCGGTGCGCCGGCAAGGCGCTAATGGAGGGGATGCGCAAAAAGGCGAAGAGCTCTTCGAGGAAGCGGCCCTCTTCGGAGCGCGCGTAGGCGAGGGCGCGCTCTACGGCGTGCGCGTTCGGGTTCGTCATGGGTGTCCTCCTTTCGTCCGTCCTCGCGGGGATTGCCCGGGGCCGCGTCCGTTTGCGGTCAGGGCGCGGGTCCGTCCTTTCCTTCCAGAAAGCGGACGACGTCTGCGGAGATTTCCGCCGCCCGCTCCGCCGCGGCCGCGACCGCCCGGGAGAAGGCCGAAAGGGCGCCCGTTTCCCGGAGTACGGCGAGGCCGCGCTCCGTCGTTCCTCCGGGTGAGGCGATGCGGCGGATGTGCTCGGCGAGGGGGGCGGGATCGACCTCCCAGAGACGGGCGGCGCCTGCGAACATCTGGCGGGCGAGGCGGAGGGCGACTTCGGGGGCGAGGGCCCCTTCCGTCCCTTGGACCATCGCCTCGAGGGCGGCGTAGAGGAACGCCGGGCCGCTTCCCGCGAGGGCGGTGACCGCGTCCATGGCGCGTTCCTCCACCTCTACGGCGCTTCCCACGCGGGAGAAGAGGTCGAGGACGCGCCCCCTGACCGCGGAGGGCGTTTCTGCGGGGAAGGCGATGCCTGTCGCCGAAGCGCGGACCTGCGCGGCCGTGTTGGGCATCGCCCGCGCGACTGCCGCCTTCGGGACGAGGCGGGTCAGGGCGGCGAGCGGGACGCCCGCGGCCAGGGAGACGAGGACGTGCTCCGGACCGAGGAGGTCCCGAAGCGGAGAG
Source organism: Brockia lithotrophica (assembly GCF_003633725.1). Classification (NCBI taxonomy): domain Bacteria; kingdom Bacillati; phylum Bacillota; class Bacilli; order Thermicanales; family Thermicanaceae; genus Brockia; species Brockia lithotrophica. The sequence continues at coordinate 109,013 of NZ_RBIJ01000003.1, read as the reverse complement.
AGGGCTTCGGGGACGTCTTTGGGCTTTACGGCGAGGACGATCAGCGGGGCGCGGGCGAGGTCGGAGACGTTCCGGACCGGACGAACGCCGTAGCGCCCGGCGAGCTCGTCGAGGCGCTCCGCCCGCGTACGGTTGGCGACGAGGATCGAACCGCCGTCTGTGCCCGAGGCGACGAGTCCGGCGATGAGAGCCTCGGCGATGCGCCCGGCTCCGAGGAATCCGACCTCGGCGAGGGGTTCTCGATAAGACCAAGGACCGACCACGGCGCCTTCTTCCCTTCCTTTGCTCGCTCTCTCGCGCCCGCCCGCGGCGGTTTGCGCGATGGTCCCCGTCTCGCGCGGGTATGGGTCTTTTGTCCTTGCGGAGAGACCGCGGAGCAGAGGACACCCTCGTCCCGCGCGGGCGCGGGCTTTTCCTACCACACTTCCAGGATACCTCTCCGCCGCACACGGCGAAAGGCCGAGGCGCAAAAGGCGCGTAAGGCGCCGTGCCGGGAGGTCCGCCCCGAGGGCGCGCAAGGACGTTCGTCCCGGGGTTCCGTTCACCTCGAGGAGGACGGGTTCTCCCGTGGCGCGAAAGCCGAAGTCCAATCCGACTTCCCAGGCGCGCGGAAAGAGACGAAAGACGAGCGCGCCGACGCGCACCGCCGCCTTCCGGAGGCGCTCCTTTCGCTCCGCCGTCCCGAGGTCCGGATAGCGACGGGCGAACTCCCGGAAGGACAACGGGGTGCCTCCGGTGTGGAGGTTTGCCGTGAAGCGTCCCCGAAGTCCGAGGCGGACGACGACGGCGAGGAGGTAGGGCCGGTCCGCGCACGCCGCCTCGCGGAGCAAAAAGACGCGGACGTCGTAGGGGCGGCCGTCGGGGGTGAGGAGGGGGAGGGGCTCTTCGAGGAAGGTGCCGCCTAGGTCCGGAACGAGCGCGGCAAAGAGGTCTTCTCTCCTTTGGTACGCGGTGCGAAAGGAGAGGCCGTGGGCATCTTGGCCCCAGAGGAGGTACGGAGGGGAAAGCGTCGCGAGCCGCACGCCGCGTCCTCGGCTCCCGGCCCGGGGTTTGACCACCGCTGCGGGGAAGGGCCACTCTTCGAGGTCCCGGAGGGAGGTCAGGGGGCGGCGGTAGGGGAGGAGGTCGTCCGCCTCCCCTGTACGGACGAGGAGTTCGTGCACGGTCGTTTTGTTCGGGAGGGGCCCTCCGAAGAGCTCCGTGCCCGAGCGCTTGAGGCGAAAGAGCAACTGCCGCTCCTTGCGCTGCAAGGGGGGAGCGAGGGAGACGTACGCCCGGCGGGGAGGCGGAAAGAACGCCGCTTCCCCCCACAGCGTGAGGCCCGCGAGTTTTCCCCCCGCGTTTGGCCGCGCGTTTGCGGCGAGGAGCACCGCGTCCGCGCGCCTTTTTGGAGCGGGTCCGCTGCGGCAGAGGATGTGGCGAAAGGCGGAGACGTACTCCCCCAGCGTGCGGGTGACGATGGCGAGTGCGGGGGGACTTGGGAGAAGGAGCACGGGTCATCGCCGTCCTACGTGTGGCGTCGGTTTCGCGCAAAGGCGACGAACATTCGGTGGAGCGGGGGCACGGTGGGGGGAAGCCCGGCGCGGGAACCCCGCTTGTCGGGCTTGGCGTTCAGTTCGAGGAGGTACGTTCGCCCGTGGGGCGTCGGGAGGAGGTCGACGCCGAGCTCGCCGATCGGTCCGATCCCGCAGTCGGCCAACGCCTCCGCCGCCCGGAGCGCGAGGCGCCGGAGGGGGGCGTCCGTGCTTGGCAGTCGGGGGAACCGCCTTCGCAGGAGGGGCCACGTCTTCCGGAGGGGGAGAGCGGTTCCTCCTTGGGCGATGTTGCTCACGGGAGATCCGGGACGACCGAGCCGAAGGACAGCGGAGGCGATCCGCCACCGCCCCCCGTCCCAAACGACGACGATGCGCGCGTCTACAGGGCGTCCGTGCAGGGAAAGGGCGGGGAGAGCGTGCTGAACGAGGTAGCCGCGGCTACGGAGGTGGCGGTGGGTACGGCGGAGGAAGTCCCCCAAGGGGAGGACCGTGGGTCCTTCCGAAGTCGGGGTACGCACTTGAACCGGAAATTCCCCCCGCTCTCGCGTTCGCGGCGTCTCCTCCTCCGGGGATGCAGAACGCGCCAAGGGGGCTTCGCGGGTGAGGACGTAGATCCCCCTACCTCCCGAACCGTGCCGCGGCTTGAGGTAGACGCGCCCCCACTCCTCGAGCACGCGGCGGAGGTGCGCGCCGTCTGCGTACGGGGTGGTGGGAGGCAGATGCCGCCGGAGGGGGGTGGCGGCGAGGCACTCGTGGACCGTCCACTTGTCGAGAAACCGCGCGTTCACCACGGCAACGTTGAGGTGCGCCAGACGACGAAGGGCTTCTTCCCACGCGGGTGAGGTCTCCGCACTTCGGCGGCGCAGGCGGTTGTAGACGACGTGCGGCGTAGGGTAGAAGTCCGGTGTTCCCGAGCCGCCCGAGAGGGGAAAGCCCCGCACCCCGCGCCGCGTGGCGCGGGCGAGGTGCTCCGGGCTTGCGCCGAAGACGAGCCCTCCGCGTTCCCCTACGTACGCCGCCAGCGCGCGGTAGTAGGCCGCCTCGCGTGCGTCTCGCGGAGGGGTCTCTAGGGCTACGGCGACGACGGGAAACGGTCCTAAGGGCATGGGCGCTCCCTCCGGCGGGGGCGAAGCCGTTCTACGTATCGAATGTCCGTGTGGTACGATATGCACGGGCGGAAAGGAAGGTGCGCCTGTGTCCCTCCTTTGGAACGCCGTTCTCCTTACGGCCGTCGGGGCGTTCATCGGTTGGGCGACGAGCGCTGCGGCCGTATGGCTCATCTTTCGCCCCCACGAACCTCTGTACGTCGGACGCGTCCGCGTTCCCCTCACCCCAGGGGTTTTGCCCCGCCACCGCGAAGAGCTCGGCCGCGCCCTCGGCGAACTCGTGGAAGGGACGCTCCTTCCCGAACGGGCGATCGTCGCGCGCCTCGAAGAGGAGGACGTACGGCGCCTCCTCCAGCTCTTCCTCCTGCGCACGGGCCGCCGTGCCATCGCCCACCTGCGGGCAAGGGAGGATTCCGCGGCGGACACCCCGCTCTTTGCCTCCGCTTCCGAGTCCCGAAGGGAGATCCTCCGCCTGTGGGAAGACCTCGCCCCGGACGTCGCCTTCCACGTATGGCAGGGGCTCCTCCGCCGCGCCTCGTCGGCGGAAGGGTACGCCCTCGTCGCGGAGTGGACGGGGCGGGTTCTCGAAGAGCAGGGCTTTCTCGGACGTACCGTAGCGCGCACGTTGCGCGAACCGATCGCCCGCTCCCTGCACAGGGCTTTCGTCCGCTACCTCGCCTCGCAAGGAGGCCGCGACGTCGTCGCTCAGGTCGTCCGCCAGGTGGTCCAAGACGCCTTTGCCGAAGGCGGCGAGGCGTGGAGCCGAGATCCGGTCCTCCGGCGCACGCTCCTTCGCCTTTTGCGGCGCGAAGCGCCGAGGCTCGCCGCATTGCTCCAGTCGGCGCTCGTGCGCGCCGTCCCCGAAGTCTACCGTGCCCTCCGCCCCGCGGAACTCGTAGAACGCGAGGTCGCGAGGATCCCCATGACCCTCGTGGAGGAGGCGGTGCGCCGAATCGCCCACCGCGAGATTCGCGCCATCCTCGTCCTCGGCGCCGTCCTCGGTGCGGGGATCGGAGTGTTGCAGCTCTTTTTCCTCCGCTGAAGCGGTGGGACTTCGCCCTCTTCGGTTCCCTCCCTTCCTCCGCCCGCCCGTTTGGGGTAGGATGGGGGTGACGGAAATGCGAACGGTACGTTTCTCCCTCGCGGCGCGCGCGGGGGAGTAGGGGGTGTGGGCGTGGAAATCCGCTACTTCGGACACGCGTACGTGCATCTCACCGTCGGCGGGTACCGGGTGGCCATCGATCCGTTCGTCGAGGGGAACCCACTCGCACCGCCGGAGGCCCGCCACGTTGCGGCAGACTACGTTCTCCTCACCCACGGGCACGGGGATCACGTAGGCGGGGCGTGGGACCTCGCCCGACGGGGGGCAAAGGTGGTCGCCACCTTCGAGCTCGCGCAGATCTTCGCCGAGCGGGGGGCGGAGGTACTTCCGATGAACCTAGGCGGGAGCCTCGCGCTCCCCTTTGGCCGCGTGAAGCTCGTTCCCGCCTTCCACAGCTCTTCCGTGGAGACGGGTTCCGGGATCCGCTACGCGGGGATGCCCGGGGGATTCCTCCTCTTTGCCGAAGGGAAAACCGTATACCACGCGGGGGATACGGCGCTCTTCGGGGACATGCGCATCATCGGCGAACTCACGCCTCCAGACGTCGCCTTCCTCCCCATCGGGGATACGTACACGATGGGCCCCGAAGACGCGGTCCTCGCGGCGCGGTGGCTTCGGGCGCGGCGCGTCGTGCCCATCCACTACAACACGTTTCCCGCCATCGCCCAGGATCCGGAGGCGTTCGTCGCCCGTCTCGCCGCCGAAGGGATCCTCGGGATCGCCCTTACGCCCGGCGGTTCGCTTACGTTGTAGGCGCCCTGCGGGCGGACGTGCAGGACGTCTTCCTCCCGCCTTTTCCGCATAGGGAAATGGGGAAAGGCGTCGGGAGGTGGTGGAGATGCGCAAGGCGTGGGCGCTGGCGAAGTTCCTCGCCGCCCTCGCCCTCTTCGCTGCGGCGATTCCCGTACTGCCGTTTCGTTCCTTTCCCGCACCGGCCGGGATCTTTGCCTGGGCGTGGGCCGCGGTCGGCTTCCTCGTCCTCGGGGCTGAACTTGCGGAGCTCCTCGGACTCGTCCGCGATCCCTTCGCCGACCTGGAGGCGGCGGTGCGGGGTGGCGTTCGCCCCTTCCCTGTCCCGCGCTCCGCGCGCCAAACTTCACCCGACGGCGAAGGGCGGAGGGCGGCAGACGGACGGCCGTAACCGGCGCGGAGGAGGTGCGGGGCCGTGTCGCGTTCCAAGTGAGGCAAACACGGAGACTACGGGAGGGGTGCCCGTATCGGGGCGGCGGGCGCTCCTCGCCACAGGGGGGAGAGCCTTGTCGCTTCTTACCAAACACGAGCAAATTTTGGCATACATCGAGAGCCTTCCCGTCGGTGAAAAGATCTCCGTCCGCTCCGTAGCGCGCGCCCTCGGGGTAAGCGAAGGGACGGCGTACCGCGCGATCAAGGAGGCGGAAAACCAAGGGCTCGTCTCGACGATCGAGCGGGTGGGGACCATCCGCATCGAACGCAAAAAGCGGGAGACCCTTGAGCAGCTCACCTTCGGCGAGGTCGCGGCGATCGTCGACGGGGAGGTGCTCGCGGGGGCTTCCGGGTTGGGGAAGCGGCTCAACAAGTTCGTCATCGGCGCCATGCGCCTGGACGACATGATGAAGTACGTCGAGCCCGGGAACCTCCTCATCGTCGGCAACCGCGACGAGGCCCACCGCCTGGCCCTGCTGCAAGGTGCGGCGGTGCTCATCACGGGGGGGTTTGACGCCGATCCGGCGACGAAGAAGCTCGCCGACGAGGTCGGCCTCCCCCTCATCTCCAGCCCGTACGACACCTTTACCGTGGCCACGCTCATCAACCGGGCGATCTACGACCAACTCATCAAAAAGAAGATCCTCCGCGTAGAGGACATCTACATCCCCCTGGAGAAGACCGTCTACGTGACGGGAAAGCAGACCGTCGGGGACGTGAAGCGGATCGCCCAAGAAACGGGGCACCACCACTTTCCCGTGGTCGACGACGACATGACCGTGCTCGGCGTCGTCTCCGCCCGCGACCTGTTGAGCCTCCGGGACGACACCCGCGTCGCGGACATCCTCAAGCCTCTCTCCGTCTACGCGCGGCCGCAGTTCACCGTGGCGGCGACGGCGCACACCCTCGTGTGGGAAGACATGCACCTCCTGCCGGTCGTAGACGCCGACCGCCGCCTTCTCGGCATCGTCACGCGCAAAGACATCCTCAAGGCGCTTCAGCAGCTCGACAAGCAGCCGCACGTCGGAGACACGTTCGAGGACCTCATCTTCACCACGCTCAAGCCGCGGGACGAGGAAGGGTGCAGCACCTTCGTCGGCTCCGTGACGCCGCAGATGACCAACCGCTACGGGATGCTTTCCTCCGGCGTACTCGCCTCGCTCATCTACGAGGCGGCGATCGCCTGCCTGCGCCGCGAGCGCCGGGGCGACTTCGAAATCGAACACTCCCTCGTCTACTTCCTCCGTCCCGTACCCATCGAGCAGGAAATCGAAGTCGAGCCGCGGATTCTCGACATTGGCCGCCGGCGCGGGCGCGTCGAGGTGACCGTCCGCTCGCAAGGGCAAGAGGTGGCCAAGGCCCTCATCGCCGCCCAGGTGTGGGAAGGTTGAGCGCCGCGCCCGCGGACGCCTTAGCGCGGTGCGGGGGAGCTTGGTCCCCGTAGGCGTTCCGCCTCTACGTAGAGGTGCGTCGTCGGGCCCACGACGGCTAGGCGGAGGCGGACGCGGTAGACGCCGCTTTCCCCGGCGACGTCCCGGGGGAATGCCGCGTAGAGGAGCGCCTCGGGAAGCCGCGAGAGGGCGCCCGCCTCTACCCCGACGAGTTCGCGAAACTGGGATTCCAACCGCCGCCGGAGTTCGTCCTCTTCCCCTTCCTCGAGGGAGGGGCCCACGAAGTGGATTTCCAAGCGGCGGATTGCGGTTGGCCCGAGGGGACGCTCACGCTCTTCCGCGAGGAGTTTGTGGAGTCGGGCAATTTCGCCTTCGAGTTCGCGCTTTTCGAGCATCACCCGACTGAGTTCGTCGCCGCTTTCTACGAGCATGAGCGCTGCTCCCCATCCGAGGCCGAGGAAAAACCACGCAAGTGAGCGAAGGGTCGAGGCGCGCGTGCCTTGCATCGCCTCACCCCCGCGTAGGGTCGCGGAGGGCCCAGGCCAAATGTTGGGCGGCGAGTGCCGCCCCGAGGAAGGCGGCGCCCAAGAGGGCCAACCCCTTGAGGAGTTCTCCCGGCCGTCCGCCGAAGACGCCCTCCTCGAGGGACTTGAGGGCGGTGATCGTGCCGCCGACGGCGGCCATCACCGCCCAGTACTTCAAGTCCTCTGCCAGGCGGAGCATGAAGGGGACGGGCGGTGTTCGAGAGAGCACGGCGGCGAGGCCGCCGAAGAGGACGCCGCCTGCGGTCATCCCGTACGCGATGAAAAAGACGGCGGCGAGCCGAGCCAACGGACATCCCCCTCGCCTTTGCCTCGCCATCACCCTACGCCGCGGCAGAGGAAGGTATGCCGCCGTTTCGGCGTCGTCCGGAAAGGGGGAGAGAAGGTGGGTTTCGTTCACCTGCACGTGCACTCCTCGTACTCCCTGCACGCCGCGCTTCCGACGCCCGAGGCCATCGTCGAGGCGGCGCACCGCTTGGAGATGCCCGCGGTGGCGCTGACGGACCGTGACGCCCTCTTCGGGGCGATCAAGTTCCTCCGCCGCGCCGAGGAGCTGGGGGTGAAGCCCATCCTCGGGCTCGAGCTCACCCTCGCCCCCTCCGAGCAGTTGAAGAAGCGGCACGTGTCGGAGGTGCACCTCACCTTCCTCGCCTTGAACGCAGAAGGGTACGGGAAGCTCCTCCGCCTCGCGACCGCGGCGCGGACCAAAGGGAAGACGTCGGGTGTGACGTGGGAGGACGTGGAGAGGGAACTCGCCGACGGCGCCGAAGGACTCGTCCTTTTGACCGGCGACGTTTTCGGGGAGATCCCCCAACTTTTGCGCCTCGGCCTCGAAGAGGAAGCCTACTCCCGGGCGCTTACGTACATCGCACTCTTCGGAAGGGAGAACGTCTACGTCGAGCTCATGGACCACGGGAATCAGGACGAGCGGATCGTCCTCCGTCCGCTCCGGGAGCTCGCCGAGAAGCTGAACCTTCGGAGGGTGGTCACGCACGACGTGCGCTACCTCGACCCGCAGGACGCTCGGGCGCTGGACGTCCTCATGGCTCTCGGGGCGGGCGTTCGGCTCAACGACCCCAATCGTCCGCGCCTCGAACGCGAAGGGGAGTACGCCTTCTTCTCCCCAAAGGAGATGGAGCGTCGCTACGCCTTCGACCGGGAGGCGCTCGAGGAAACGCTCCGCCTCGCCGAACGCGTGGAGCCGTACCTCACCTTCGGCGAACTCAAGCTCCCGTCCTTCCCTCTGACGCCCGGCATGAACCCTCAGACCTACCTCCGCATTCGTGCGCGGGAAGGTGCGGAACGCCGGTACGGTTCGCCTCTCCCCGCCCACGTCCGCGAGCGGCTCGAGTACGAGCTCCGGACGATCCAGGCCATGGGGTTTCAAGACTACTTCCTCATCGTCTGGGACGTCGTGCGCGCCGCCCGCGAGCGGGGGATCCCCGTAGGTCCCGGCCGCGGCTCGGCCGCCGGGAGTTTGGTCGCCTACGCCCTGGGCATCACGGAAGTCGACCCGCTCGCCCACGACCTCCTCTTCGAGCGCTTTTTGAACCCCGAGCGCCGCAACCTCCCGGACATCGACATCGACGTCGCCGACGTACGCCGCGACGAAGTCCTCCGCTACCTCGCGGAGCGTTTCGGCGCCGAGCGCGTGGCGCAGATCGTCACCTTCGGGACGATCGCCGCGCGCCAGGCCGTCCGCGACGCCGGCCGCCTCCTCGGGATTCCGCCCTCGGAGGTGGACCGGATCGCCAAGTTGATCCCCGCTGGCCCCGACATGACCTTGGCGAGGGCGCAGGAAGAGGAACCCGCTCTGCGGGAACTCCTCGCCTCCCGGGACGAATACCGCCGCCTCGCCCAGGTCGCCGCGCGCCTCGAGGGGCTGCCGCGGCAGACGAGCGTGCACGCCGCAGGCGTCGTCATCGCCCCGAAGCCTTTGCAGACGTACGTCCCGCTCATGGACGGCGAGGCCACCCTCCTCCTCACGCAGTACCCCATGGAGGACTTGGAGGCGATCGGCCTCCTCAAGATGGACTTCCTCGGACTTCGCAACCTCACGATCGTGGACGAAACCGTGCGCCTCCTCGCCCGCGAAGGGCGCGAGGTACGCCCCGAAGAATTTCCCAAGGACGACCGCGCGACGTTCGAACTCCTCGCGCGCGGGGATACGGCGGGCGTCTTTCAACTCGAGTCCCGGGGGATGCGCGCCGTCCTCCGTCGCCTCCATCCGGAGCGCTTCGAGGACCTCGTCGCCGTCCTCGCCCTCTACCGCCCCGGCCCCATGGCCCAGATCGACGCCTACATCGCAGGGAAGCGCGGCGAGCGGGAGGTGCGCTACCCTCACCCCGCCCTCGAACCGATCCTCCGCCCGACGTACGGCGTCCTCGTCTACCAAGAGCAGATCATGCGCATCGCGGAGGCGATGGCGGGGTACACCCTCGGCGAGGCGGACGTCCTTCGTCGCGGCGTCGCGAAGAAGGAGCGGGCGACGCTCGAACGCGAGCGCGAGCGCTTCGTGGCGCGCGCCGTAGAGCGGGGCTTTCCCCGAGAGGTTGCGGAAGAGGTGTACGAACTCATCGTCCGCTTTGCGGACTACGGGTTCAACAAGAGCCACGCCGTCGCCTACGCCGAGCTCGCCTACCGGATGGCCTACCTCAAGGCCAACCACCCGCGGGAGTTCTTCACCGCCCTCCTCTCCCAGTCCCTCGGCGCCCAGGACAAGGTGGCTCTGTACGTGTCGGAGTGCCGCCGCCGCGGGATTCCCGTCTACCTCCCGGACGTGAACCGGAGCGAGGCAGGGTTCACCGTGGAGGGCGAGGGGATCCGCTTCGGGCTTCGGGCGATCCGGGGGGTGGGGGACGGTGCCGCTTCGGAAATCCTGCGCGCCCGTGCGGCGGGAGGAGAATTCCGCTCCTTTTCGGACTTCCTCCGGAGGACGGACCGAAGGGCGGTGAGCCGCCGGAGCATTGAGGCCCTCATCCGCTCCGGCGCCCTCGATTCCCTTCCCGGAGAACGGGCTGCCAAGCTGCAGATCCTCGACCTCCTCCTCAAAGAAGAAGAGGGGGGAGAACGCCTCCTCGAGGTGGAGGTGGAGTTTCCCGACGTCCCACCGCTCACTCCGGAAGAACGCCTGCGCGACGAGCGCGAATTTCTCGGAACGTACGTAAGCGGCCACCCGGCGGACACTCGGGAAGAGGTCTTTCGCCGTTTAGACGTGCTCCCCCTGCGGGAACTCGAAAGGGTGGGGAAAGGGGAGGTGCGCGTGGGCGGTGAACTCGAAGGGTTCACCGTGCGCCCGGCGCGGCGCGGGGGAAGCTACGCCGAAGCCCTGCTTACGGATTTTAGCGGTGCGGCCAAGATCGTCGCCGCCGGAGAGGCCTTCGACGCCCTTCGCCGCCTCTACGCCGAACGCGGATCGTCCTCCGGGTTTTTCCTCGTGATCGTGGAGGGGACCTTGGCGGAGGACGAGGGCGAGGAACTCCCGCGCCTCTGGGTGCGGCGGATCGTCTCTGCAGACGGATCGCCGGAGGAGGTCCGTGCGCGCCTCTTCTCCGGCCGCACTCCCCCGTCTCGACCCCGCTCCGCGCGTTCCGCTTCCCCTTCGCGGGACGTCCGACCTTCCCGGCCCCCCTCTGCGGCGCCGGATGCTCCTTCCGTGCCGGTCTTCCGGGGAGCGCCCTCCACCCCGCCTGCATCGGATGCCCCCGCCGCACCTTCCGAAGCGGAGCATGCATCGCAGGAGGCACCTTCGGGAGGGAGCGCGGGATCCGTCGAGCGCCGGCTTTACGTGCGCCTGGGCAAGGCGCACAAGGTCACGCACGTCGCCGACGCCTTCCGCGAACTTCTCCTTCGACATTCCGGGGACGTTCCCGTTTTCGTGTATGATGAAGAGCGAAGGTCTTGGCTGAAACTTCCGCCGCGCTACCACGTGCGGCCGACGCTCACGTTTTTGCGCGAGGCGCGGCGCCTCCTCGGCGAGGATGCCGTCGTTCTTCAAGAACGAGGAACGGAGGGGGATGCTGGGAGTGCCGGAAGTCAAAAGGAGGAAACGCGTAGATGACGGAAGCCCACGGACGTAAGGCGGCCCAAGAGGCAGGTGGGGATTCGGAGGCAGTACGCTTGCACCGCGCCGCGCGAGGGAAGTGGGGGATATCCCCGAGGGTCCCCCTCCGGAATTCCCGCGATCTGAGCCTCGCCTACACCCCCGGCGTCGCCGAGCCCGTTCGCCGCATCGCCCGAGAACCCGAGGAGGTTTGGGAACTCACCTCCCGCGGGAACCTCGTGGCCGTCGTATCCGATGGCACGGCCGTCCTCGGGCTCGGGGACGTGGGGCCCGAGGCCGCGCTTCCCGTGATGGAGGGGAAAGCCCTCCTCTTCAAGCGGTTTGCCGGGATCGACGCCGTTCCCTTGGTCGTACGGGCCCCCACGTCCGAGGCGCTCGTCGAGATCGTCCGGGGGCTCGCCCCTTCCTTCGGCGGGATCAACCTCGAAGACGTCGCTGCGCCGCGGTGCTTTGCCGTGGAAGAGGAGCTCGTGCGCTCTCTCGACATCCCCGTCTTTCACGACGACCAGCACGGGACGGCCATCGTCGTCCTCGCCGCCCTCTTGGGGGCGCTTGAGGTCGTGGGCAAGGACCTCTCCGACCTGCGCATCGTCGTAGCCGGGGCCGGCGCGGCGGGAACCGCCGTGGCGGAACTCCTCCTCGCCGAAGGCGCCGGCGAAGTGCGCGTCCTCGACCGCCGGGGCATCCTTTCGCCGAAGCGGAACGACCTCGACGCCTACAAACGCCGGTTGGCCGAGCGGACGAATCCGGAAGGCGAGGAAGGGGGACTTGCCGAGGCGCTCGTCGGCGCCGACGTATTTGTCGGCGTCGCCCGCGGGGGGCTCCTCACGCCGGAGATGGTACAGGCGATGCGGTCTCCGGCGATCGTCTTCGCCCTGTCCAACCCCGACCCAGAAATTTTGCCCGATGCGGCACGCGCCGCCGGTGCGGCGATCGTGGCGACGGGCCGTTCGGACTTTCCCAACCAGGTGAACAACGTCCTCGCCTTTCCCGGAGTCTTCCGCGGGGCCTTGAGCGTGCGGGCGCGGCGGATCACCCCGAAGATGAAGCGCGCCGCCGCCCACGCCATCTACGCCGTCGCCCGTTTGGAGGGGATTTCGCCCGAAACGATCCTTCCTTCCGTGTTCCACCCCGAAGTCGTCCCTCGCGTCGCCGCCGCCGTCGCTCGAACGGCTTTGGAGGAAGGGGTCGCCCGCCTTTCCCGAAGTCCGGAAGAGGTCGAGGCGGAAGCGCGGCGCTTTGCGGAACTCGGACGCCGCCTCGGGGAATCGGTGGGAGAGTAGAGGAGGGGAAGCCGTGCGTTGGCGCGATCTCTTTGGCAAAAAGGGGAAACGAGAGGGAGAAGGTCCGCCACTCCGACGCCGCGAGACGGGTGCGGTCGCCCGCAAGGCGGACGAGGCTTCCCCGTCCGCCCGCCAGGCCAAGGACATCCCCGAAGGACTCGTGGAAAAATGCCCTTCGTGCGGCGCCATCCTCTACCGCAAGGAACTCGAGGCAAACCTCAAGGTGTGCCCGCGCTGCGGGTACCACTTCCCCCTCTCCGCGCCGGAACGCATCGCCATCACCTTCGACGGAGGGCACATCTTTGAGTACGACCGCGACCTCGTGAGCGAAGACCCGCTCGCGTTTCCCGGCTATCGGGAGAAACTCGCGGAAGCCCAGGAGCGTACCGGCCTCATGGAGGCCGTCGTCACGGGCGAAGGGACGATCGAAGGCTTTCCTGTGGTCGCGGCGGTCATGGACGGACGCTTCATCATGGGAAGCATGGGATCCGTCGTCGGGGAAAAAGTCGCGCGGGCGGCGGAGATGGCGCGGGCGAAGCGCTATCCGTTCGTCCTCTTCTCCGCATCTGGCGGAGCCCGCATGCAGGAGGGCATCCTAAGCCTCATGCAGATGGCCAAAACCGCCGCGGCGGTGCGACGCCTCGCGGACGCGGGCGTCCTCTTCGTGAGCGTGTTTACTCACCCTACGACAGGGGGCGTCCTCGCGAGCTTTGCGGGTCTCGGGGACGTCCTTCTGGCGGAACCCGGGGCGCTCATCGGGTTTACGGGGCGGCGGATCATCGAGCAGACGATTCGAGAAAAGCTGCCCCCGGACTTCCAGACGGCGGAGTTCCTCTTCGCCCACGGCCAGCTCGACGGCATCGTCCCCCGGAAGGAGATGCGCCCCACGCTCGCCAAACTCTTGCGCCTGCACGCCGCGGGAAGGAGGGTCGGCGGTGGCCGGTGAACTCCCCTTCGAGCGGCCCCTCCTCGACCTGGAACTCAAGATCCGCGAGCTCAAAGCTTTCATGGCGGAGAAGGGAATCGACCTGCGCGACGAGATCGAGCGTCTGGAAGCGCGTGCCCGCGCCCTCGCCGAAGAGCTATACCGGAACCTCGGTCCGTGGGAACGCGTGCTCGTGGCGCGCCATCCGGAGCGCCCGACGACGCTGGAGATCGTCGAGCATGTCTTCGAGGACTTTTTCGAGCTCCATGGGGACCGCCTCTACGGCGACGATCCGGCCGTCGTCGGCGGGATCGCGCTCTTCGAAGGCCTCCCCGTGACCGTAATCGGGCACCAAAAGGGAAAGACTACGGAAGAACAGATCCGCCGGAACTTCGGGATGCCGCATCCGGAGGGGAACCGCAAGGCCCTCCGCCTCATGCGTCAGGCGGAAAAGTTCGGCCGCCCCGTGATCACCTTCGTGAACACGCCGGGGGCATATCCCGGGAAAGGCGCGGAAGAGCGGGGACAAGGGTTGGCCATTGCGGAGAACCTGTGGACGATGGCTGGCCTCCGCGTCCCTATCGTCACCTTTGTCGTGGGCGAGGGGGCTTCCGGCGGCGCCCTCGCCCTGGCCGTCGCCGACCGGCTGTACATGCTCGAGTACGCCTGGTTTACCGTGATCGCCCCCGAAGGCGCGGCCGCCCTCCTCTGGCGCGACGCCAAGGAGGCCCCGCGGGCGGCGGCCGCGTTGAAGCTCACGGCCCGGGACTTACTCGAGCTCGGCGTGATCGATGCCATCGTCCCCGAGCCCCTGGGGGGCGCGCACAAGGATCCCGAGGCGGTCTACGGGGAAATCCGGCGGTTCCTTCGCCTCGCTTTGGATGAGCTCCTCTTAGTGCCTCCGGAAGACCTCGTCGAGCGGCGGTATCGCCGCCTTCGGAGCGTGGGACGCTTTTCTTCGCTCCTCTCCTCCGTGGACGGCGATGAAGCGGCGGAGGAAGAGGATCGGCCTCCCGACGGTACGCGGAGTTGAGGAGGAAGGACGATGAAGCGCATCGCCGTCCTCACGAGCGGCGGAGACGCGCCCGGAATGAACGCCGCCGTACGGGCGGTCACGCGTACGGCGCACTTTCACGGCGTCGAGGTATATGGGATTTCCTACGGCTATGCAGGGCTTCTGGAGCGGCGCCTTCTCCCCCTCGCGCTGGGATCCGTAGGCGACATCCTCCAGCGCGGAGGTACGATCCTCCAGACGGCGCGGAGCGACGCCTTCCGCACGCCGGAAGGGCAACGCCGGGCCGCGGAGGTCCTGCGGGAGTTCGAGATCGACGGCCTCGTGGTCGTCGGCGGCGACGGATCTCTCCGCGGCGCGCACGACCTCGCCCGCCTCGGCGTGCGCGTGATCGGAATCCCGGCCACGATCGACAACGACATCCCCCTCACGGACGTGGCGATCGGCTTCGACACGGCGATCAACACGGTGATTGAAGCGGTAGACAAAATCCGCGACACGGCTTCGTCGCACGAGCGCATCTTCGTCGTCGAAGTCATGGGCCGCCGGGCGGGCGACATCGCCCTTTGGGCGGGGCTTGCGGCGGGAGCTGAGGCGATCCTCATCCCCGAGGAGCCCTTCGACCTCGACGAAATCGTCGCCCATCTCCTCCGGACGGAGTCGCGGGGGAAGCGGCACAGTATCCTCCTCGTCGCAGAAGGGGTCATGAGCGGGGCAGATCTCGCGCACGAAATCGCCCGGCGCACAGGTTTCGAGACCCGCCACACCGTCCTCGGGCACGTCCAGCGGGGCGGATCGCCTACGGCATACGACCGCGTGCTCGCCAGCCGCTTGGGCGCAAGGGCGGTACACGCCCTCTTGGAAGGAGAGGGTGGGGTCATGGTGGCCGTTCGGCGGGGGGAATGCGTGCTCGTCCCGCTCGACGAAGTCGTGCGCGGGACGCACGTTCCCGACCTTTCCCTGGCTCGGCTCGCGCGCATGCTCTCCATCTGAGGGGTGGGAAAATCCATGTCCGACGGACAACGGCGGCGGATGACGAAGATCGTCTGCACCCTAGGGCCCGCGACGGACGATCCCGAAGTCCTGCGCGGCATCCTCGATGCGGGCTGCGACGTGCTCCGCTTCAACTTTTCCCACGGCGATCACGAAGAGCACGCGCGCCGCGTGCGCCTCGTCCGGAGCGTTTCCGAAGACGTCGCGCTCCTCCTCGACACAAAGGGCCCGGAGATTCGCACCGGACGACTCAAGGAGAAGCCGCTTCGCCTGGAGGAAGGGGCACGCATTCGCCTCGTTGCGGAGGACGTCCCGGGCGACGCCGAGCGCATCTCCCTCAGCTACGCCGACCTCTGGCGCCACGTCGCTCCGGGAACGCGGATTCTCCTCGACGACGGGCTCATCGGCCTCCGCGTAGAAGAAGTCCGACCGGGAGAGATCCTCGCCCGCGTAGAGAACGGCGGGCTCCTCGGCGAGCGGAAGAGCGTCAACGTACCCGGGGTTCGCCTTCCCCTCCCGAGCCTCACGGAACGCGACGAGGCCGACCTCCGCTTCGCCATCGCCCACGATTTCGACTTCATTGCGGCGTCCTTCGTCCGCCGTGCCGAGGACGTGTACGCGATTCGGCGCATCCTCGAAGCGGAGGGCCGGGAGATCCCGATCATCGCGAAGATCGAAAACGAAGAAGGGGTAGAAAACGCCGAGGAAATCCTCGCCGTAAGCGACGGGATCATGGTCGCCCGCGGAGACCTCGGCGT
This sequence comes from Brockia lithotrophica, assembly GCF_003633725.1. Lineage (NCBI taxonomy): Bacteria > Bacillati > Bacillota > Bacilli > Thermicanales > Thermicanaceae > Brockia > Brockia lithotrophica. The sequence goes on along the minus strand of NZ_RBIJ01000003.1, from coordinate 93,121 downwards.
GGAAATCCCCGTCGAAGACGTCCCCTTCATCCAAAAGCGCCTCATCGCCATGGGGCACCGGGCGGGGAAGCCGGTGATCACAGCGACTCAGATGCTCAACTCCATGATCGAGAACCCGCGGCCGACGCGGGCCGAGGCGAGCGACATCGCCAACGCGATCCTCGACGGTACGGATGCCGTGATGCTGTCCGGGGAGACGGCCGTAGGCCGTTACCCCGTGCAGGCGGTGCGCACGATGGCGCAGATCGCCCTCCGGACCGAGGAGCACTTCGGGGCGGAACTCTACCGGCGGGCCCGGGGGCTCGATGCCGAGGTGACGCACACCGCCGTCTTGAGCCGGGCGGTGGCGGAGGTAGCGGAGTCCCTAGGCGCGCGGGCGATCCTCACGCCCACGGAAAGCGGCTATACGGCGCGCAACATCGCCCGCTGCCGTCCCCACCGCCCGATCGTGGCCGTGACCCCCAATCCGCGCGTCGCTCGCCGCCTGCGCCTCGTCTGGGGCGTGTTTCCCTACGTGGCGGAACCCGGGGACACGATCGAGGCGGTCCTCGAGCAGGCCATCGCCATCGCCCTCGAACGCGGCTTCATCTCCCGCGGCGACCTCGTCGTCCTCACGGCGGGGATCCCCGTCCGCGAGGCGGGAAACACGAACCTCCTCAAGGTCCACGTCGTCGGAGACGTCGTAGGCCGCGGCCTCGGGATCGGAGAGGGTGTGGTGACGGCCCGCGCCTTCGTCCGTCGTCCGGGGGAAGACCTCCCCCTTCCGGAAGAGCCGTACGTCTACGTCACCTCCCACGTCTCGGAGGAGGACGTTCCGTACCTGCGCAACGCCCGCGCCGTCGTCGCCGAGGAAGGCGGCATGACCTCGCAGGCGGCGGTCGCCGCCCTGAGCCTCGGGATTCCGGCGGTCGTAGGGGTGGAGCGGATCACGGAGAAGGTACACACCGGGATGGAGCTCACCGTGGACGTGCGGGAAGGGCGGATTTACGCCGGGTACGCCAAAATCCTGTAGTCGTTACTCGCCGAAAAGAACTGTCTTCTCCGGAACACCCGAGGTCTTTCGGGCGGCGTGCAGCTGGGGGTTGCCGCCGCGCCGCAGAGCATCCGTACGGAATTTGGTTCCGTCCGTTCGATGCGCTATTCTATTCATCATCCCCGCCCGTTTCGGGTGGTGCCGTTTGGGCCTTAGGCCTCTGTGCGGGCCGCCGAGAAGCACGGTGTTTTAGCCCCAAACCCAGGATACGTCTCGGGCTTTCGCGCGGGCCGCCGAAAGGCGCGGGAAGGGAGCTGTCGTCCCTTCCGGTCCGTGCGGGTGGGGACAAGTTTCGACCGGGGGGTGGCAGCGTGGCGCACGTCCTCCGCGGGCTCGACGGAGTCGTGGCGGCGACGTCCGGCGTGACCCAGATCACCGACGAGCGTCTGTTCTACCGGGGTATCGCCGTCGAGGACCTCTTCGCCCACTCGACACACGAAGAAGTCATTTTCCTCCTTTGGGAAGGCCGACTTCCTATGGCGGAAGAGCTCGCCGCCTTTCGCGACCGCCTGGCGGGGGAAGCCCACGTCCCCGCAGAACTTTACACGTTCCTCGCGCGCCTTCCCCGTACGGCTCCGCCCATGTCCCTCTTGCGGGCGCTCGTGGACGCGGCATCCCTTCTCGACGAAGACGCGGAAAAACGTACGCCCGAGGCCCGGCGCACCGTCGCCCTGCGCCTCGTAGCCCGCATGCCCCTATTTGCCGCGGCAGTCGGGCGTCACCGGGCGGGAAAAGAAGTGGAGACGGCGGTGGAAGCCGCCGCGGGCGACGGAAAGTTGGCGCGCGCGTTTCTCCGCGCCTTTCGAGGAGAAGAACCCCCCGAAGAGGACGTCCGCGTCCTCGACCGCACCTTTCTTCTACACGCGGACCACGAACTCAACGCCTCTACCTTCGTCGCCCGCTCGGTGGCTTCGACCTTGTCGGACATGTACTCGGCGGTCGTCGCGGCCGTCGGCGCCCTCAAGGGCCCTCTGCATGGGGGCGCCAACGAGGGCGTGATGACGATGCTCGAAGAGATCGGCCCCGAAGGCGATTGGATGCGATACGTGGCGGACAAGCTCGCGCGCAAGGAACGGATCATGGGTTTCGGCCACCGCGTCTACAAACGCGGCGACCCGCGTACCCCCCTTCTTCGATCCCTCGCCCGCGAGGTCCTTTCCCGGCGCGGAGAAATCGTCTGGCTCGAGCTCGCGGAACGCATCGAAGCGTACATGGAAGAAGTCAAGGGGCTCAAACCCAACGTGGACTACTACGCCGCCCTCGTCTACCGCGGCTTGGGGATCCCCAAGGAGATGTATCCCCTCATGTTTGCCGTGGCACGCACGGCGGGGTGGACGGCCCACCTCTTCGAGCAGTATGCGGACAACCGCCTCATCCGCCCGCGGGCGGTGTACGTCGGTCCCGTATCCGTTCCCTACGTCCCCATCGAACAGCGCGACCACGAAAGGAGGTGAGCGGCTGGCCCGCGTCTGCGGGCAGCCGTGCCCTATGCCATCCGACGTCTCTTCCGCCCACCCTTCTTTCCTCCCTGCGGGAGAACCAATTCGCGTGCGGGACGGCCGCCTCTCGGTCCCCGACTTTCCCGTGATCCCCTTCCTCGAGGGCGACGGCACCGGCCCCGAGATTTGGAGGGCCGCGCGCAAGGTTTTGGATGCCGCCGTGCGCACGGCGTACGGCGACCGCCGGAAGATCGTGTGGAAGGAGGTTTTGGCAGGAGAAAAGGCCTTGCGCGAAACGGGGACCTACCTTCCGGAAGAGACCCTCACGGCGATCGCCGAACACGTCGTGGCGATCAAAGGGCCCCTGACCACCCCCGTCGGCGAGGGTTTTCGCTCCCTAAACGTCGCCTTGAGGCAGCTCCTCGACCTCTACGCCTGCGTCCGCCCCGTGCGCTACTTCCCTGGCGTTCCCTCCCCCCTCGTGCGCCCCGAACGGGTGAACACGGTGATCTTCCGCGAAAACACGGAGGACGTGTACGCGGGACTCGAGTGGGCCGCGGGAACTCCGGAGGCCGAAGCCCTTCGCCGCTTTCTCGGCGAACGCCTGGGCGTCGCCCCCGACCGTTTCGACGCCGGAACGACGGCCTTCGGCCTTAAGCCCATCTCCGAACGGCGATCCAAGCGCCTCGTGCGGGCGGCGATTCGCTACGCCCTAGAGTACGGTCGGAAGAGCGTGACTCTCGTCCACAAGGGGAACATCATGAAGTTCACGGAGGGCGGTTTCCGCCGCTGGGGGTACGAGGTAGCCGAGGAAGAGTTTGGAGACCGCGTATTCACCTGGCGCGAATACGAGCGCGTCAAGGCAGAGAAGGGGGAGGCGGCGGCCGAGGAGCTCTTGGCGGAGGCAAAGGCATCGGGGCGTCTCATTGTCAAAGAAGCCATCGCGGACAACGCCTTTCAGCAGCTCATCCTTCGGCCGGAAGAGATGGACGTCCTCGCCACGACGAACCTTAACGGCGACTACCTCTCCGACGCCGCCGCGGCCCTTGCCGGCGGACTCGGAATGGCGCCCGGGGCGAACATCAACTACGAGACGGGGCATGCGGTCTTCGAGGCGACGCACGGAACGGCCCCCAAGTACGCGGGGAAAGATGTGGTAAACCCCACCTCCGTGATCCTCTCGGGCGAAATGATGCTCCGCTACATCGGTTGGCATGAGGCGGCCGACGTGCTCCTCCGGGCTGTGGAGAAGACTTTGGCGGCGCGCATCGTGACGCAAGACCTCGGGCGCCACATGGACGATGCGACGATCGTCGGCACCCAGGCCTTCGGCGACGCCCTCGTGCGCCACATGGAAGGCGCTTGAGGGTAAGTCCGAGGAAAAGCTCTATCGTTCTGAGAGCGATTTCAGCTTGACTACAAGGGCTTTCCCGGTTCACCGGGAAAGCCCTTTAAGTATCCTAAGGGACTCCCGATGAAAGTGTCGGGATGTACGCAAAAGAAAGCGGTTACGCCGCAAAGGGATTCCCCGAAACTCCCGAGATTTTTCCTTGTCGCCTCTCTTTCGACAAAAAACTGAGGAGGAAAACCGGGGAAAGCCGTAGAATTTCTATACTCTGGAAAGTCCGGGCTCGAGGGCGTTCCTTTTCGCTTCCGAAAGGGACAGCTTTTTCGGATTCCCGGGAAGGGGGCTTCCCATGGGTGCTGGCGAATGGAAGGAATGGGAGTTCAAGGCTTTGACGGACATTTGGACCGGGGATGCGAACGGTAAGGGAAATCGCTTCATTCCCACCGGACTTATGGGGTCCATCCGGTGGTGGTTCGAAGTTTTGGTACGAGGTTTGGGTGGGAAGGCATGTGATCCTACCGACGGAAGGGTTCGCTGTCCAAACCATGGAAAGCGTCCTAATGAAGCCGACCATCACTGTGTCGTTTGTGAACTTTTCGGTTGCACCGGATGGGCGCGCAAGTTCCGACTGATGGTTCTGGATGAAAATGGCCGAGTCATTCAGAATCAAATTAAAGCCAAGCAAACCTTCATCCTCCGCTTCATCCCCTTGCGCTTCATTCGGGAAGAGGAGTGGTGTCTGCTGAATGCCACTCTAAATTTAATCTCGAAATGTGGTGCGGTAGGGGGCAGGACGGTGTTGAAGCCGTCGAAGGAATGGGGGATTGAAGACCTTGGTAAAGACGATTTAGGTGTACATAACAACCAAGTAATAGTGAAAAACAGCCGGAAAGGCCTCAAATTACGTAAAAATGATATCATCTTGAAGATTGACGGAGAACAGGTTAGTAGTATCGACGATATTGAGCGAATCCTTAAGGAAAAGCGACACGGCGATCCTATAGAAATTGAGGTCAAGAAAAGTAACGGAGAGACAGAAAAAATAAAATCGTGGGCCGGTAAAAGACACCATATAGATTTTGGACTAGTGAAACTTGAACATTCTCCTGAAGATATTAATTGCAGTCGAGGAGAAGCAGAAAAATATGTGATTGATTCACAATGGCGAAAGGGCTTTGACTACAAACCCTTTGCCTGGGCCTCCCTAAAGTACTTTTGGTGCGTAAAGGGGAAATATCTGGCGAGGTTGAATAACAACGAAAGCACTTTCAATATGGTGATTGGGCGTCCAAGTGAAAAGGAAAAATCATCTGATGAAAATTCAGATAAATGGATCGCCGGATATAAAGCAACAGGAGGTCAGCTTCCTGAAAGCAAAAAAGTGTTTAGCTTTAAGAACACAAACGGAAAGGCACTAACTTTCGGCTTTGTGAATCCAAAAGAGAAAATTGATCCTGAAAATATGAAGAGTCGGCTAAAAGATGCCTGGGGCGACGAGTTTAACCCAGATATAGATTTTCTAACAGTCGATCAGATTTTGGGTGAGCTATTCAACCACTCTTAACAAGGAGGAAGACACATGACTTGGGACTACTTTGTGTTTATTGCCGATACAATTGAAAATATAAACAACACTCAAGAAATATCGGTTTCCTTCGAGTGTCTTGCAAGCGGATTTGTAGATGAGGTTTCGCTGAGATTCTTTCTAGGTGGAGATAAGGAGAGGGCTCGTAAAAATTATATAGATAAAGCGCGGAAATCAGACACGAAGAACCAAAAATGTGATTTCCTTTCGGGAGTAGTTCCCGATTTCTCACACCTACCCTCCCTAAATTGGATCGGCCTCCAGGTAGACTTCGAACTCCTTACCCCTTGGTATTCCAAAGATGACCGGGTCTTCCACGTGCTGGACAACCCGGTGCGCAAAGACCGGGTCTTCGGTGTGCCCTTCATGGCGGCCTCCTCCTGGAAGGGCATGTTGCGTTGGGCTTGTCGAATGCGGAACGGATTGCGAGAGCACCTGGAACGGCACAACAACCGACTTGATAACTGGCGTGACCCCGACTGGATTTTGCACCTCTTTGGCAACGAAAAAGAAGAAAAAGAAAATTTTCGTCAGGGAGCTCTAGTGTTTTATCCTACTTGGTTTAACAAGATAGGTTTCGAAGTGATCAACCCCCACAGCCGGGAGCGTCGCGCCGGTACCCAACCTATCTACTACGAGGTGGTGCCCGAAATACGGCCTAATGAGGAAGGAGGAAAAGGTACCCTTTCCCTGCTTTACGCCCCCTGGCCCGGGATGAAGTTCAGTGCCGACTCTACGAAGTTCAGCGCCGACCCCAAAGAGGTGCTTCCCAAGCTATTGGAAGCCATTGAATACCTACTTACTGTTTACGGTATCTCCGCCAAACGCACCGTGGGCTGGGGGACGGCGAAGATCACGGAATGGCGGGCTTTCCATAAGGATGGGGGAGAAGTGAAGGAAAGCGATCGTGGAGCCCTCTGGAAAAAAGTGCAAACTTGGCTTTCGGTAGGAGGTACGCCATGACGGACAGCCTTTCTCCTGCGGAAATTCTGCGAAATTGCCGTCCCCTGCTCCTGGCCATGGAAGCTATCGGTTGGTTCCATATGGCGGGTAAGGCGCGTGAGGAGTTTCTGCGTAAACACGGCGGTGAAAACAACAAGTATGATTACAAAAAGTGGCATGAACAGGAAAATACCTCTTTTACTTGGGATAAACTCCTGGGATGGGTACGGCAGCGGTGTAGTCACATTATTCCCGAAGACGCTTGGCCTCGATCCTTCGCCGATTTTACCGAAAAACATACAAAGGCTAGCCCAGGGCTTCTGGGCCTTCTTCAAGCCGCACACGGTATTACCTCTGGTGTTGAAAAGAACCTGCCTACACAGACGTCAAATTATCTCCGCCAGACAATCCCCCACATGTGGCTTTCCTCTCCTTGGGGGCATCCCAAGCGCAACCTCTTAGCCGACCCGCCGGAAATCCTTTCCCCCCAGGGATGGGAACAACTGGTGAGGGAAATCCGCCGGGTGTTGGAGGAACTCCAAAAACTGGTCACCGACAAGGGCTCAGACGACGACTGGCTGAAATGGCGAAATAGCGCTATTGGTGAGGGTTCTTTCATCCGCCGTGCTTTCCTCTCCACCCTAGCCGAAACCCGCTTACCCGACAACGACGTCACCCTCTGGGATCAGTCTTACGTGGCTGCCGCGCTGTTCAAGAGTGCGGTGGCTGGAGAGCTTTTGAAAACGCTTTATCAGATCTATCCGGATATAAAACTTAATTTCTTGGATGAGAATAATATCAAGAAAATCGCTCAAAAATTATCATTAAAATTACCGAATAAGGATAGTGACAAAAAAGCATACATAAACGCATTTATCAAAAACAACACTCGCTGGCGCCTGCTCACCGTAGCCCTCGGTACGGAGCACTACGAGGCCCGGGCAGTGAAGATTGGCGATTGGACGGGCGCTAAGAGTGACATTGAAGATTTTTTTCGCCAAGTGGCTGCGCTGGTAGAAGTGGACCTGGCAGTTGGTTCTCTGCTCTATCGGGATAACACCGTAGCTGTGTTTTCTTTACCAGGAGAGCGGTTTGACGAAGAAGAACTGGAGCGACAACGTCTAAATGACTCGAGTTTCAAATACGACGACCGGATTTTTGCTCCCTGGCTTAAGAGTTTGAACACCTTGCTACGGGAACAAGTGGATAAGTTTGCCTATGATCTTAACCTGGAAACACCGCCCTATGTGCGCCTCAGCAGCCCTACGCGTTCCTTGGTGCCGATGGTGCGTGAGTGGAGGGAAGCTCGAAAAACTGTGGCCGTTCCGATTCACAAACCGTGGGACATTTGTCACCGAGTTCCTACGGAAGCACAAGGCCACGTTTGCCCCGTTTGCCAGGTGCGCCTCAACGGAGACCGCACCAACAAGGGTAAACCCTGTGAGGTATGCCGTGAACGTCGTCACCACCGTCGCGACGACTGGATTTTTGGACAGTTGGGAAATGACACTATCTGGTTTGAAGAAGTGGCCGACAGCAACGATCGCCTTGCCTTACTTACCTTTTCGCTGGATCTGGAAGATTGGCTGAACGGCGAACGCGTAGACAGCCTGCGAGCGCAGGCGATTCCGGAGTGGGCGAGATTCAATCCTGTATTTCAAGAAGGCGAATCCAAACGAATTAGTAATCCAATATCTCCGCAGACTTTATTTTCCCAAATTGTTGGTTTAATTAAGGAAAAAATTCTAGATAAAAGCGGAAATTGGAAATTTGTTGACGACGATATTTTTTTGAATAACCTCCACGATGGTTTTAAACACTTTAGAAAATCGAATCTTCAAAGAAAAAATGATGATAATAACAGCTACGAGAAACATCTGTGGCGCACCTTTTACGAGCAAATCGTTGAAGATCGCGCAGATGCGCCTAGCTGGGATGAGTTGAACGACGACAAGCGCATCTCCTGGCTTGCCCACCAGCTCTTCCGCAAACTTCCATCCCCAGGTCGGGTTTACCGTTTCTGGCGAGAATCAGAAGAGTTTTTTCACGACCTTCTGAGGGAATTTCGTCAGCTGGCCGCTCGCAGCGACAACCCCTGGCGGGTGCGGCGGCTGCTGCTGGTCCCGGATAACCATGACGAGTGGCGTGATCTGACCCTCTACAACGGCCGCTGGCAAGGGCGGCAGATCAGCCTGATCTACGTAAAGGAGCTCGGTGGTTTCGTTACGGCCTTCAACCTGGCGCGCTGGCTTAGGCCGGAAGACTCCCAGACCGACTTGCAGGGGGTGAGGATATCCCTGGAAGTCGAAGATGCGCCCGAAGGGCGCCGCGAGATGACAGTAAAACAGGTTCGGGGATCATGGCAACCCTTCGCACATCTGAGCGTGTATCATCCTGTGATCCCCGTGGAACTCTCCCCCTTGCGCTTCCGCGTGCTGGTGCCGTTAGAGGTGGCTTCCGAATGTGTGGACCTGGCCGTGGCCCAGTGGCAGAAGCGCTTCGCCCGGGTATGGGACCGCCTTCCCCTTCGAGTGGGCGTGGTCGCCTTCCCGCGAATGGTTCCCTATCAGGCGATCGTAGAGGCTGTGCGCAATGTGGAAGACGGGCTGGCGAGCGGGGAAGAGACCTGGATGGTGGTGGAAACGAGACAAATGGCAGGTGTAGTGACCTTGCGCATGCGCCGACGCCGAGTTGACGACCGCGAAGTCCTTCGGGACGTGCCGGTCGTCCTGCCCGACGGCCGGGAGGACGTGTTCTACCCGTACGTAGCCGTAAAGGATTCTCAGGTGCGCTTTCCCCGCGACTTCCAGCATCCGTACGGTAAGGTATACCGTCATGTCGCCGATCTCCTGCCGGGAGACGATATTCAGGTAGTCCCGGCACGGGTGAATACGCTCTTCATGGATAGCACCGCCGCGCGCTTTAACATAACGCCCCCGCGATACCTTGAGGATTGGACGCAAATGCGTCAAATATGGGCGCTCTTGCAGCGGGTGGCGCCCAGCCAGACGGCATTGCAGAGCCTGCGTAGTGAGTTGGCACGTCTGGAAGAAGAGTGGAAGGCGCCCCCAGAAAAGAAACTGGCAGCCTCGCCCGATCTCTGGCGAGAAACCTTAAAAGCCTTTCTGGCTCACCATCTGGAGGTGCATGGCACAGAATTGGAGGCGCTCACCGAAGCCGCTGTGCAAGGTATCCTACGATGGACGCTGGATTGGCACATCGCTGTATTGAAAGAAAGACTATAAAAGGAGGAGCAGCCATGACTAGTTACCAAAAGTTCCTTCAAGTTGGCATCGCGCTCGATCCCATCCACGTGGGCGCTGGGGGCGCCCACATCGGCCGTGTGGACCTCACCATCGTTCGCGATCCGGTAACCCGTATTCCCAAGATCCCGGGCTCCAGTTTGGCCGGAGTATATCGGACCTATGTGGCGATGCATTACGAGGAAGACCGACAATTAAAGCTACAACAAGGACAACAGTCCGAACAACAGTCCGAACAACAGTCCAAAACTCGAAAAAAACCCTATTTTCCGGACTGTGCAGGATTGGGGCTTGATCAAAAGAACGGTCACTGCCGCTATCCGAACTGTCCGGTCTGCACCGTCTTTGGTTTTGCTGCGGGTGCGGGGCAGGAGGGTGGTTTTGCCGGGTTGGCTGCCTTTACCGACGCCCATGTCCTGCTCTTTCCCGTTCCCACCCGCGAGGGTCCCAAGTGGGTGACAAGCCCGATGGCTTTGCGTCAGATCGGGCTGAAAGTTCAAGGAGTTGATGATAATGCAGTATACATGGAAAAAAGTTCCTATTATAAGTTAAACCTAGGTTGGCTACTGCTGCCAGTACGAGAATGCGATCAAATTAGTAAGATCAAAAAAAAGAGGTTTCGAAACTTGTGGGGCCTGGGTTATACTTCCGACACCTCCGGTACTCTCGACACATCTGGCACTCCCGACACTTCCGGTATTCCCGACATCTTCTCCTGCATCCCCAACAATTTGGCCCTGGTGCCCGATCGTCTTTTTTCCCACATCGTCAATAGCAACTTGGAAGTTCGCACATCGGTCTCCATCAACCCGGAAACAGGTGCGGCGGAGGAAGGGGCCCTGTTTTCTTACGAAGCCCTGCCTCGGTGGACAGTTCTGGTGTGGGAGATTATTTGCAAAAACCCAAAATACTTCAAGGTGAGAGGCCAGGACATCCAAGTGACCATGGACGGTGGCGGGGAAATGGACACTCCCAAAAAGGTCTGCCAAGTCGCCGCAAAAGCTCATCCATACATGGAGTACCTGGGCATCGGTGGCATGGGCACCAGGGGCATGGGAAGGGTGAAGGTGGTTTACTCAGGAGATCCTGATAGCGGCCAATCGATTGATTCTATCGATTGCACGTCACCTCCAAGCCAAGGAGGAGATCGTTCATGAGGGAGGACCGAGGCATAACCAACCTGGAGATCCAATGCGCTAAGCTGGGACGCGAATTGGCGGATATCGAAAAAGTTAATGAAAAATTATTCAACGAAGCTTTGGCCGTCTTGGAGGAGCAAGGGCTCTATGCCATGTTCCTATATGTAAGAGCCCGGTATAATGAAGCTAAAGATTCCATTTCTGATAAGTCTCTGTTTTTTTTCCAAAATATATTCGGTGACCGTTTGGGTAAAGAAGAAGACATTCAAGAAGACATTCAAGAAGACATTCTGGAAGCTGTGAAGAAGTTAGCGCAAAATTTGGATGACCTGCTCTTCGCCCGCGACTTGCTGCGTACGGCACTCTCTTACGCCCGTTATTTCCTCAAAGCCAAGGGGGGGCGCGGGTCATGAGTTGGAAGATGTATCGTTGGGTCTGGCGATTGGAGGCGCCCCTATACATCGGGACGACTCCGGCCGGACAACTCAATCGCACGCGCCTCTACGTGCCGGCTCGTACGCTCTGGGGGGCCCTCACCGCAGAACTTGCCAGGAAGAAAGCAAGTTCTTCAGGTGGGTCGCCTAATTATAAAGGTGAGGGTGATAAGCTTCGCGAAAAAACTCGTTTAAGCTATCTATTTCCGGCCCAACCTGTGGATCAAGACTGGATCGCTTGGATCCCAATCTATGAATTTGGGAAAGGATTGCTGTGGCGACGGGAAGATCGGAGTCGGGAAGTAAAAGATAGGGAATTTCGACGTTGGCTCCTTACCACACGGATGGGTACGGCCATAGATCCCAATTCCGATACTGTAAGCGAGGGCACTCTTCGCGAAAACGAGGTAGTAAATCAATGGTCGTTCTGGGGGGAAAAACATGGCGATTTTCTCCCGGTATTATTTTCAGGTTATATTTTCATTTTCAATGATGATGACCACGACACTCTTAAAAGAGAGTTAGAAACCAAAACCAAAGAGCTGTTTATCGGTGGGGACACCCGCTATGGATTGGGACGAGTTCGACGGGAGTATTTTGAGGAAATTAAAGATGGTATTTTTTTCGGTATTCCAGTAGATTTGCAAAAAAACAACCCAGAGGTTCGAAGCGACAGCGTTTTGGCTCACGCATCAATCGCAACCGCAACCTCGAAGATGTACGGAGCATGGGAGATGTTAGTGGGCTGGGATAACGGAGAGCTCAAAAAAAATGATCTCGTATGGGTACCAGGTTCTCGGTTTTATAAAGAAAGAAACGAAAGTAAAGACGAACCGAAATGGTCTATTGAGAAAGATGGGTTGTGGAAAAAACTCTCATGAACTTGCCAAGCCCATGAGCTCCTGCGAGATTTTTAAAATTTGGTTTCAACCTAGAGGATGCGCGTTGTCGGGATCGGCACAGGGGGAGCACTAACCCGGGTTAAGCGGTCCTTTGCTTCCGGGGCTTCGCCTTTTACCGCCGCTTCGGGTAGAATGAGACAGGGAGGGCCTTATGGAGCGAAGCCTCGCGGAGGCCCCGAAAGATCGGGAGGGGAACGGAAAGGGCGGGGGAGGACGGTGCGGAAGATCCTCGTCGTCGACGACGAACCGTCCATCGTGACGCTCCTCAAGTTCAACCTGGAACGGGAAGGCTACCGGGTGCTCACGGGAGGAGAAGGTCGGGAGGCGATCAAGATCGTAGAGCGCGAACGTCCGGACCTCCTCCTCCTCGACGTCATGCTTCCGGGGCTCGACGGTTTCGAAGTGCTTCGCCGGATCCGCGCGCGCGACGCGCGGCTACCCGTGCTCCTCCTCACGGCAAAGGGCGAAGAGCTGGACCGCGTGCTCGGCCTCGAACTCGGGGCGGACGACTACATCACGAAGCCCTTCAGCGTTCGGGAGGTTCTCGCACGGATTAAAGCGGTTTTCCGCCGGGCGGAGCGGGAGGAGATGCGGGACAACGGGGGAGAGCGCTACGATTTCGGCGACCTCGTCGTCGACCTCGAGCGCTACGAGGTCACCCGTTTCGGGAAGCCTGTAGACCTCACCCCGAAGGAGTACGAACTCCTCGCCTACCTCGTGCGCAATCGGGGGCGGGCGCTCACCCGGGAACAGCTCGTCACCGAAATTTGGAACTTCGAATACGTAGGGGATTCGCGCATCGTCGACGTCCACGTGAGCCATTTGCGGGAAAAGATCGAGGACAACCCCCGAAACCCCAAGTACATCCACACGGTGCGCGGGATCGGCTACAAGTTCGAAGCGCCCCCCGCGGCAGAGGAGCGGGCGGGCACGGACGGGGAGTAGGCCGCGATGGCGAAGATGGCGAAGGACGTACTCGCCGTGGGCACGGGTGTGGCCCTTTTTTTTATGTCCGAGGCCCTCTTCCTGAACCTGTACCTGCAGGGTTCTCCCGCCTCTTTTGCGTGGCCTTCTTTCTTGGAGGGTCTGCTTTTGGGGATCGGGTTTGGGATTTTCGGTTCGGTCCTCCTCTTTGCCCGCAGGATTTCCGGGATTTCCGCAGACGTCCGGGCACTTCGCCGCCTTTTCCCTCGGGCGTCTGCCGATCTCTGCGACGGTGGAGAAGGACCCGAAGGGCGGAAGGGGGAGCCGCTTTCGGATCTCCTCCTTCGGCTCGATCCTGTCCTCGCACCCCTTGCCGCCGAACTTGGACACCTACGGGAACACGTGCGCGAGCTTCGGCGCGAGGAACGTCGCCTGCGCGAGATCCTTCACGAGATGCGCACGGCGGTCTTCCTCTTCGACGACCGGGGGAACCTCCGCTTTGCCAACCGTGCCGCCGTCCCCCTCGTAGCTCGCCCGTTGGAGGACCTCCTCGGTAGGCCGTACGGGGAAGTCCTGCGAAACTTCGACCTCGTGGAGCTGGTGGAGGGGGTCTACCGAACGGGACGCGAGAACGAGCGAGAATTTCACGTGTACTACCCGGAAGAACGCATCGTCCGCGCCCACGTCGTCCCCCTCGGTGCGGAGGGGGAGGGCACGCGAAGCGGCGTCCTTCTCGCCGCTACGGACGTGACCGAAGTTCGGCGCTTAGAGCGCGTGCGGAGCGAGTTCGTGCAAAACGTATCCCACGAGCTCAAGACCCCCGTTACGGCGATCCGCGGCTTTGCGGAAACGCTCCTCGACGGAGCTTTGGGCGACCCGCAGGTCGCGCGTCCGTTCCTCGAGATCATCCTCCGGGAGAGCGAACGCCTGGAACGCCTCATTTCCGACATCCTCGACCTCTCGCGGATCGAGCGGATGCCCAGGCTGTCCCTCGCCCGCGTGCGTCTGGTCGAGGTGTTTCACGACGCGTACGTGCAGCTCGAATCCCGATTCGTACAGAAGGGGCTTCGCTTCGAGAACCGAATTCCCGAGGGCTTCGTCGTGGAGGCTGACCCCGACCGGCTCAGGCAGATCGTTCTCAACCTCATGGCAAATGCGGTACAGTATAACCGAGAACGCGGATACGTAGCCGCAGAGGCGTGGGAAGACGACCGCTTCTCCTACTTCGCGGTAGAGGACTCGGGGATAGGCATACCGGCGCGGGACCTCGGGCGGATTTTCGAACGCTTTTACCGCGTCGACAAAGCCCGTTCCCGCGAATCGGGTGGGACGGGGCTCGGCCTTGCGATCGTGAAGCACCTCGTCGAGGCACACCGGGGAGTGATCTCCGTCGTGAGCGAAGAGGGCCAGGGAACGGTCTTCACCGTCGCCCTTCCCCGCGGCGGGATTTCCGACGAGGAAGTGCCGAGCGGCGAAGCCCGGGAGCACGGTGCACCCTCCTCTGGCGATTCGCGTCCCTCCTCCTGATCCCGCGTACCTGTCCGTTCGGGCGGGCCGATCCCGCCTGCCCGCTCCAAAGGTCGGCACTCCCAAGATCGGCCGATCCCGCCTGCAGGGCGGAAGAGCCTAATCCCGCGTGTCTGCCAGGCCGAGCGGTGTTTCCGTTTGACGATTTTTTGGTAAGAAAGGAGGGTGCCGGATGCGCACGCCCTTTGACGAAAAGCTCGACCTGCTCAACCGCCGCCTTCTCCAGATGGCGAGCCTCGTCGTCGAGGCGATTCACAAGGCGCTCAAAGCCGTAGAGGAGCGAGACCTCGCGCTTGCCGAAGACGTGATCTCCTCCGACCACAAGATCAACCGGCTCATGCTCGAGATCGAAGGAGAGTCCATCGAGACGATCGCCCTGCAGCAGCCCGTAGGGCGTGACCTCCGGCGCGTGATCACAATCCTCAAGATTGCTGACAACCTCGAGAGGATCGGAGATCACGCTGCGAGCATCGCCAAGGCGTACCGGCGCATGCACGAGGCACCCTTTGTCCGCCCCGTCCCGCGAGAGCTTCGGGAGATGGGCACCATCGCGGAAGAGATGGTCCAGGGAAGCATCGAGGCGTACGTGGAGCGCGACGCAAACCGCGCCTTGGAAATTGCCGCCCGAGACGACCGTCTCGACGCCTTACACAAACAGGTGCTTTCCGAACTCGTGCAGCGGATGTCCGAGGAAAACGCCTCGTTGGACACGTGCGCCCAACTCCTCTTCATCTCCCGGTCTCTCGAGCGCGTAGGTGACTACGTGACGAACATCTGCGAGTGGATTGCTTACCTCGAGACGGGAGAATTTCGCGAGCTCAACCCGTAAAGGCGACCGGCCCCATTTCGGCCGGCAACGTCGTGCGATCGGGATTTCGGGGAAAGCGGGGGCGAAGATGGCCAAGCTCGTCCTCATCGACGGAAACAGCATTGCCTTTCGCGCCTTTTACGCTTTACCGCCTCTCACGGACCGAAAGGGACGCTACACCCACGTTCCCTACGGGTTCTCCCTCATGCTCTTCCACCTCCTCGAACGGGGAAAGCCCGACTTTTTCGCCGTCGCCTTCGACGCGGGCGTACCCGTCTTCCGCCAGGAAGCGTACGAGGCGTACAAGGCCACGCGCGAGCGGGCGCCGGAAGAGTTCAAGGAGCAGCTTTTCACCGTGCGCGAGCTTTTGGACGCCTTCGGGATCCGTTGGCTCGAGCTTCCCGGCTTCGAGGCGGACGACCTGATCGGGACCTTGGCGAAGGAGGCGCGCACCCGTTCTCTGGACGTGGACATCCTCTCGTCTGACCGCGACCTCCTGCAGCTTCTCGAACCTTCGGTGCGCGTGGGGCTTACGCGGAAAGGCGTAACGGAAATCGAGTGGTACGACGAGGGGCGCTTTCGCGAGGAGTACGGGTTTCCTCCGTCGTCCTTACCGGATTACAAAGGGCTTGCGGGTGACGCCTCGGACAACATCCCCGGCGTCCCGGGCATTGGCGATAAGACGGCGCGCAAGCTCCTCGCCGCGTATACAACGCTCGAGGGGCTCTACGCGCACCTCGACGAGATTTCCCCTAAGTTGCGCGAGAAGCTCGCGGCCCATCGGGAGCAGGCCTTTATGAGCCGCAGCCTTGCGACGATCCGCCGCGACCTCGAGCTGAATCTGAACCTCGAAGACCTCCGCTATCCGGGGTTTTCCCCCTCCGCCGTGAGGTCCTTCCTCCGGGAGTACGCCTTTCAATCCCTCCTGCAGCGCCTTCCGGACCTCGCGCGCGTTGCCGGGAGAAGCGAAGAGGGGAGAGTCGTTCGCGGCGACATTGCGCCTTCGGCGGAAGGCGCCCCTTCCGGCGCCGGCGAAGTCGTTCAGGGTGAACTGTGGGAGACCTTGGCGTCGCCCGAGGCGGACGAAGGATCCAGTGCCGTAGGGGAAGCGGGCGAAGAGGAGCCTGCCGACGGGGGTTCGGTCGCCGAAGCGGCGGTTCCCTACGCCGACCCTATCCTCGGGGCTGTGCCTTGGGAACGCCTCGTATCCTGGCGCGAGGTACCCGTCACGCGGGTGGGCGATTCCGGGATACGCGACTTTCTCGCGGCCCTTCGGCCGGGCGGGGCGTTCTTCCTCGCCTGGGATCCCCCGGCGGGGGGGAAGAGGCGTCCGTACGCCTTCGCCTATGCCGACGAGCGCGGAGCGTGGGCGGTTTCCCCCGAATTCCTCCCGCGGCTGGCCGAAGCTCCAGAATTTCGCGCCTTCCTCGTCGATCCCGCCGTCTCCAAGGTGACCTACGACCTCAAGGGGGCGCACCGCTTCGCCTTGGGCGCCTGGGAAGACGTCCTTCGCGGCTCGCTCGACGACCACCTCCTCGCCATGTACCTCCTCGACCCGACGCGCGACGCGTACCCCCCTCAGCTCGCCGCCTCGGCCTTCGGCGGGGTGGACGTCCCCGCGGACGAGGAGTTTTACGGCAAGGGGGCGAAGTTTCGCCGCCCTCCCTGGACGGACGAGGGCCACTTCCTCGGAGCGCTTGCCTACGGCCTTTACCGCGCCACGGCGCACCTGCGCTCCGAACTCGAGGAAAAGGGGCTCTACGCCCTCTACCGCGACCTCGAAGTTCCGCTTTCCGCGGTCCTCGCCCGCATGGAGCACGTGGGGGTGCGCGTGGACCGCGACGTCCTCCTCCGCCTGAAGGAGGAGTTCGGTAGGCGCCTTGCCGAGCTCGAGGAGGAGATCTACGCCCTCGCCGGGGTGCGCTTTAACCTGAATTCTCCCAAGCAGCTCGCCGACGTCCTCTTCCACAAGCTCGGACTTCCCCCCGTGAAGAAGACGAAGACGGGGTACTCCACCGACGCGGAGACTTTGGAGAAGCTCGCGGGCGCCCACGAGGTGGTCCCCAAGCTCCTCGACTACCGCATGCTCATGAAGCTCCAGAGTACGTACGTGGACGGCCTCCTTGCGGAAATCGGCCCCGACGGGAAGGTACACACGACCTTCAACCAGGCCCAGACCGCGACGGGACGCCTGTCCTCCAACGAGCCCAACCTGCAGAACATCCCCATTCGCCTCGAAGAAGGCCGGCGGTTGCGCCTCGCCTTCGTCCCGTCGGAGCCGGGATGGAGGATCCTCTCTGCGGACTACTCGCAGATCGAGCTCCGCGTCCTCGCCCACTTTTCCCGCGACCCCGCACTCCTCGAGGCCTTTACCCACGACCAGGACATCCACCGACGTACGGCCATGGACCTCTTCGGCGTCTCGGAAGATCAGGTCACGCCGGAGATGCGCCGGGCGGCGAAGACGGTGAACTTCGGCATCATCTACGGCATCAGCGATTACGGCCTCTCGCAGCAGCTGGGCATCCCCCGCAAAGAGGCGGCGGCGTTCATCGAGCGGTACTTTGCCGCCTATCCCGGGGTGAAGCGGTATCTGGACGAGGCCGTCGAGCGGGCGCGCCGCGACGGGTACGTGACGACGCTCTTCGGGCGCAGGCGCTACCTGCCGGAAATCCGCGATCGGAACTTCGCGCGGCGAAGCTTTGCGGAACGGACGGCGATGAACACCCCGATCCAAGGTACTGCGGCGGACATCATCAAGCGCGCGATGCTCCGCGTGGACGAACGGCTTGCGGCCGAGGGGCTGCGCGCCCGCCTGCTCCTCCAGGTACACGACGAGCTCGTCTTCGAATTCCCTGCGGAGGAAGAGCCCCGCCTCGTCGAGCTCGTACGCGATGCTATGGAGGGGGCCGCAGATCTCGCCGTCCCCCTCAAGGTAGACATCCACACGGGGGCGAATTGGTACGAAGCCAAGGCGTAGGACGTGCCCCGCGCGGGACACGGAGGAGGTGACCCCGTTGCCTGAGCTTCCGGAAGTCGAGACGATCCGCCGGATTTTGGACGAGCGCTTTCGCGGGGCGCGCCTCGTCGACCTCAAAGTCCGCTGCCCCCGCCTCCTTCGCCGTCCCGAAACGCCTGAGGATCTCGCCTCCGCCCTCGTCGGCCGGACGCTCAGAGGCGTAGACCGTCGGGGGAAGTACCTCCTCTTTCGCTGGGCGGACGAAGCGCGTGGGCACGAACTCGTCCTCGTCTCGCACCTGCGCATGGAGGGGCGCTATCGGGAAGCTTCCCCCCGAGACCCGTGGAAGAAGCACACCCACCTCGCCTTCTTCTTCGCCGACGGGCGCGTCCTCGCGTACGACGACGTCCGCAAGTTCGGGACATTCGACCTCCTCGAGGAGGACGAGCTTTCCTCCTTTCCGCCGCTCCAAAAGCTCGGTCCGGAACCCTTTGCTCCCGAATTCACGCCCCAAATTCTGGCGGAGCGCCTCGCCCGCGCGGGGCGAAGGCCTCTCAAATCCGCCCTCCTCGCCCAGGATGTCGTCGCCGGCCTCGGAAACATCTACGCCGACGAAGCCCTCTTTCGCGCCCGGCTTCACCCGCTCCGGCCGGCCGGAAGCCTCTCTTCGGACGAAGTCGCCCGCCTCTGGGCCGCCGTACGGGAGGTCCTCGCCGACGGCCTCGCCGCCGGCGGAGCTTCGGTCCGTTCCTACCACGCCTTGGAGGAAGCGGGGAAATTTCAGCTCCGGCTGAGCGTCTACGGTCGGGAGGGGCTTCCCTGTCCCGTGTGCGGCACACCTGTCCGCAAGCTGCGCGTAGGCGGTCGCGGCACGCACGTCTGTCCTGTCTGTCAGCCCCTTTCTCTTTCGTCCGAGGTCGCACCCGGTGCGTCGGAAAGGGGGTGAGTTCGTGCTGCGCGTCGCCCTCACGGGAGGAATTGCCGCGGGCAAGAGCACCGTGGGGCGGATCCTTGAGGAGCGCGGGTTTCCCGTCTTGGACGCGGACGTCGTCGCCCGGGAGGTCGTCCGTCCCGGCGAACCCCTCCTCGAAGCCGTCGTGAGTCGCTTCGGCCCCGACATCCTCCTCCCCGACGGGACCTTGGATCGCCGCCGCCTCGGGGCGCTCGTCTTTTCCGACGACGCCGCACGCCGCGCCCTTGAAGAACTCCTCCATCCGGAGATCCGCCGCCGGATTCGCGTATGGCTCGGAGCGCTCGCAAGCGCGCCATCCCCTCCTCGCGCCGCCGTCGTCCTCGTCCCCCTCCTCTTCGAAGCCGCTTGGGAATCGGAGTTCGATTGGATCGCCACCGTGGAGGTTCCCCGAGAAGTCCAGCTTCGGCGGCTCGTGGAGCGCGACGGTTTGGGCGAGGAGGAAGCCCTCGCGAGGATTCGCGCGCAACTTCCGCCCGAAGAACGCATCTTGCGGGCCCACGTCTTTTTCGAAAACGGAGGGACGCACGAAGATCTCGTTCGCCAGGTCGACGCTTTCGTTTCCGCCCTGCACCGCCGTTTCGCGTGAGGCGAAGCGCGCGGACCGTTTCGTCTTCGGGAATAGATAGTTCGTACGATTTCGAGGGGGGAAATTGGGTGCGCGTTCGCGGGGTGTGGGCGTTTTTCCTTTCGGGAATTGGTTTGGTCCTCCTCGCGGGCGCTCTCCGGACGACGACCTGCCGCGATCTCGTCTACCCCTTGCCCTACCGCGAAGAGCTCGTCCGCGCTGCCCGAATGGCGCAGGTGGACCCAGCTCTTGTCGCGGCCGTCGCCGCCGCCGAAAGCCGCTTTCGCCCGGAGCGCCGCTCCGAACGCGGGGCCATTGGCCTCATGCAGATCATGGAGGAAACCGCGCGCGACGTCGCGTCGCGGCAGGGGATTCCCGCCCCCACTTCTACCGAACTCGAAAACCCCGCGACAAACCTCTTGTTCGGCGCGCTGTACTTGCGCTACCTCCTCGACCGCTATGAGGGGGACCTCGACCTCGCCCTCATGGCCTACAATGCGGGCCCCGGGCGCGTCGACCGCTGGGATGAGCTTCACCGCCCAACGAAGGCGAAAAAGGCCCGCATAGGGGAGACGCGGCATTTCGTGGCCCGCGTGAAGTTCCTCTACCGCGGGTACGCCACGTGGGGACAATTTTCGAACGCGGATTTCCGTAGACCTACGGTCTTGGAGAGTGCGAGCGGGGCTTTGGAGGGGGAGAGGTAACCTCCCCTTTCCGCGCACCCAATAGTCGGAATAATGGAAATATAATCTTCATGTTTGAAAACCATAGAAGGTTCCTTCTCCCCCCACAAGTCCGATACGGGCATCCTGCTTGAGAAATGTGACATACGGTTGTAGAATAGAAGCGGGCATTCTGCCGACAAATATCGTGCGGGAGGTCGGGTCATGGTACGGGTTGCCATCAACGGCATGGGACGGATCGGTCGGCTAGTACTCAGGCGGATGCTCACGCACACGGACCTCGACGTCGTCGCGGTAAACGCCTCGTATCCGCCGGAGACGATAGCGCACCTCGTGAAGTACGACACCGTACACGGGCGCTTTTCCGAGGAGATCCGTGTAGAAGGGGACGTCCTCCACGTGGCCGGGCGCTCGATCCGGAAGCTCGGCGACCGCGATCCCGAGCGCCTCCCGTGGGGGGAGTTGGGCGTCGACATCGTCGTGGAGGCCACGGGAGCGTTTACGGATCGGGAAGGCGCAGAAAAGCACCTTCGGGCCGGTGCAAAGCGCGTGGTGATCACGGCTCCGGCAAAGGGTGAAGATGCGACCCTCGTGATCGGGGTGAACCACGAGACCTACGATCCGGAAAAGCATCGCATCATCTCCAACGCGTCGTGCACGACGAACGGTTTGGCGCCGGTAGCCAAGGTCCTCCACGAGGTCTTCGGCATCGAACAGGGGATCATGACCACCGTGCACGCGTACACGTCCGACCAGAGGCTGCTCGACAACCCCCACCCCAAGGACCTTAGGCGGGCGCGGGGTGCGGCCTTGGCCATGGTTCCCACGACGACGGGTGCGGCAAAGGCGATCGGTAAGGTCATTCCCGAACTCGACGGCAAGCTCACGGGGATTGCGGTGCGCGTTCCCGTGCCCAACGTGTCCCTCATCGACCTCTTCGTCGTCCTAAAGCGCGAGGTGACAAAAGAAGAGGTAAACGCGGCGTTGCGTGCGGCGGCCGAGGAAGGGCCGCTTCGCGGGATTTTGGGCTACACGGAAGAGCCGCTCGTCTCTTCGGACTTCAACGGAGAGGAGCGTTCGAGCATCGTAGACGGCTTGTCCACGCTCGCCTTCGGGCGTACCGCCAAGGTGATGTCCTGGTACGACAACGAGTGGGGGTACTCGGCGCGCGTCGTCGACCTCGTCTCGTACATCGCGGCTCGGGACGCCGAGTACGCGCGTTCGGGTGGAAGCGTCAGCCTTCCGGAACAGGCTGGAGTGTGAGCTTCGCGGAACCGATCGATACTTCTCCTTTGGAACCTGCCCACCGTACGTGCGCACCCGAATCCGAGTTTCCCGTAAAGCGGCCGGCGGACACCGCCGGCCCTTTTGCGTGTGCGCGGAAGGAGGAACGCCGCCTTTACACTTCCTTTACATTTCTTTTACGCAAAATTTACTTCGCGGGGAAAGGGAATCCTGTATAGTAGTGTCGGAGCCTCGAGGACAGGCCGAGGTGAATACGGGGGTTCGAAGGCCCGAGATCCAAGGAGGTCGTAGGTCGGATGTCCAAACGCATCGCGGTACTTCTCCTGGCGGTCGTCTTCCTCTTCGGCGCGGGGCTTGCGGGTTGCGGCGGACAGAAAACGTCCCAGGAACCCGCAAAGAGCAATCAAACCACCGGAACCACGACCCCGAGCCAGCAGGAACCCAAGAAGGACGAGCTGAGCGGGAGCATCACGGCGGGCGGGGCTACGGCCCTTCAGCCGCTCGTTCAGGCGGCGGCGGAAGCCTTCATGAAGAAGCACCCGAACGTCAAGATCACGGTACAGGGCGGCGGAAGCGGCACGGGACTCTCCAAGGTGATCGAGGGCGCCTTCGACATCGGGAACTCCGACATCTTCTGCGAGGAGAAGAAGGAGCTTAAGGAGCAAGGGAAGTGCAACGACCTCGTCGACCACAAGGTCGCCGTCGTCGTCATGGCCGCTGTGGCGAACAAGGATGCGGGTGTCGACAACCTGACGAAGCAGCAACTCGTGGACATCTTCACGGGCAAGATCACGAACTGGAAAGACGTCGGCGGTAAGGACCTCAAGATCACCGTGATCGGACGTCCGGAGGGTTCGGGGACGCGCGCCACGTTCAAGAAGTACGCCCTGGGCGGCCAGGAAGAAAAGGCGGAAATGCAGACGGACTCCAGCGGGGAGATCAAGGAAAAGATCGCGTCCACCTCGGGAGCCATCGGCTACCTCGCTACGAGCTACGTGAAGCCCGAAGACACGAAGATCGTCGCGCTCAAGATCGACGGCGTGGCCCCGACGAAGGAAAATGTCGTCGAGAACAAGTACACGATCTGGGCTTACGAGCACATGTACACGAAGGGCCAGCCTACGGGCGTCGTCAAGGCCTTCCTCGACTACATCATGACGGATCCGGAAGTTCAGGGTCCGGGAGGAATCGTGGAAAAACAAGGCTACATCCCCACGAAGGACATGAAGGTCGAGCGTGACGTGGAGGGGAAGGTAACTCCGAAGAAGTAATGTCCGTCGAGCCGTGTGGTGGACGGGTGAAAAACCTGCTAGAATGATGCCGATTGGCGGTGCGAAGGGGTATGCGCAGGGCGTACCCCTTCCTTTACGTCTCGAAATGGCGTATCTTTTGGGTGAATCCACGTTCCAGGGGGAGGCTCAATGTCGGACGGACGTAGGAAATCCGCATCACGGCGGCGGGTAGACCTCTTCCGCGAACTCCAGGAAAAGCTCGGCTTCTTGTACCTCGCTGCGAGCGTCGCCCTCGTCCTTCTCGTCGCAGGGGCGGTGTACTTTTTCATTTTTTACCAGGGAATCCTCCCGTTTACCCGCTACCGCCTCTCGCTGGTGGAGTTCTTGTCGACGACGTGGAGCCCCCTCGGGAGTCCGCCGCAGTACGGCGCCCTCGCCTTTCTCTACGGTTCGGCCGTCGTCACGTTGGGTGCCGCGCTCTTGGCGACGCCCCTCAGCTTGGGTGCGGCCATTTTTGTGGCGGAAATTGCCCCCCGGTGGGGGGACCGGATCCTCACGCCGGTTCTTGAGATTCTCGTCGGGATCCCCTCGGTCGTCTACGGCTACATCGGCATGCGCCTCCTCGTCCCCTTCGTGCGGGATCACTTCGGGGGCATCGGCTACAGCCTGTTTACGGGGATTCTCGTCCTCACGGTGATGATCCTCCCCACTGTGACGAGCGTGGCCACGGACGCCTTGCGGGCCGTTCCTACGGAAATTAAGCATGGTTCTTACGCGCTGGGCGCGACGCGCTGGCAGACGATTTCCCGCCTCTCCCTTCGCGCCGCCCTTCCCGGCCTCCTCACGGCCGTGATCTTCGGGATGGCGCGCGCATTCGGAGAGGCTCTGGCGGTACAGATGGTCATCGGGAACGCCCCGCGTTTCCCCAAGTCGCTCCTCGACCCGGGGGCGACGATCACGAGCATCATCACGATGAGCATGGGCTTTGCCGCAGAGGGAACGCTGGAATACTACGTCCTCTGGACGTTGGCGGTGATCCTCCTCCTCATGTCCGCTCTGTCCATCTTTGTCGTTCGCCTTCTCGGTAGGAGGAGGGTGTACGCATGATCTCTCCTAAGACTGCCGACCGCATCGCTACGGTGGTCTTCAGCGTGATCGCCACCTTCTTCGTCGTCCTCCTCCTCGGCCTTTTGGGGTACATCTTTTACCGCGGCTTGCCCGTCATCGACTGGCACTTCCTCACCTCTCCGCCTAAGACTATGGAGGCCGGCGGGGGCGTAGGGATTCAGCTCTTCAACACGGTGTACGTGCTCGTCCTTTCCCTCCTCATCACCGTTCCCCTCGGGGTAGGCGGCGGGATCTACCTCGCCGAATTCGCCCGCCGAGGCCCGTTTACGGAACTCGTCCGCCTCGCCGTCGAAGTCCTCGCCTCGCTTCCGAGCATCGTCGTAGGGCTTTTCGGGTTCCTCGTCTTCGTCTACTACACGGGGTGGAAGTTTACCCTGCTGGGCGGCGCCCTGGCGCTTACGATCTTCAACCTCCCGCTCATCGTCCGGGTGACGGAGGACGCCCTTCGCGCCGTCCCGCGCGACCAGAGGGAGGCGAGCCTCGCCCTGGGCGTGACGCGTTGGCACACCGTCGTTCACGTCCTTCTTCCTTCGGCGGTACCGGGGATTCTCACCGGGATCATCCTCGCATCGGGTCGGGCCTTCGGCGAGGCGGCGGCGCTCATGTTTACGGCGGGGATGACCACGCTCCCCCTCGACTTTTCGAATTGGGACCTCTTTTCTCCGAGCTCTCCGCTTTCTCCGATGCGTCCCGGGGAAGTCCTCTCCGTGCACATTTGGAAGCTCAACGCGGAATCCCTCGTACCTGACCGCCTGCGCATCTCGGACGGGGCCTCGGCGCTCCTCGTCCTCGTCGTGCTCCTCTACAACGTCTTCGCCCGTTGGCTCGGCCGTGCCTTCTACCGGCGCCTCACGGCGTCGGAGTAGGGGGTTCGTGCTCCGGGAAGCGGCCCATGTCGTAAGGGTTCGGTCGGCCGTTCCTTTTCCGAGCATCTGAGGGGGATTATCGAGAATCTTTTTGGGGGGAAAGGGCCATGGAAGCACTCCGGCGCCTCGCGCTTGCGACGGGAATCCCCTTAGGGATGAAGCGTGCGGCCACCCTCGAACGGGAACTGGAGGGCGTTTGGGACGCCCCACTCGCCGTAGGCCAGGTGAGCTTGAGCACGCGGGAGTTGTCCATCTACTACGGACGAACCCTGGCCGTCGACCGCGTGAGCTTGGAATTTCGGAAGGGATACGTGACGGCGCTCATCGGCCCGTCCGGTTCGGGGAAGTCCACCTACCTCCGGGCGCTCAACCGGATGAACGACACGATCCCCGACGTGCGTACGGAAGGGCAGATCCTCTACCGCGGCGTGGACATCAACCGCCCGGACGTCGACGTGCGCTTCGTGCGGACGCGCATCGGCATGGTCTGGCAGCGCCCCAATCCGTTCAACAAGTCGATCTACGAGAACATCGCCTACGCCCTCCGCTTCCACGGCGTCCGCGATCGGGCGGAGCTCGACGCGCGCGTAGAGGAAAGCCTCCGTCGGGCAGCCCTGTGGGATGAGGTGAAGGATCGGCTTCACCAGTCGGCCCTTTCCCTCTCCGGCGGACAACAGCAGCGGCTGTGCATCGCCCGGACGATTGCCGTGGAACCCGAGGTCATCCTCTTCGACGAACCCGCCTCCGCCCTCGACCCCATCTCCACGGCCAAGATCGAAGAGCTCCTCTACGAGCTCAAGAAGGAATACACGATCGTCATCGTCACCCACAATCTCCAGCAGGCGGCCCGCGTCTCCGACTATACGGCGTTCTTCCTCGAAGGGCGACTCGTCGAGTTCGCTCCGACGCGGGAGATCTTCACCCGTCCGAAGGACAAGCGGACGGAGGACTACGTCACGGGACGTTTCGGCTGAGCAGGAGGGTACCGGCGTGAGCCCAGAACGCGGGGAGCGCGTGGTCTTTTCGGTGCGCGACGTGGACTTCTTTTACGGCAACAAACAGGCCCTCTTCGGCATCACGCTGGACATTCCCAAACACCGGATTACCGCCCTCATCGGCCCGTCGGGTTGCGGGAAGTCGACCTTCATCCGCCTCCTCAACCGCATGAACGACTTCATCCCCAACACGAGCGTCCGCGGGAAAATCCTCTTCGAAGGCGAGGACATCTACGACCCGCGCACGGACGTGCTTGCCCTGCGTCGGCGCGTGGGCATGGTGTTCCAACGCCCGAACCCCTTTCCCATGAGCATCTACGACAACGTCGCCTATGGACCCCGTTTGCACGGGCGCGTATCTCGCGCGGAACTCGACGAGATCGTCGAACGCAGCCTGCGGTGGGCGGCTCTGTGGGACGAGGTGAAGGATCGGCTTCACGAGTCGGCCCTTTCCCTCTCCGGCGGACAGCAGCAGCGGCTCGTGATCGCCCGCGCCTTGGCCTTGCATCCGGAAGTCCTCCTCCTCGACGAGCCCACGTCGGCGTTGGACCCCATCTCCACGGCCAAGATCGAAGAGCTCCTCTACGAACTCAAGTCGCGCCTTACGATCGTGATCGTGACGCACAACATGCAGCAGGCGGCGCGCATTTCCGACATCACTGCCTTTTTTCTCAACGGCTATCTCGTGGAGGTCGGCCCGACCTCGGAAATCTTCCAAAGGCCGAAGAAGAAAGAGACGGAGGACTACGTCGCCGGCCGCTTTGGTTGAGAGGGGGAGGACGGGGTGGAAGACGACTTGCGGAGTGAGGTTCACGGACTCCTCCTCGCCCAACTCCGGTTGGCGAAGCGCGCCGTGGAAGGGGCGACGGTGGCGACCCTCCGCGAGGACCGCGAGCTCGCCCGGCGGATGGCGGACGAAGAGGAGTCTCTGGGGGAAAACGCGCGGAGGTTGGAGGAACTCGCCCTCCGCGCGTTACGTATGGGGAAACATCCGGAGAGGGAGGCCCGGTGGTGGATCACCGCCGGGAAGCTCGCCCGTTCCCTCCGCCGCCTCGGCCAATACGGGGTGTTCATGGCACGCCGCCTTTCGGAGGCGGGTACGAACCGCCCTTCCGGGGAGGCGGACGCGGCCTTTCCCCGGTACGTGCGGAGTCTTTTGCGGGCGGCGGAGGAGATCGTAGAGGCGTTTCTCGTCGCAGAAGCGACGCCCCTCCTCCGCGTACACGAGGAGGGGCGTACGTTCGGCTTTCCCGCGGAAGGGGAAGACCTCCCTGGGGCTTACGGCACCTTTCTCGTCTGTGCAAGGGAGGTCGTCACCGAGATGTACGAAGACGTTCGCGCCTACTTGGCTGAGGCGGGGCGGACAGAGGCGGGAGGGATTCCTCTATTCCCTTCCCGTGATGTCCTGACGCATGAAGTAGGCAAAGGAGAGGGCAAAGAGGGCCGCGGCGAGAGCGAAGAGGACGACGACGTGTGGAAGGACGAGGATTAGGCTCTGGGAATACGGAAGCGGGGTGGGGACCGCACCGACGAGCTGGCCGAGGGTGAGCGGCCCCAAGGTGCGGACTTCCGGCGTGAGAAGTGCGGTGGCAACTTCCTGGTAAAGTTCCACTGGGGAGAGGCGGAGCAACCCTTGATGCCAGGCGAACTGCCGAAGTTGTACGTTTGGGGGGGCTCCCTCGTCTACAGGGACGAAGAGGTTGACGAGAAGGGGATGGAAGAGGACGAAGTAGAGCCACGCGGCGAGGCCGATGAGGATCGCCGTGGAAGGCTGGCGAAAGAGGAGAGAGAGGAGCACGCCGAAAGAAATCCACACCGCAACGTACACGACCGTCGCGGCTAGGTACGTGAAGAAGCGGAGGAGTTCCTCACCCTCCGGCGGCACGCCGAAGAAGAAGATCGCGAGGCCTACGACGAGTACTCCCAGCGCGAAGAAGAACACGCCTACGACGGTAAGCGCGGCGAGCCACTTCGCGAGGATCACGTCGTCCCGATAGATGGGTTGGGCGAGGAGGCGAAGGAGCGTTCTGCGGTTGCGTTCCGAGCTAATGGCGTCGAAGCTCATGCCGAGTCCGAGGAGGGGTGCCAAAAAGCCGACGAAGGACGCGAGCGAGGGGAGGTTGTTTGCACCCGAACTCACGGCGATGAGAAAGACGGAAACGGCGGAAGGGTCTTTGGCTGTAGGGACGACCGCGCGCAGCGCTTGGGCGGCGGTGAAGAGGGAGGCGAGGGACGTGAGGGCGACGAGGGCGGCGAGCACGAGGGAGCGAAGGCTGTGGATGTGGTCGGCGAGTTCTTTGCGGTAGAGCACGGCCAGGCCGCGGTCCATCTCACGCCACCCCCTCGAAAAAGCGGTGGTAGATCTCGTCGAGGCCGTAACGGACGGGTTCGAGGCGGGCGAGGGCCGCTCCGCGGCCGACGACTTCGCGGGCTACCTCCGCAGCCACGTCGCGTGCGGCCGCCACGAAGAGCTCGTCCGTTCCCTGGGGCTCCACGCGGGTGACGCCGGGGATCCGGGAGAGCGCCTGCCGAACGTCTTCCGTGAGGGGACGGACGGTCAGGCGCAGCGCGTACGGTTCTTGGGAGAACAGCTGGCGCGAGAGTTCGTCGATCGTCCCTACCGCGAGGAGTCGCCCCCGGACGAAGATCCCGACGCGGTCGCAGATGGCTTGGACTTGGTGAAGGTGGTGCGAGGAGAGGAGCACGGTCACGCCTTCTTCTTGGCTCAGGGTACGGATCAGGTGGAGGAATTCCCGCACGCCTTCGGGGTCGATTCCCAACGTGGGCTCGTCGAGGACGATGAGCCTGGGCTTCTTCATGAGCGTGTCGGCGAGGCCCAGGCGCTGACGCATCCCGCGGGAATACGCCTTTACCGGGAGGTCTGCCGCCTCTTCCAACCCCACCCGGGCGAGGAGGCGCTCGGCGGTGGCTTCCACCTCCGCTTCGGAAAGTCCGTTGAGACGCCCGGTGAGGCGGAGGTTTTCCCGACCCGTGAGGTCCTCGTAAAACCCCACGTCGTCCGGGAGGTACCCCACCACACGCTTCACCTCCCGCGGATTCCGCGTGGCGTCGATGCCGAACACGAGGACGCGTCCTTCGGTGGGTTCTACGAGGCCCAAAAGCATGAGGATCGTCGTCGTCTTTCCCGCCCCGTTGGGCCCGAGGAGCCCGAAGATCTCGCCCTCGTACACGGTGAGGTTGAGGTCCTCGACCGCTCGGGTTTCGCCAAACGTCTTCGTGAGGTGTTCGAGGACGACCGCTTCTTCTCGGGCCAAAGCTCATCGCCTCCCGTAGCGGCGGACGAGCTCCCAGAGGCCGAAGACCACGGCGGCGATGAGGAGGAACCCAACGATTCCCCACCAGAGGGAGGTCTTGACCGTGATGCGGAAGGTTTGGGACGCGCTCGCTTCCGCCGCGTTTGCCGAGAGGGTGAGGACGTAGTCGCCCGCGATCGCCTTGCGGTCTGCGCGGATCGTGGCGTTTACGGTCGCCGTCTTCCCGGGCTCCAGCACGTCTACGGTCTTCGGATCGAACGTGACCTCCCAGCCCATGGGGACGCTCTCCGCCGCGAGTTCGATGCGGTGAAGGGGGGCCGATCCCGTATTTTCGAGGACGAGTTGGAGCGTCCGGCTGCCGCCGGCGGTGATGTCCGTGGAGAGGACCTCGTTGGGCGTGGTGAGCTTGAGGCCGTATGTCCCCCGAATTACCGCTTCCAACGTGACTTCCGCCGTTTGGCCTTTGGTCTCCGCGCGTACGGGGATTTTGTACGTCCCTGCCTTCACCTTGCTCGGCGGGGTGAGAGACACGGTAATCCGCTTTGTGGCGTTTGGCTCAACCGTGACGCTCGTCACGTCCTTTCCTTCTACGCGAAATACGACGTTCCATCCCTCGGGAGCATTGGCGAGGAGGGCGTAGGTCTGGGTTTCCGGAGTGCGGTTTCGGAGGCGAAGCTCGTAGGAAAAGGTGGAACTCGCCGTACCCTCCATGTTCGTCTGATCCGAGGTGAGCTCCGTCTGCAACGTCCCGGCTTCCGTCACGTCGAGGGTGAGGGAGAGGAGGGTCGACGAGCCAGAGACGATTTGGACGCCGTAGCTTCCGCGCTCGACCTTGAGCGGCACCTCGACGGTAAGCGAAAACGTCTCCTTTTCCTCGGGGGCGACGGCCAGTCCGGCGATTTTTCGTCCTCCTGCCGTGAGCTCTGCCCGCCACCCTTCCGGCGCGCGAACCGCGAGGGGGAGGGAGCGTACGGCCCCCGTCGTGTTCGTTGCCGTGATGTCGAAGGTCACGGTGTCCCCCGGGGATACGGCCACGTGGATGTACGGGGTAAAGAGGCGAATGCCCTCGTCTTGCGCCCCGGCAAGGGCGGGGGGAAGGACGGCAAAGAGGAGAAGGCCCGCAAAAACGAGAAGCGCGACGCGCCTGTCCGTGATGCCGGCCATGATCACCCCTCCCGGATTCGTGTGGTTGTCTGCGCCTTTTGGAACCTCGGCTGCGGATCCCCGTCCATTCCCTTATTCTAGTATTCTAGCGAACTTCCGCTCGCGGAGATTCTCGAGACCGCCCCTTTTCGCACGCGCGCACGCCGTTCGAACCTTCCGGATCCGCCCCGGCCCTTTCCGGGCCCCTGCTTCCCGTGGTTTGTTCAAATTCCTGTCACAACTTTGCCTTGAAAGATTCAGAACCTAAAGGATCCCTTTCCGCGATTTTCTTTTTTCCCATGCTACAATGGATCGTGCCCGCGGTCGGGCGGGCCGTTTTCGGGTTTCTCGTACCCCCGATCGCGCCTCTGTCGCGAGCGGTTTGCATCCGCCGAAGCGGGCAGGCTCCTCCCTATGCGGTGCTGAGGGTGCGGAGCGTATTCCCCCGGCGCGGGTATCGGGGGCATCTTCCTCTCGCATGGTGCCGAGAGGGCCGGAGTCGGGAATACGGGGAAAGGATGCGGTACCCATGCGCCACTTCGACGATCACCCGGTTCTCGTCATCTGGGAGGTCACGCGTGCCTGCCTTCTCAAGTGCCGGCACTGCCGAGCGCGGGCGCAGTACCGGCGTGACCCCCGGGAGCTTTCTACGGAGGAAGGAAAGAAGCTCATTCGCGACATATACGACATGGGGACGCGTCTCTTGGTCTTTTCCGGAGGAGACGCGCTCATGCGCGAGGACTTGTTCGAGCTCGTGTCGTACGCCCGCGACACGGGACTCGAAGTCGCCCTTTCGCCCAGCGCGACGCCCCTCGTCACGGAGGCGGTGATGGAGCGCGCCGCGGAACTCGGTCTACACCGCTGGTCGTTCAGCTTAGACGGTTCTACCCGTGAAATTCACGACGCCTTCCGCGGGTTTCGCGGGACGTACGAAAAGACGGTTTGGGCGATCGGCGTCCTCCGCCGCCTGGGCATGCCCCTGCAGGTGAATACGGTGGTAAGCCGCTTCAACCTCCACGACCTGCCCAACATCGCCCGCCTCCTCGAAAGCTGGGGCGTGGAAAAGTGGGAGGTCTTCTTCCTCATCCCCACCGGTCGGGCGCGTACGGAAGACATGGTGTCGCCGGAGGAGTTTGAGTCCGTCCTCGAATGGCTTGTGGACCTGGAGCAGCGCGTGCCCTTCGAGATCAAAACGACGGAGGCGCCGCAGATCCGACGCGTTCGCCTGCAGCGCCTCCTTCGGGAGCTGGGACGGGAGGTCCCCCCGGGAGAAGTTTTCGTTCCGGAGGACGAGCCCGAACTCGTCGCCCGCCTAGGAAAGGCGATGCGCCGCTACACGCGCGGCGTGAACGACGGGGACGGGTTCCTCTTCGTCTCTCACATCGGCGATCTGTACCCGAGCGGGTTTCTTCCTTACCGCCTCGGAAACGTGCGGGAGACGCCGATCGCAGAGATCTACCGAAACCACCCGCTCCTTCGCGCCCTCCGCGACCCCGACCGACTCGAGGGCAAATGCCGCGCATGCGAATTCCGCTACGTGTGCGGCGGTTCGCGCGCCCGAGCATTTGCCCTTACGGGAAACCCCCTTGCGGCAGATCCTTCGTGTCCCTACGTTCCCCCGCTGTGGCGCGCAGACCGTGCGGAGGCCCCTCCCGTTCCTTCCGAAGGTCGCGACACACAAGACGCCCCTCAGGCGCCTTTGGAAACGTCCTGAGGGGCGTTTTTTTAGCCGAGGTACGCTTCGTTCACGATTCCGGCGCGAGCTCGGATCCGCCGCGCGCGGCGACTTCCGCCTTCAGGCGTTCGAGGAAGGCGTCGAGGGCGTGTACGCCTTCGTCTACGCGCCCGCGCCTGCGCACGGCGACGGTTCCTGTCTCCGCTTCCTTTTTGCCGACCACGAGGATGTAGGGGATCTTTTCCACCTCGGCCTCGCGGATCTTGTACCCGAGCTTTTCGTTGCGCACGTCGAGCTTGGTTCGGAAGCCTGCGCGGCGGAGGCGGTCATCTACCTCCCGGGCGTACGGGATCTCCGCATCCGTGAGCGTGAGGACGGCGACCTGGATCGGGGCCAACCAGAGGGGCATCGCGCCCTTCGTGTACTCGAGGAGGAAGGCGACGAAGCGCTCCATCGTCCCCACGACACCCCGGTGGATCACCACGGGACGGTGGGGGGCACCGTCCGGTCCCACGTACTCGAGGGCAAAGCGCTCCGGTAGGTAGAAGTCCACCTGAACCGTGGAAAGCGTCTCGTCTTTGCCCGTGGCCGTTTGCACCTGGACGTCGAGCTTCGGACCGTAAAACGCCGCTTCGCCTACGGCTTCGCGGTAGGGGATCCCGAGGGAGTCGAGGGCACGCCGGAGGTGGGCTTCGGCGATCTCCCACATCGCGTCGTTGTCCACGAAGCTCTCCTTGTCCGCCGGGTCGCGCAAGGACAGGCGGAACCAGTAGTCCTTGATCCCAAAGTCGCGGTACACCTCGAGGATGAGCTCGATCACCCCGCGGATTTCCTCTTCGATCTGCTCGGGAGTGACGAAGATGTGCGCGTCGTTGAGCGTCATGCCGCGGACGC
This sequence comes from Brockia lithotrophica, assembly GCF_003633725.1. Classification (NCBI taxonomy): domain Bacteria; kingdom Bacillati; phylum Bacillota; class Bacilli; order Thermicanales; family Thermicanaceae; genus Brockia; species Brockia lithotrophica. The sequence goes on along the minus strand of NZ_RBIJ01000003.1, from coordinate 60,144 downwards.
GGTGGAGGCCGGTGAGCGCGCCCGAGGCTTCGTAGCGAAACATCATTCCAAGTTCGGCGATGCGGAGGGGAAGGTCGCGGTAGCTCCGCGTCTCGCTCTTGTAGATCATCATGTGGTGCGGGCAGTTCATGGGGCGAAGGACGAGCTCCTCGTGGTCGATCACCATGGGCGGGTACATGTTTTCGTGGTAGTGGTCCCAGTGGCCGGAGATCTTGTACAGTTCGGTGTTTGCGAGGACGGGGGTGTACACGTGGAGGTACCCCCGTTCCAACTCCTTGTCCACGATGTAGCGCTCGACGATTCGACGTACGGTAGCCCCGTTCGGAAGCCAGAGGGGGAGTCCCTGCCCCACTTCGGGGCTGAACGTGAAGTACTTGAGTTCCCTACCGAGCTTCCGGTGGTCGCGTTCCCGCATCTCCTCGAGCCGCTTGAGGTGCCGCTTCAGTTCTTCCTCCGTGGGGAACGCCGTTCCCGCGATGCGGGTGAGCATGGGGTTTTTGGGATCTCCGCGGAAGTAGGCTCCGGAAACGGACAGGAGCTTAAACGCCTTGAGCCGCCCGGTAGACGGGAGGTGGGGCCCCCGGCACAGATCGACGAATTCGCCCTGTTCGTAGACGGAGATCGTCTCTCCCTCCGGGATGTCCCGGAGCAGCTCGAGCTTATACGTCTCCCCCCGTTCCCGGAAGATCGCCTCTGCCTCTTCTCGGGAGACTTCCCGCCGACGGATGGGGAGGTCTTCCGCGACGATGCGGCGCATTTCTTCCTCGATGCGCGGAAGGTCTTCGGCGGATAGGGGCGTCGGGGGCTCTACGTCGTAAAAAAACCCGTCCTCCGTCGCGGCACCTACGGCGAGCTTCGTTCCCGGATACAGGCGGAGCAAAGCTTGGGCGAGTACGTGTGCCGTCGTATGCCGAAGGACCTCGAGGCCCTCAGGATCGTCCCAGGTGACGATCCGCACCTTCGCCCCTGAGGGAACGGGGGCCGTGAGGTCGACGAGGCGGCCGTCCACTTCAGCGGCGACCGCCTTCTTGGCGAGAGCGGCGAACGGCCTCTTGGCGAGAGGGGCGACCGCCTTCTTGGCGAGGCTCGGAGAGATGAGCTTGGCGACGTCCATTGCGGTTGCCCCTTCGGGGACGTCGAGGGAGCGTCCATCGGGGAGAAGCACGAAGGCCATAGGCGTACCTCCTTTGGGGTACTAGGGAGTTGTCGTCCCGGAAGACGCAAAAACGCCCGTCCTTCAAGGGACGGGCGTCGGAACCCGCGGTACCACCCTCGTTCCCGAAACCCGCAGCGGACGGCCTCGCCCTTCCGCAAAAAGGACGAAGCCAAAATTCCGCACACGGGACCTCGGGCACTCTTGCGCGCTAACGGGCGCTCCCGTCCTCGGCTACGCAAACCCCGGAATTCCCGGGAGTCCTTCGCCGAAGCGCTCGGAGGGGGTAGGGACGGAACGGATGCAGGCGGACCTTCCAGCCAAGGGCCCACCTCTCTGGATGCCCGGACTCCGTCCCCGCGTCCTCCTCATCGCTTTTCGAACTTTCCTCGAGAAAGCGCGTCGTTCCGCGACGCGGGTGGTGCAGCTGCCTTGAGGACAATGTAGCACGTCACCTCCGGAGAGTCAAGGCGGGGAAATCCCCGGAAACGGCGGGACGCCGCCCCGTGTGGTATAATGCCGCCAAGGTGCGGGGTTGTAGGTCCGATTGGACCAGATGGGCAAGAGGGGGAAGACCTCACTTGCGTTGTCCCTTTTGTGGGTACGCGGATACCGAGGTTCTGGAAACGCGGCACTTTTCGGGCGGCGCCCAAATTCGGCGCAAACGGCGGTGCAAGCAGTGCGGCCGCACGTTCCTCACGCTAGAGACGGCCGCCCTAATGCTCCCGCGCGTCATTAAGCGCGACGGGACCCGTGAGGAGTTCGACGATCAGAAGATCTTGCGCGGCCTGCAGCGGGCGGCGGCCAAGCGCCCCATTCCCGAAGATACCCTAGAAGAAATCGTCGAAAAGGTCAAGCAGCGCTTTTTGCAGGAAGGTCTGCGGGAGGTCTCGAGCGAACGCATCGGCGAAGAAGTCCTGCGCCACCTCAAAGACGTGGACTTCGTGGCCTACATCCGCTTTGCCAGCGTGTACCGGAAGTTCGAAACCCTGCACGAGTTTCTCGAGGAGCTCCGCAACCTCCTGGGGCGCGACATCTGCCGAGACGCCTAGAAGGAGGGGGACCGGTGGGGGAGACCCGCGTCGCTCCGACTCCGTTTACCGTCCTGCGCCAGCGGCCCTTGGGGGAAGAAGACCTTCGCAACCTCTTGGCGCTGTATGTCCCCTTTCTCGGGGCGGAGGCTTTCACCCTCTACCTCTATTGGGCGCACGCGGCCGCCGAAGGGGAAGAGAACGTACACGCCGAGCTTTTCGCGCACCTCCGGCTCGCGGAAGAAGAGTTCCTTCGGGCGCGGCGGCGGCTAGAAGGGGTAGGGCTTCTGCGGACCTTTCTCCGAGAACCTGAGGGCGGGCTTTTGTACCTCCTCCTTCCGCCCCTCGTGCCCCACGAGTTTTTGGCGAGCGACGTCTTACCCGCCCTTCTTCGACGGGCCGTAGGCGAAGAGCGTTTTCGCGCCATGTTTCGTTCGTATGACGTTCCTCCCGATCCGCGGAACTTCGGCCGCGAGGTCACGGCGTCGTTCGGCGAGGCGTACCCGGAGTACGACCTGCGCAACCTCATCGAGGCGCTCGAGGCGTTCGGCAAGCGAAAGCGGCGGCGGGGGAAGTTGGGCGAAAGCGGAAGCGCGGTTTCCCTTCCCGCCGAACCGATCTCCCTCCACCTCGTCGAAGATCTGGCGGAGGGCTCGGCGATTTCGGGGCGGTCGGCCGACGAAGTCCGGGGTAAGGCCGGGGAACCTGCGGCCGAAAGCGGGCTCACGCTCGTGCCTCGGAGCAAAGACGAGGTCTTGGCGAACTTCAAGACCATCTCCCCCTACGACCTCCTGCGCCACTACCAAGGGGTCACCGAGTTGTCGCCCGCGGATCGGCGGCTCGTAGACGACTTGTTGTACATATACCGCCTTCCCTCCGAAGTCGTGAACATGCTCATCGACTACGTCCTCCTCGTCAAGGACAAGACGTTTCCTCGGGCCTTTACGGAAAAGGTGGCCGCAACGTTCGCCCGTCAGGGGATCCGAACGGCGGAGGAGGCCTACGCCTTTCTTCGCCGCTACCGCCGCTACCATTGGAAGAACCGGGTGCCGAGGGCCGCGTCAGTCGCCGGCAATGCGGGTTCCGAAGGGCAGGGGCGCGCGGATGCCTCCGACTCGGGAAACCGCTCTCGCGGGACGCGCGGGCGAAGCGGACGCCGGCAAAATCCGGTTCGCGTCCCGGCGTACATCCGTCTGGAGGACGTCCTAGGAGAAGATCTCTCGTCGCCCGATTCCCCCGGCCTCGAGCCTTCGCCCGGAGACGCGTAAATCCGCTGCACGAACTGCAAAACGGGCTTCGCCCTGGGGGTGTTTTCCGTGGGTCTCACCCCGCTGTCGCAAATTCTCTCCCGTTATCCCGAATTCGCCCGCCGCTTGGGATCCGCCGTCGAGCGCGATCGGGAGCTCCTTCGCCACCCAAAGGTGCAGGAGTGGATGGCCCGCCTGTCCCTCGAGGAGGCCGAGGTACTCGCCGCGTCTACGGAATGGTGGACGTGGCTCGAGGAAGAGGACGCTTGTGCTGCCTGCCCGGGATTGGAGCGCTGCCCGCACAGGCTCAAGGGATACCGCGCCATCCCAACGCGAGAAGAGGGCCGGTTCTTCTTCCGCTACGAACCTTGCGCGGAGTGGCATAAGGCGACGGATGCGAAGAGGCGGCGGAGGCTATTTCGCCTGATCGGCGTGCCGGAGGAGTTCCGCGATGTGCGCTTCTCCGATGCCGAAGAAGACGACGGAAACCGTGAGGCACTGCGTGCCGTACGCAAGTTCGTGGAGGACTTTCCTCGAACCCGCGGGCTCTACCTGTACGGGACGTTCGGCGTGGGGAAGAGCTTCCTCGCGGCGTGTGCGGCGAACGAGCTCGTGGAACGCGGCCACTCGGTGTACTTCGTGTACGTTCCCAGCCTCGTCCTCGAGCTCCGCGCATCTTTGGACGGCGGGGAATTCCTGCCCAAACTTGCGGAGCTCGTGCAGGCGGACCTCCTCATCCTCGACGACATCGGGGCGGAGAACGCTACGGCTTGGGTGCGGGACGAGATCCTCATGCCCCTCCTTCAGGGGCGCACGCAGGCGGGCAGGCCGATCCTCTTCACGTCGAACCTCTCGCTTCAGGACCTTTTGGAAAACTACCTCCTCGGTGCGAGCGACATCGAGGCGGGGAAGGTCTACCGACTCGTCGAGCGCATCCGTTCGTACGCCGACGTCTACCACGTAAAGGGGAGAAACCGCAGGATGCGGAAGTAGGATCGCCTTTTCTCCTCCGGCGGTTCGTCTAGGCCTGTGAGCGATCGGCATACGGGGAAGTTGTGACGGAGGAAGAGTCGGCCAGTCCGACCGATTGGGGGGACAGCGCGTGGGCGCGATCGACGGGATCTTGGAAAAGCCGTTTCGCGGGGAGAGGCTGGAGCTGGAAGACATCGTCCGGCTCCTCGAGTCGGACGAAGTGGAGAAAATCGGGTACGCCGCCCATCGAATGATGCTCCGCCTTCACCCCGAGTTTCCTCTTACGACGTTCGTCGTCGGCCGAAACATCAACTATTCCAACGTCTGCGACACCCACTGCCTGTTTTGCGCCTTCGCCCGGCCTAAGGGTCATCCAGAAGCCTACGTACTCACCCGCGAGGAAATCCTCGAGAAGGTACGGGAGCTTGTCGACGTAGGAGGAACCGAGGTCCTCATGCAGGGAGGGACGCACCCCGATCTCGGAATCGCCTTCTACGAGGATCTCCTGCGCACCATCAAGAGGCACTACCCGAACGTGCACCTGCATTCCCTTTCCGTTGTCGAGGTGCGGCGGATGGCGGAACGGGACGGCCTCTCCGTCCACGACGTCCTAAGGCGACTGAAGGCGGCGGGTCTCGATTCCCTTCCGGGAGCCGGTGCGGAAATTCTAGACGACCGGACGCGTCTCTTCGTGAGCCGGAAGAAGGGGTCGTGGCGCCTTTGGATCGAGACCATGGAAGCGGCCCACGAAGTGGGGTTGCACACGACGGCCACGATGGTCATCGGCCTCGGGGAGTCTCTGGAGGAACGCGCTCTGCACCTCCTCCGTCTCCGCGACTCGCAGGACCGCGCCCGCGCCCGCGGCTTTACGGGGTACCTCGCCTTCATCCTTTGGACGTTCCAGCCGGAACACACACGCCTCGCGCTGCTCGGGTACGACTCTCGGGTTTCTCCGGAGGAATACCTCAAGAACGTCGCCGTCGCCCGCCTCGCCTTAGACAACATCCCCAACTTCCAGGCGTCCTGGGTGACGATGGGCCCGGAGATTGGTGTCCGTTCCCTCGACTACGGGATCAACGACATGGGTTCGACGATGATGGAAGAAAACGTCGTTTCCGCCGCCGGAACCGTGCACGCGGTGACGACGAACTACCTCATCGACCTCATTCGAAGCGCCGGGCGCCTGCCCGCGCAGCGCAACACGTTTTACGAAATCCTCCGCGTCTTTTCTCCCGGAGAGTACGCGGAGCGCGACTTCGTCTACCAGGCCCATAAGGCGTAGACGTTCCGGTGGGCGAAACCGAAGAGATCAGGGGGTTGGGCCGTGGTCGCTTTGTGGGGGGTGTTTTTCTTCTTTCTCGTCGGGTTGGGGCTCGCGTTGGGGTCGTTTTTCACCGCGTCTGCACGGAGGATTTTGGACGGCGTGAGCCTCTTTTTTCCCCGCTCCCGCTGCCCCGTCTGCGGGCATCCCCTCTCCGCACGCGACCTCGTCCCCGTTGTGAGCTACGTCCTGCAAGGCGGACGGTGCCGCGCCTGCGGCGTCCGCATTTCCCCCCTTTATCCGTTTGGAGAATCTCTCACCCTCTTTCTCATCCTCTGGCTTGCCTGGCACGAACTCTCTCGGGTCGCCCATGCGTACGGCATGACCCCGGTCGCATATCTCGCGAGGTTTAGTCCAGAGGATTTTCTCCGGCTTTGGCCGTCGTGGTGGCCGGAAGTTCTCGGGGGGATTCTTCTCGCGGGCGTGGTGACTGCCGTGACGCTCACAGACCTCTGGGAGATGCGGATCCCCTTTCGCTTAAGCGGGTATGCGCTTCTTGCGACGTACGCGTACCGCGCGGCGGTCGACCCGAACTCGCTTCCCGCGGCGGTTTTGGGTTCCGCGGCGTTCACCTTCGTCTTTTTTCTCGTATACCTCGTGAGCCGCGGGGGTTTGGGATTTGGCGATGTGGTCTTCGCCGCAGTTCTCGGTGGCTTCTTCGGCCCGGGCGGGATCCTGCCGATAATCCTCCTCGCTTCTCTTGCGGGACTTCTCTACGCCCTCCCTCTCCTCGCCTTGGGAAAGAGGACGAGGAAGGACCCCATCCCCTTCGGCCCCTTCCTCGCCGCCGCCGCGTGGGTGTGGTTTTTGTACGGAGAAGCCCTTGGGGAGTGGTACGGGGGGCTCTTCGTGGGGAGCTAGCGCAGATGCGAGTGCTTTGAGAAAAACGAAGAAGCGCAAGCGGGCTGCAATCCCCCCGATTCGGTGACGCCTTCCCGAAGGAATCCAAAATCGAAAGGAGGGTTGCGCGTGCGCCGCGATCGCCTGCACCGAATCATGTTCCTTGTGGAGACCCTGCGTCGGGGAGGGAGGCGCTGGACCATTCGCGCCCTCGCCGAAGCGTACCGTGACGCGGTGGGCCTCGACCGCCCACCCTCAGAGCGTCAACTCTATCGCGATCTTGAACTCCTTCGGGACGACTGGAAGGCTCCCATCGAATTCGATCGTAGGCACAAGACCTATCGCCTCACGGATTCTACGTGGGTGCCACCACTGTCTGCGGCACGGCTCACCGCGGGAGAGGCCCTCGCCCTCTTCCTCGCCCTTCGGTCGATCGAAAGCATGGAGATGCACATCTTTCGCGACTCTCTCCGTGCGCTCCAGGAAAAGCTACCGTACCTCCTACCGGAAGAGATGGGCATTCAGGAGTACGAAAGACTTCGGAAATCTTTAAGTTTCGGGTTTCCCATCACGCGCGGAGACCCGAACCACGTGCTGAACTACCTACAGCTCTTTGAAGAGGCCATCGGCCCAAGGCGCGTGGTTCACATGCGCTACTTCTCCATGTATCGCGGAGAGGAGACGGAACGCGACGTCGAACCCTTGCACCTCCGCTACTACGAGGGCGTGTGGTACCTTGCCGCGTACTGCCACCTTCGCGGGGAAGTGCGCACCTTTGCTTTGGACCGGGTTCGCCATGCGGAAATCACCGATCGGCCCTTTTCCTCACCCGTGGCAGATACCTTCGATCCCGATTCGTACTTCAACGAATCGTGGAGAATCGAACGCGACCGAGAGAAGGTGGCCGTGGTCGTCCACTTCTATCCTCCCGCCTCCCGCTACGTGCGCGAGCGTGCGTGGCATCCCGGACAAACCGTCCTCGCAGACGACGGCGAATCCCTCGTCCTTCGGTTTGAGGTTCTAGGGACAAACGAGATTCGCCGGTGGCTCCTTCAGTACGGGTCTCAGGCCGAAGTCTTGGAACCCGCGGAATTTCGTGAGGAACTTCGTCGGGAAGCCGAGGAGATGTGCCGAAGGTACGCGGCACCGCGGGATTCGGGACACCTGGGGGGGCAAATTGCTAGGACGTAAGGTGGAGGTGGCAGTGGTTTTGGCGGGATGACCGCCGTCGCCCGGTCTAAAGGCCGGGCATTTTTGTTTTTAGTTCCCTTTCTTTAGTTCCCTTTCTTCGTTTCATGACCTCAGATGACAGGGGTGAGGAAGTAGGATGGGGGTGAAACGTGGGGTAGGGCAGATACCTACCGAACCCCCGAAGATTTTCATCGCGTTGAGGAGGGAGACGACGTGCGCTTGCACCGAATCGTTTCGATGGTTGTCCTCGCTCTGGTTGTCGGCGTCTTTGTCGCGGGTTGCGGAGGAAGCGTAACGCCCGAGAAGGTGGGGGAAAAAGGCTCGGAGGCAACTAAGGCGGCAGAAGGCGAAAAACCCCCCGCCCAAGAAACTTCTGGGAAGGAGAAGGCCGCGTACCCCGAATTTCGCGTAGGCGACCAAATCAAAATGGACAACTTCGTCTTCGTCGTAAACGGAACGCGCGAGGTGAAAGCCGAGTTCGTGACCCCGAAACCCGGAAACACCTTTTTGGCCGTAGACGTTACGGTAGAGAACGTCGGGGAGAAGCCGGAGCCCGTGTCGTCTCTCATGATGTTTGACTTGAGGGATGCAGAAGGAAACCGGTACAAACAGACCATCGTGACCACAGATAAGGCCTCTCTCAACGGTGAGGTAGCTCCGGGCAAGAAACTTCGCGGAGAAATCGTTTTTGAAGTTCCCAAGGAGGCCAAGGGTTTAGAGTTTATCATCAAACCTGATTTGCTTAAGCAAGGTCAAGCGATCGTTCATCTAAACTGATTTTCCATATAAGTTGTTTATCCCTACGTGTTTGCATTAAATTTGTTTTAAGGAGGAAAAGATTGTGAGAGTCGCATCTTTGATTTTAGGTATAGTAGGAGGAATAGCCGGACTTGGTGGAGCTTTGTTTGCACTGTTCGTAGGAGCTGTTGACGCAGCATTTTCTGAAACAGGTACAAGTCCTGTTGTAGTTCAGGGAATATTTTCCATACTTTTTAGTCTTTTAGGGATAGTAGGAGGAGCTTTTTCGCTAAACAAACCAAAGATATCAGGAATACTAATGATTGTAGCATCTTTAGGAGGGTTGGTTTCAATTTCTTGGGGATATGTCGTAGCTTTTCCTTCGCTTTTGATTGGAGGAATTCTAGCAATAATAAGTAGTAAAAATAACGAAAAACAAACCGTGGATGTAAATTAGGTAGTAGATCCCCCGAAAGGGGGATTTTTTGAATAATATATTGTCTCTAAACATTAGTCGTTTAGTGTTTTTGGTATATTTGGGACGCAGCGCTTTCACCAAGGGCTTGGGCGAAAGTACGCGAAGCCCGCGGAGGATGTACGCCCTTCGCCCTTGACATCGCCTGGCCCCGTGTGGTATGTTCGCGGTAGTTCAGAAAAGCAGAAGCCGCGCGCTTCTCACCTCGCGCCCCGTGGGCCAGAGGTTGCAGAATCCCAGATCGTATCCCGTGGGCAAAATAGGCGTTCGGTTTGGTATGCCGAGGCCCCGGGAGTTCGATACAGGGTGCGCGGCGGATGCCGCGCTTTTCTTATGCCCTTTGTGTAAATTTCGACCTTGCAAAGCGAGGTGCGGTCCATTAGCAGCCGGTATCGCGACGAAGTACAGGTAAACGAGGCAATTCGTGCGCGAGAGGTGCGTCTCATCGGCCCCGACGGCCAACAAATCGGCATCGTCCCTCTGCGGGAGGCCCTTCGCATCGCCCGTGAGGCAAACCTCGACCTGGTGAACGTGGCCCCGCAGGCGACGCCGCCCGTATGCCGCATCATGGATTACGGGAAGTACCGCTTCGAACAGAGCAAGAAGGAGCGGGAGTCTCGGAAGAAGCAAAAAACCGTAGAAATCAAAGAAGTCCGCTTCAGCCCCACGATCGACGAGCACGACTTTCAGACGAAGCTTCGCCACATCCGCTCCTTTCTCGAAGATGGGGACAAGGTGAAGTGTACGCTTCGTTTCCGCGGGCGGCAAATTACGCATGCGGACTTGGGGCAAGAGGTCATGCAGCGCATCGCCGAAGCGGTCGCCGATCTCGCCACCGTCGAGCGGAAGCCGCTCATGGAAGGCAGGCAGCTCATCATGATCCTCGCCCCGCGGCAGGCCCGCCCTGCGGCTTCGCCGGCGAGGGAGACCCAGGTTCGGGAAGAAGAACCTCACGTGTGAGCCTCTGCGCGGGAAAGAGGGATTCGGTTACGCGGACGTCGGTGCACACGATTTCGTTCGAGACAGGGGGTCGGTTCGAAGATGCCCAAGATGAAATCCCACCGCGGGGCGATGAAGCGTTTCAAGCGGACGGGGAGCGGCAAGATCGTTCACTGGCGCAACAATCGTTCGCACCTGAACGAGCACAAGTCCCGGAAGCGCCTCCGCCGCTTGCGCCGCAAGGCGGTGTTCGGAAAGACTCAGGCAAAGCGGATCTTGCGTGCCGCACCGTACCTCAAGTGAGGATCTTTCACGGCTCCGTCGTCGTCTCGCAGGGCTTGCGGTTTCCCACGCTGGTTCGGGCAGAAGGTACGCATACGTTTACGCGGAGAACGGGTTGTCTCGAGAAAGGGTGAGAAGCGATGCGCGTCAAGGGCGGAACGGTCACACGCCGTCGGCACAAGAAGATTCTCAAGCTCGCCAAGGGATACCGAGGCTCCAAGCACGCGCTGTACCGCGTTGCAAAGCAGCAGGTCATGAAGTCCCTCGTGTATGCGTACCGCGATCGGCGTCAGCGGAAGCGCGACTTCCGCCGCCTGTGGATCGTCCGGATCAACGCGGCCGTACGGGAACACGGCCTCACGTACAACCGCTTCATCTACGGCTTGAAGCAGGCGGGGGTTGCGGTCAACCGAAAGATGCTTGCGGACCTCGCCGTCCGCGATCCTCAGGCGTTTCTCGCGCTTGTGGAAAAGGCCAAGACGGCTCTCGCCTGAAGAGCGTCTCTTTCCAGGGACTCGGAAAACGGGGGACTTTTCTGCGGGGGCAGTCCACGGGACTGCCCCGCAACGCTTTGTGGGAAGGTGCAATTTGACGTAAGATGTACCCGTTCGTATGCTGGCCCCTCGCTCGGCGGAGGGTACCCCCCTTCTGCAGGGGCGGGCCATGTGCCGTCTCCGTTCTCTCCGGGGATCGGTTCCCGTTCGTTTCACGGCTCTACCGCGCACAGGGTTCGGGAAGAATTTCGGCAGAACGCACGAGGAAAAGGCCGACGTTCCGGGTAAGATGGAAGTGGGGACGAGGGGTACCACGACTTTATCGCGGGGACGGGGAAGCCCATGGAACACAGCCGAAGCGCAAGGTTCTCCGGGTGGATGGGCGACCTTCTGTGTCGGGCAGCCTTTTGCGCGGCCCGGTTCGTGAGATTCCTCCTGCGCCTGCGGCCGGAAGGCGGTTCGAGCCTGCCCGGGTACGTCTTTTTGAAACTTTGCCCTCGGGGGTTGTCCCATTGGGCGGACCGGGTGACGCACGTCGTCTTTCTCACGGGGACAAACGGCAAGACGACGACCACCGCTCTCGTCGCCAGCTCCCTACGCGAGAGCGGAATTCCGGTGGTCACAAACGACAAGGGGGCCAACATGCCCTCGGGTCTCGCAACGGCCTTCGTGAACGCGGCGGATCCTTCCGGGCGGTTGCTTCGGGGGGCTTACGCCGTCTTCGAGGTGGACGAGGGTAGCCTTCCCGCGCTCGTCCACGAACTCGTGCCGGACTTCTTCGTCCTCCTCAACCTCTACCCCGACCAGATCGACCGCTACGGGTCTCCGCGCGAGCTTTCCGAACGCCTGCGGAACGCGTTGACAGAACTCGACCAAAGCTCGGGAGGGCGCCTGGTCGTCTTCGCCAACGCCGACCAGCCCCTCGCTGTGTACGCCGCTCAGGGGGCAAGAGCTCCATCGTACTTTGGACTCTCGCCGGACGGGGTGCGTGACGAGGAGAAGACCGAAGAGGAGACCTCGGAGGCTTGTCCCTATTGCGGTGCCTCCCTCGTATATGCCGTGCGCCTTCCCGAAGCTTTGGGCCCCAACCTAGGTCGCTACCGCTGTCCGGTGTGCGGATTTCGCCGTCCGGAGGCGGACGTGCGGGAGGGGAGGATCGTCCCTCCGGATTTCTTTACCCGGGGATTTCTCCTCGAGGTTTCCGGCCAAACGTTTGCCGTGCCGCTTTCGGGCATCTACAACGCCTATACGGTTCTCGCCGCCTGGAGTGCTGCCTCCTCCCTGGGAGTTTCTCCCGAAGCCTTTGCCCGGGCTCTCGCACGGTTCCGCCTTCCTCGGGGTCGGATGGAGGTATTCCGCGCTTCGGGCGTTCGGGCGACGCTCAACCTGGCCAAAAATGCGGCGGGAATGCGCGTCACCTTGTCCGAGTTTCTCCGGCGAAAAGGAGCCAAGCGCTTCCTTTTGGCGGTAAACAACGCACCGGCCGACGGCGAAGATACGAGCTGGATCGACGATGCGGGCCTCTCCGCACTCGCCTGCTTGGACGTAGAGGCGATTGCGGTCACGGGAACGCGGCGCGAAGACCTCGGCCGGGTGCTTCGGGAGGCAGGGGTTGCCGCGGACCGACTCTTCGTAGAGGCGGATCCGCGCACGGCGGTTGCCCGTCTCCTCGAGTTTCCATACCCCCTCATGAAGGATCCCGAAAATCCCCGCCCGGACGTCGAGCTCTTCCTCATCGCTAACTACACGGCCCTACCACCCGTGCGCGAGGCCATCGTAGCCTTGGGGTTTGCCCCGGGAGGAGAGGACGATCTCCCCGAGGGAGGCGCTCCTTCTCGCGGTCGCGACCAGACGATCGCCTGAACTCCTCCCCGTGCTAGGAGAAGTGACGGGCGAGGACGTCGAGAATGCGCGAACGCTCGGCCTCGTCTACGTGTTTCCAGAGGATCTCGAAGAGGTAGCCGAGCCCCGGGAGGATCATTTCTTCGCGGCTTTGGATGGCATCTTCGATCGTCTCTCGGAGTTCCTCGTGCGTCGCACCGCTCAGCTTCGCTTCGAGGGCTTGGCGGAGGTTGATCGTTCCCGAAATCGGCGCCATCGGTTTCGGCCGGACCGTCCGGAGTTTGGGCGATCGCGGCCACACCTCCCTTTCTGCGGATTTTCCGCTCCTTAGGATGGGAGGGAGCGGCCCGGACATACCGGCAAAGGCCCAGTACGGGCGGACGACTTTTTTCCACCCCGGCGCGGGCGGAAAAACGGAGGGTACGAGAGGGTGTACAGGGTCACGAAGATCACCTCTGCGGGAAATCCGCGGGTTCGGGCGTGGCGCAAACTTCTCACGCGTTCCGGACGCCGCCGTACGGGGGAAGTATTCCTCGAAGGGAGGCGCCTCGTCCTCGATGCCTGGGCTGCGGGGGCGGTGACCTCCCTTCTTTTGGAAGAAGGTGTGTATGCGGACGTTCGTTCTGGAGCCGATCCTGAGCTCGCCAACGTCCTCGCCACCGCCACGGAACGGCGGATTCCCGTATTCGTGCTTGCACCGGAGGTCGCCCGCCGCCTCGCGGCGACCGTAACGCCTCAGGGGATTTTTGCCACGGCGCGCACGTTTTCTCCTCCGGAAGAGCTGTCCGCGCTCACCTCCCGTCCTTCTCTGAGCCTCGTGGCCCTCGCGGGCGTGCAGGATCCGGGGAACGTGGGGACCGTTTTGCGCACGGCGGAAGCGGCGGGGGTCGACGGCGTCCTCGTCTTGCGGGGGTCCGCCGATCCCTACGGGGACAAGGTCCTTCGGGCGGGCATGGGAGCCCACTTCCGCCTTCCCTTGTGGGAGGGAACGGAAGAGACGCTCGCCTCCCTTCGCCGCTCTGGGGTTCTCCTTTTAGGGGCCGATCCACGGGGAGACACGGTCGTGTGGGACGTGGCGTGGCCGCCGCGCTTTGCCTTGGTCTTGGGAAGCGAGGGGGGCGGGATTCCCCGGGAGGTCGAAGCGCTCTTGGACGTCCGCGTGCGGATTCCCATCTACGGGCGCGCCGAATCTCTCAACGTGGCCGTCGCCGCCGCCGTCCTCCTGTACGCCTGGCGACAGGCGCGCGAATGTGCAGAGCGGAGGGAGTAGCCCGAGAAACGCGTCGGTAAGTTGGTACAACGACCGGAGGGATGGGCATGTCGACTCCCCCAAAGCCGCGAATGGGTTCGGGCGCGGTACCCCGATGCGGCCCTTGCCGCCACCCTTTTTGGCGTTTTCTTCCGCTCACCCTCGGTGCGTTCTTCGTCGCCTTCGGCTTTTCCCGGTTCTTTCTGCCGCACCACATCGTCGACGCGGGGGTCAACGGGTTGGCGATGCTCCTCGCCTACCGTCTGCACCTCTTTTTGCCCGCTTTGATCTTTTTCTTCAACGCTCCCTTTCTTTACCTCGGGTTCCGGGAGTTCGGAGGCCGTTTCGTGCTCGGGGCGGGGTACGCGCTTCTCGCGCTGGCATTTTTTCTCGGCGCCTTGGCGCCGCCGTTTCCGCTCACCGGAAGTCCGATCCTCGCCAGCATCTTCGGGGGCCTTTTCGTCGGGTTAGGCATCGGGCTCATCCTTCGCGGCCAGGCTTCCGTGGACGGAATGGACCTTTTGGCGCTCGTCCTTTCCGAGCGGACGGACTTTTCCGTGGGGGAAATCGCCCTCGCTTTAAACGCCGTCGTCTTTGCCTTGGCGGCCTTCCTCCTTTCGCCGGAAAGCGGCATGTATTCCGCCCTCGCGTACTACGTCGCCTTCCGCACGGTGGACGTCGTCCTTCAGGGTCTGGATGAATCGCGTTCCGTACTCATCGTGACGACCGCCGGCGGGGAAATCGCCGAGGCGGTCGGGCGCGAGCTCGGCCGTACGGTGACCCGTTTTGCGGTGACCTGCGTCGGAGAACGGGAAGAACCGCGTACCGCCCTGTACATCGTCCTCACGCGCCTCGAGATCGCGCGTCTTAAGTCCTTGGTCCTCGATTACGATCCCGATGCCATCGTGGTCGTAGAGAGCGTGCACGACGTCGTGGGCGCACACACGCTCAAGCGACCGGTGCGCGAGGAAGGAGAGTGAGGGTCCGCGGGACCGCACCCGAAGGGCGGAAGCGCAGATACGGCGGAGTTTGGTATAATGCGCTCAGACTTGTTTGGCGCCGGTGCCGTGCGACAGGTGAGGAGGTTTCCCGATGGACCTTGCGAGGTTCGACCCTTCGGAATTTGAGCGGATCGCTTCGGAAGCGCGTGCGCGCATCGCCTCGGCCGCTGACGAGGCTGCCCTCGAGGGGTTGCGCGTCGAATACCTCGGAAAGCGGGGCGTCCTTTCGCTCGCCCGCGAGCGTCTGCGGCAACTTCCGCCGGAAGAGCGTCCCGCCGCAGGTCGGGCGCTCAACGCCGCATGGGAAGAAGTAGAGCGTGCGTACGAGGAGCGCCGGGCCGCGCTTCGGGCGGAAGAGACGCGGCGACGCCTGGAAGCGGAACGACTCGACCTTTCCCTCCCGGGGGAGCCGTACCCCCTCGGGGCGTCACACCCGATTTTGCGCGTGATCGAGGAGGTCGAGGAGATCTTTCTCCACCTCGGCTACTCCGTCGTCGAGGGACCGGAGGTGGAGTGGGACCTCTACAACTTCGAACGCCTGAACATCCCCCCCGACCATCCGGCGCGGGACATGCAGGACAGCTTCTACCTGGCGGAGGACGTCCTCCTTCGCACGCACACCTCGCCCGTGCAAGTTCGCACGCTTCTCGCCCGCGGAGGCGGACTGCCGGTACGCATCGTCGCTCCGGGTACCGTGTACCGTCGCGACGAAGACGACGCCACCCACTCCCACATGTTCACGCAGGTGGAGGGTCTCGTCGTAGACGAAGGGGTGAGTCTGGCCGACCTCAAGGGCACGCTTCTCGCCTTTGCCCGCGCCTTCTTTGGCGAAGGGACGCGGATCCGCCTGCGGCCGAGCTTCTTCCCGTTTACGGAGCCGAGCGTCGAAGTGGACGTCTCCTGCCACAAGTGCGGCGGCGCTGGATGCAACGTCTGCAAGTTCACGGGGTGGATCGAGGTCTTGGGCGCGGGGATGGTGCATCCGGAGGTCCTCCGTGGGGCGGGGTACGATCCGGAACGCGTGTCCGGCTTTGCCTTTGGCCTCGGTGTCGAACGCCTGGCGATGATCAAGTACGGCGTGGAGGACGTCCGTTCTTTCTACACGGGAGACGTGCGCTTCCTGCGTCCGTTCCGCGTACATGCGTGAAGTCGCGACATTCCGACGGAGGGTGGGCAGAGGATGCGCGTTTCGCTTTCCTGGCTTTCGGACTACGTGGACGTCTGGGACATCGATCCGGACGAGCTCGCCCGACGCTTGACCATGGCGGGACTCGAGGTAGATGCCGTAGAGGCGCGCAACCGCGGGGTCGAAGGGGTGATCACCGCCCGGGTGGTGGACGTTTCCCCGCATCCCAACGCCGACCGCCTCGTCGTCGCCCGCGTCGAGGCGGGAGGGAACACATACACGGTCGTAAGCGGGGCGCCAAACGTCCGTGTGGGGGACGTCGTCCTCTTTGCTCCGCCCGGGGCCAAGCTGCCTGGCCTTACGCTCGAAGCTCGGGAGTTTCGCGGCGTCCTCTCCCAAGGGATGCTCGTCTCCTACCGCGAGCTCGGCCTCGACGACGACCTTCTCCCTCGGGAGCTCCGGGAAGGAATCTACGTATTTCCCCCCGGTACGGGCGTCGGGATGGACGGCGTTCAAGCCCTGGCCCTCGACGACACCGTGCTCGTCCTCGACCTCACACCCAACCGTGCCGACGCCCTGAGCATGCTCGGCGTGGCGTACGAGGTTGCGGCGCTTGCGGACCGCGAGGTCTACGAGCCCAAGGTTCCCTTCTTTTCCGAGGAACCGCATGCAGACGTCCGCGTGCGCGTCGAGGCTCCCGCCGACGCGCCCGTGTACTTCGGGCGTCTCATCGAAGGGGTGCGCATCGGACCGTCGCCCCAATGGCTCGTAAACCGCCTCCTCGCGGCGGGGATCCGCCCGCTGAACAACGTCGTGGACGTGACGAACTACGTGATGCTGGAGTTCGGTCAGCCGCTCCACGCCTTCGACGCCGACGCGATCACAAGCGGCGAGGTTTGCGTCCGTCCGGCGCGGGAAGGGGAACGAATCGTCACCTTGGACGGGAGGGAACGCGTCCTCCGAGAGGGCATGCTCCTCATCACGGACGGTGGCCGCCCCGTGGGGATTGCCGGGGTGATGGGCGGGGCGAACTCGGAGATCACGGAGGGGACCACGCGCGTCTTTCTCGAGTCCGCCTACTTTCGCCCCGCACAAATTCGCCGCACGGCTCAGGCGCTCGGCCTTCGCTCCGAGGCCTCGCGGCGCTTCGAACGCGGAGTCGATCCCGGGCGCGTCCGCGCCGCCCTCGATCGCGCCGCAGGGCTCATCGTCCAGATCGCCGGCGGGCGCGTCGTCGGAGGCATCGCCGGCGGTGTATTTTCCGAGGCAGACCTGCCCAAACCGGCGCGTATCGAGCTTTCGGAAAAGAAGCTCTACACCCTGCTTGGAACGCGCCTTCCGCGCGAGCAGGTGGAGGGCATCTTCCGTCGCCTCGGCTTTCCCGCCGTCTCCACCTCAGAAGGTTGGACGGTGGAAGTCCCCACGCGCCGCCTCGACGTACGCATCCCCGAAGATCTCGTCGAGGAAGTCGCGCGCCTCGTCGGCTACGAGGAGATCCCTGCGGCGTCACCGGGCGGCGTCGTGGACGGACGGGGGAGGGACTTTGCGCAGGAACTCCGACGCCGCCTCCGGCACGCCCTCGTCCGCTGGGGATTTTTCGAGCTCTACGCCTACCGCCTCCTGTCCGAGGCAGAGCTCGGGCGTTTCCCCGCCCTTCTTCCTGCCGGACAGGGGGACGAATGGGTGACGGTCGGGCCTGCGGACGCGTTGCGGGTGCTCCACCCCATGAGCGACGCCCACGTGTATTTGCGCCCGAGCCTTCTTCCCTCGCTTCTCGCCGCCGCCCGGTACAACGCCAGTCGCGGAGAGCGCGACCTACGCCTCTTCGAGGTAGGGCCCGTCTTTTTCCCGCGTGGGGAGGGAGGGGACCCGTTTGATCACGTTCCGCGCCCCCACCACACCCCCGCACGCGAAGTTCTACACCTCGGGGTTCTCCTTGCAGGAGAAAAAGACCCCCTTCACTGGCGCGGCTTACGCCGAAGCGTCGACGTCTACGACGCGAAGGGGGTTTTCGAGGGGCTCCTCGCTCTCTTTGGGATTCGGGCCGCATGGGACGTAGTCCCTCGGGTTCTTCCAGGCCTACATCCGGGAAGGACGGCAGAACTTCGCGTGGGCGGAGAACCCGTGGGCCTCGTGGCGGAGGTTCACCCGGAAGTTGCCGAGGAGTACGGTCTCTATCGGCCGGCAGTTCTCGAGGTAGACCTCGAACGCCTCTTCTCGTTTGCCGCGCCCGAAGTTCAGGCGGAAGAAGTACCCCGTTTCCCCGGCGTACGCCGCGACCTGAGCTTTTTCGTCTCGGAAGAGGTTTCCGCGGCGGCCCTCCTTCGCGCCGCCCGTTCGGCCGCCGGGAAAGAACTCGAAGACGTCGTGCTCTTCGACGTCTACCGTGGGGAAGGGGTGCCGCAGGGGAAGCGTTCGCTCGCCCTCGCCTTCTTCTTCCGCAGATCGGATCGCACGCTCACGGACGAAGAGGTCGACGTGCGGATGGAGGCGATTCGCCGCGCCTTGGAAGCCGAGTTTCCCGTGGAGTGGCGAACGGCCTAAGGGAGGCGGGCCGCCCGTGCGCGCCGCATCGCCTACCGCACGAGGAGATTGGGGGAGATAGGCGGTGAAGCGGACCACGACGGCCCGGGTAAAGATCTTCGGCGAGACGTACCACCTCAAAGGGGATGCGACGGAGCAGCACCTCCACCGCCTGGCGGAAATGGTCGATCAGCGGATGCGGGAGATTGCCGCGCGAAGTCCCCACCTCGACGTTCCGCGGGTTGCGGTGCTGGCCGCCCTTTCCTTTGCCGACGAAGTGCTCCGTCTGCGGCGCGAGCTCGACGAGGTGTACGAGCTTCTCGAGGAGGAAACCGAGGGAAAATCTACGGAAAGCCCCCCTCCCGAAGGAGGGGGGACGTAGCCTACGGAGGCCGGTCGCCCGGCATGCCTTCGCCCTCGTTTCGGGAGGGTTCGGCCGCCGCAGGTCGCCCCCCTTCGGTTGCCGGGTAGGGATACGGGTTCAGGTGGACGAGGACTTCGCGAATGCGGGGGTCGTCGGCGATGAGGGCTTCCTTTACCGCCCGCCCCAGTGCGTGCCCTTGGGCGACCGTGAGGTTTTCGTCCACGGCGATGCGCAGGTCGACAAGGACGTAGTGGCCGTGCGTACGCGCCCGCAGGCGGTCGATGTTCCGTACTTCGGGGAAGCTCCGGACGATCCGGGCGTACCTCTCGAGGGTTTCCGGGGGAAGCGTTCGCTCCATGAGGATGTCGCCGGTTTCCCGGAGGAGATCGTAGGCCATGCGGAGGATGAGCGCGGCCACGACGACGCTCCCTACCGCGTCGGCGTGGCGAAACCAGGCAAAGGGGGTGGCGCACGCGAGGTACGAGCCGAGGATGCCCAGGGCGGCCGCCAGGGAGCCCCAGATGTCCGACCGATGGTCCAGGGCTACCGCCTGCAGGGCGTAACTCGAAAGGCGCTCGGCCTCGCGAATCGTCGCGCGGTAGAGGACGCCCTTGAGGCCGAGGGAGAAGAGCGCGGCCGCGAGGGTTTCCCACGAGGGGATCGGGGGTTCGGGGTTTCCGAAGGACGCGATTCCCTGTACCGCGAGGAGGAGCGCAAGAACGCCGAGAAAGGCGGCGACGCCCGCGGCAGCGAGCACTTCGGCCTTTCCGTGTCCGTACGGATGGTCCTCGTCCGGCGGTTTTTCCGCAACGCGCGCGCTCAGCGCCCCCACGCCGCCGACGAGGAGGTCTGCCACGTTGTGTATTCCGTCGGCAAAGAGCGCGCGGCTCTGCCCCGCCCACCCGAGGCCGAGCTTGAGCAGCGCGAGGAAGGCGTTTCCCAGGGCGCTCAGAATCCCGAGGCGCGCTTCAATTCGGGCTCGCGTCCGATCGTCTTCCATCCGCCTTCTGCGCCGTACGGATTCGCGGGAACCCCGGCGCGTCGGTCACCTCCGAAGGGGTATGTACTTTGAGTCTAGCAAGTTCCCAATTTATCGTCAAAAATTTTTGTATTTCAATTTTTCCTCGTGTCTCCAACATTTCCTCCCGCGGGCAAAGGACTTTCCCCTGGCCAACGCGGAGTAGGGGGACGGGAAGGGGGGGACGGCGGTGCCGGACGGGGTGTGGGGGGTGCACGTTCCCGTAGGAGTCGTCTTCGTCCTTGTCGTGGTTGCGTTCGGTTTGGGCTGGTGGGCGGCGCGGCGTTTTTCCCGCGGAGGTGGGGCTTCCGAAGACCGCGTGTTTGGCACTCTCGACCGGCTCGCGCGTTCCCTCGAGTCGGAGCAGCGGACGTTCGTCCAGCAGATGGGCCTCTTGAGCGAACGGCTCATGGACCTCGTCGCGGGGAGCGAGGGCCGGCTCGAACGCCTCGAGGCGCGCGTCGCCGAAGAACTTCACCGAATTCGCGACGAAAACGAACGCACCCTGGAATCGCTCCGCCGCACGGTCGACGAGAAGCTCGAGACGACGCTCGAAGCGCGCCTCGGCGCCTCATTTCGCCTCGTGAGCGAACGGTTAGAAGAAGTCCACCGCGGTCTGGGGGAGATGCGCGCCCTTGCGGAGGGCGTGGGGGACCTTCGGCGGATACTCGCCAACGTGAAGCGCCGGGGCGTACTCGGGGAGGTCCAATTGGAGAACATCCTCTCCGACATCCTCCTTCCCGAGCAGTACGCCCGCGACGTGCGTGTAAATCCGAACTCGGAAGAGCGCGTGGACTTCGCCGTCCGCCTGCCCGGTCGGACGGCAGGGGAAGGGATGTGGCTGCCGATCGACGCGAAGTTCCCCCTTGCCGACGTGGAGGCGTACCTCGCGGCGGAGGAGGCGGGGGACCCCGAGGCCGTGCGCCGGGCGCGACGTCGTTTCGTCGAACGCCTCCGCCTGGAGGCCCAAAAGGTTCGGGAAAAGTACGTCGTTCCTCCGCACACTACGGATTTCGCCCTCCTCTTTTTGCCCTTTGAAAGCCTGTACGCGGAGGCGTTGCGTGAGCCGGGGCTATTTGAGACGCTTCAGCGGGAGTGGCGGGTCGTGCTTGTGGGGCCGACGACGCTCGCGGCGATCCTCCACAGCCTCTCCCTCGGCCTTCGCACAGTGGCCATTGAGCGGCGCGCGGGCGAGGTTTGGGAGCTCCTCCGGCGCGTTCAGGCGGATTTTTCCCGCCTCGCCGACCTCCTCTCGCGTACACGCCGCAAGCTCGACGAGGCATTGCGCGCGGTAGACGCCGCCGAACTCGAGCGCGAGCGCCTCTCCCGCCGTCTGCGCGGCGTCTTCGACTTGCCGGA
Source organism: Brockia lithotrophica (assembly GCF_003633725.1). Taxonomy (NCBI): domain Bacteria; kingdom Bacillati; phylum Bacillota; class Bacilli; order Thermicanales; family Thermicanaceae; genus Brockia; species Brockia lithotrophica. Next base: position 38,979 of record NZ_RBIJ01000003.1, on the reverse strand, counting down.
GGAGGAGTCGGACCGCGCCTCCGGGGAACGCCCGCCGGCCGACGCCGATGCGGGACGCGGAGCCGACACTTCCTTTCTTGCCTCTGAAGCCGAGGAAAGGTACACTTAGGGTACTCCGTCTTTCGGCACGCATCTGCCGGAAGCGGGGACGTTCCTTCGGGGCAGGGTGAAATTCCCGACCGGCGGTGATGCGCCGAGGTCTTGGCCCTTTGCGGCGACCGGACTTCGGCCAGAGCCCGCGAGCCTGCCGGCAGGAATGCCGGCGGGCAGGATCCGGTGAAATTCCGGAGCCGACGGTGAAAGTCCGGATGGGAGAAGGAACGGACGGCGGTTTTCCTCGTGGCCCGAGTTCGCTGCTTCCGGGTCGGGCGTGCGCCCGGGTTCTTTGCCGCGGCCGTTGTCGCGGTGAGGACTCGGGGGCTTTCTAGGGTGCGCGCCCGGGGTTTGCCGGTGCGTCTTCGGGCCGAAGGCCGTGCGTTCTTCATTTCTCCTGCACCCAACCCGCCACGGAGGGACGTGGCGGGTTTTTTCGTGCGTAGGGAAGCCCCTTTTCCGACCGACGAAGGAGGTGGCTTTGTGGCCGATGCGAAAGGCCTCGGTGCGTCCGCTTACTTCGGCGTAGGCGCCCCGGGCTATCCGACGTTTCCGGGGCTCGCCCCCCTCCTTCCGCTCCCAGCGGCGGCAGGGGCGGTGGGGACGGACGGCTGCGACGACCCCGATGTTTCGCCCCTCGACCGCCACTTCATGGGCTTTGCCATCTCCCTGGCCGCTGCCGTGGAGGGCCAGACGGCTCCGAACCCCAACGTCGGCTGCGTTCTCGTGCGTGACGGGCGTATCGTTGGCATCGGGGCGCATCTCCGCACGGGCGAACCGCACGCGGAAGTGCACGCCCTCCGCATGGCCGGCGAGGCGGCGCGCGGCGCCACGTGTTACGTCACCCTCGAACCTTGCAGCCACTGGGGACGTACGCCGCCCTGCGCGGTGGCGCTGCGGGATGCCGGGGTTCGGCGCGTGGTCGTCGCCCTGCGCGACCCCAATCCTCTCGTCGCGGGCGAAGGACTGCGCATTCTCCGCGAGGCGGGGGTGGAGGTCCAGGAAGGGGTATGCGCGCAAGCGGCGCGCCGCGTCCACGCCGCGTACCTCACGCGCGTAGAGCGGGGCCGGCCTTGGGTGACGGTCAAGGTGGCCATGACCTTGGACGGGAAGATCGCCACGCGAACGGGCGAGAGCCGCACGATCACGGGTGGGGAAGCGCTTCGGGCGGTCCACTACCTCCGCCTGCGCCACGACGCCGTCCTCGTGGGGGCAAACACCGTACGCCGCGACAACCCCCGCCTCACCGTGCGTCTGGGGGGCGAAGGCCAGGAAATCGGCAAGCTGCGCGTCGTTCTCTCGCGCTCCCTCGACCTCCCCGCCGATGCCGACCTCTTTCGCGACGGGCTCGCTCCCGCGCTTGTCGCCACGGGAACGGAGGGAGACCGGGAAGCCGAACGACGACTCGGGGATTTGAGGGTGGAAGTCGTCCGCCTACCGGCCGAGGACGCCGAGGGCGAGGTCGACATCCCCGCTCTCCTCGCCCTCCTTGCCGAACGCGGGGTAAACGCCCTCCTCGTGGAGGGAGGCGGAGAAACGATCGCCCGGTTCGTCTCCCGCCGCCTCGTGGATCGTTTCGTCGTCTTCGTCGCCCCGCGCCTTTTGGGCGGGCGGGAGGCCCCGGGGTGGCTGGCGGGGGAAGGGGTGGCCGCACTCGCCGAAGGGCTTCCCCTCGAGTGGGAGGGAACCGCGCGGTTTGGCGCGGACTTCGTCTTCGTGGGCCGCCCCACGTCCCAAGACGGGTGACGTTCGACCGTTTCGGTTGGAAGGAAAGAGGAGATCGACATCCGGGGGGAGCGGCCGATGTTTACGGGGCTTGTGGAAGGTACCGCGCGCATTCGGAGCCTGGAGCGCTGGATCGTCGAACAGGGGGAGGCCGTACGCCTCGTACTCACGGAGCTTCCGTGGACCGAACTCCCCGCTGTGGGAGACAGCGTCGCCGTAGACGGCGTCTGTCTGACGGTGGAATCCCGAGAGGCGGACTCGCTCGTCTTTCACCTCATGCCGGAAACGGTCCACAGGACCACCTTCGCCCACGCGTTTCCCGGCATGCGGGTGAACGTAGAACGGGCGCTTCGCGTCGGGGATCCTTTGGGAGGCCACATCGTCACCGGGCACGTCGACGCGGTCGCCCGCATTGCGGAGGTGGAAGAGGCGGCGGACGGCTCGCGCCTCGTGAGGTTCGTCCTGCCCGCGGACTACGCCCCTTACCTCGCCCCCAAGGGTTCGGTAGCTGTAGATGGCGTGAGCCTCACGGTGGTCGACGTGGGGTCGCCCGACGGTCGGGAGGTTTCCTTTTCCGTCGGCCTCATTCCCCATACCCTCGCCGTCACGACCTTGGGGACGAAGGGGCCTGGCTCCACCGTAAACGTCGAGGTGGACGTCCTCGCCCGCTACGTCGTCGAAGCCGTGCGGCGGTTTCTGTCGTCCGCGGGAACGTAGCCCTGAGAGAGCGCCGCTTCGATCCTTTCGAACGCCCGATTTCGAGGAGGTGTCCGCGCGTGTGGGAAGCGCAGCTGCGGGTTGAGGCGGCCGTTCGCGCCCTTCGCCAGGGGCTTCCCGCGATCGTCCTCGACGACCGCGATCGCGAAAACGAAGGGGACTTCGTCCTTCTCGCTGAGCACGCCACCCCCGATGTCGTCCACTTCATGCTGCGCGAAGGGCGCGGGCTCCTTTGCGCCCCCTTGGACGCTGAACGCGCCCGCGAACTCGCCCTGGCGCCCATGGTGGCGGAATCCCAGGACCCTAAGGAGACCGCCTTTACCGTCTCCGTCGATCACGTCTCCGTGAAGACGGGGATTTCCGCGCGCGAGCGGGCGCTCACCTTGCGTGCCCTTGCCGATCCATCCGCCCGCCCGGAGGATTTCCGCCGCCCGGGCCACGTCTTCCCCCTCGTGGCACGCCCCGGGGGCGTACGCGAACGCCGCGGCCATACGGAGGCGGCAATCGAGCTCGCCCGCCTCGCGGGCGCACGCCCGGCGGCGGCGATCATCGAGATCTTGGACGAAACCGGGGAGCCCGCGTCGCTTTCGTACCTCGAGCGTCTGGCGGCGCGGGAAAACCTCCCCCTCCTCACCGTCGAAGACATCGCCAGGGTCGTGGCGGCGTGGGACGGTGCAGAAGGTGGTGCGGTCGGGCATTTGTCCGCCTCGCCTTCTCTGGCAAGAACGGGCGGCACGGCTCCTTACATCCGCCTTCCTCGCCTCGAACGGAGCGACGTCGTGCACCTCCCGAGCGAGTACGGCGCCTTCCGCGCGGTCGCCTACCGGGAACCGGGGGCTGCCCTTTCGGCGGCGGGAAACTGCACCGCCCGTGAGCACCTCGCCCTGTGGAAGGGGGACATTTCTTCCGACCGGCCGATCCTCGTGCGCGTTCACTCGGAGTGCCTCACGGGCGACGTCTTCGGCTCCTACCGCTGCGACTGCGGTCCCCAACTCGAGGCTGCCCTCGCGCGCATCGAGGCGGAGGGCGGGGTTCTCGTCTACCTCCGGCAGGAAGGGCGGGGGATCGGCCTCTACGAAAAGCTTCGGGCCTACGCCCTGCAGGAACGCGGCTTTGACACGGTGGACGCCAACCTCGTCCTTGGACATCCGGTCGACGCCCGCGACTACGACGTAGCCGCCGCGATCCTCTTCGACCTCGGCGTTCGGCGCGTGCGCCTCCTCACGAACAACCCGGACAAGGTGGAAGCCCTGAGGCAGTACGGCGTCGAGGTCGTGGAGCGCGTACCCTTGGAAATCCCCCCGCGAGAGGAGAACCGCCGCTACCTCGAGGCAAAGAAGCACCGCCTTGGACACCTGCTTTCCCATCTGTGAGCGCCCGCGGACTTCCTCTGGAGGGCCGCATCGGGTCTCGCGTCCTTTGTCCGGCTCGGATTTGGAGGGAAGGAGGGGGTTTACGTGCTCGACCGCGACGACACACACCCGTCCCTTTCGGAAGCGGTGCTCGAAGGCCGGCTCCGGGGAGAGGGACTCACCTTTGCCCTTGTTGCCTCGCGCTTCAACGAGTTCTTCGTCCGCCCCCTCGTCCACGGGGCGCGATCCGTCCTCGTCCGTCACGGAGTTCGCCCCGAGGACATCGCCGAGATTTGGGTTCCGGGTTCGTTCGAACTCCCCTTGGCGGCCAAACGCGCGGCGGAAAGCGGTGCCTTTTCCGGGATCGTCGCCCTCGGCGTCGTCATGCGCGGTGAAACGGCCCACTTCGACTACGTCGCAGGCGAGGCATCTTCCGGTCTCGCCCGCGTCGCGTGGGAAACCGGGGTTCCCGTGGGCTTCGCCCTCCTCACCCTAGACGACGCCGAACAAGCCGTGCATCGGGCAGGGGGAAAGGCGGGAAACAAGGGTGCCGAGGCCGCCCTGGCCGCGTTGGAAATGGCCAACCTCCTTAGAGACCTTCCCGACTTTGCCCGGAAGTTTCGCCGCTGAGCCCGAATTGCGGCGTATGGTAGGATAGAAGCCGGGTTTGACGGTCGGGACCGGGGCGGGGGCGCTCTACGTGCTGCCGCGGCGGGGTGAACCTTTCGTCCCGCGGAAGAACGCTCCGGACCGCGACGGGGCTTGCGAAAGGTTTTGGGGAGGGGGGCATCCGTTGAGCACCGCGAGTTCGACTGACCTTCTCGTAGGTTCCCACGTCTCGTTTTCCAAGAAAGGACTCTTGAACGCCGCCCAGGAAGCCCATTCCTACGGGGCGACTGCGTTTATGATCTACACGGGCGCTCCACAGAACACGGTGCGCAAGCCCATGGCGGAGCAGTTCGTCGAGGAAGGTTGGGCGTACATGCGCGAAGCGGGGCTTCGGTACTTCCTCGTCCACGCCCCCTACATCGTGAACTTGGCGACGCCCAAGGAAGAGGGATTCTCCTTTACCGTGCGCTTTCTCCAGGAGGAGATCGTGCGCACGCACGAAGCGCGCACGGACCTCATCGTCGTCCATCCGGGTGCCGCCGTCGGCCAAACGGAGGACGAGGCCCTCAAGCGGATTGCCGCCGGCCTGCGCGAAGTCCTGCGCGCGCCCCATCCCGTACGCGTCGCCCTCGAGACCATGTCGGGGCAGGGAAGCGAGGTGGGGAGAACCTTCGAACAGCTTCGCTTCCTTCTCGACGAGGTAGGCGATCCCCGGCTCGTCATTTGCCTGGACACTTGCCACGTATTTGCCGCGGGCTATGACATCCTCCACGACCTCGACGGCGTACTCGAGACCTTCGACCGCGTCCTCGGCCTCGAGCGCCTCGCCTGCGTGCACGTAAACGACAGCAAGTTCCCCTTCGGGTCGCGGCGCGACCGCCACGCCGTTTTAGGGACGGGATACCTGGGGTTTGCGGTGCCGTACCGCGTCGTCCACCACCCGGCCCTCGCGGGCCGTCCCTTCATTCTGGAGACGCCGTGGGTGGGTACGAAGGGCAAGGAGCGGCCGATGTACGAAGCGGAAATCGCCCTCCTCGCCGGTTGGGCGCGCCGCCGCTTCCAGGAGGAGTTCGTCCACGACGTGGAGGCGCTCCGCGCCTTCTTTGCCGAACAGGGCATCGGATCGTTGCGCGCCTTCGTCCTCGAAGGGTGGGAGGCCGTTCGCGCGAAGAAGGCCAAGCTCGAGCCCTTTGACGACCTCTACGGACGGGTGAGGGAGGCCGGAATGTTTCCCTCCCTCGACGAGGAACACGTGCGCCACCGAATCGTAGGCGCCCTCGCCGTGGACGAACTGGGCGAAGAAATCCTCGCCGGGTAAGCCTGTCCCCCGGTCCCCCGGGGCCGGATTCGGCCGCATTTTGGCGGTTTTGGGAGGTGGGCGCTTTGGCGAATCCGCAGGAGACCTCGTCCCCGCTTCGCAGCCTCGTCGCCCGCGCCTTTCGCGGTCCCGCTCTCGCCCTCGTCCTTCTCGCGGGTGCGGCCGTGTTCCTTTCCTTCTTCGAACCCGGATTGTGGCTTCACCCGTACGTCCGCGGTTCCTTCCGCGTGCTTACGATCGTCTTCGTCTTTTGGGGACTTTACGCCTTTGCGGGACTGGTTCCCCTGTGGGAGCGTATCCTACACCTCGGAATTACGGAGGAAGAAAAGGCCCACCGCGCTCTCCTCGTTCCCATCCTTTCCTGGACCACGCGCCTTTTCCTCGCCTTCGTGGGTACAGGGATGGTGCTTCAGGAATTCGGCTACCGGATCGATACGCTGGTCGCCGGGCTCGGCCTTGGAGGTCTGGCGGTCTCCCTAGCGGCGCGCGACACGCTCGCCAACTACTTCGGCGGGATCGTCCTCATCGGCGAGCGCACCTTTGCCGTGGGCGATTGGATCGAGTTCGGAGACGTAGCGGGAACGGTAGAGACCATGAACTTCCGGAGCACGAAGATCCGGGCCCAGGACGACACGCTCGTCACCGTACCGAACGCCGTCCTCGCCCAGGCAAACATCAAGAACTGGGGGCGCGTACGCCACCGTATGGTGCGCTACACCCTCTCCCTTCCTACCACGCTCGCCGCCTCCGACGTGCGCGCCTTTCTTGCCGAGCTCGAAGACCTCCTCCGGCGCGATCCGAACGTCCTGGACGAGGGTCGGATCCTCGGTGTGGAGTCGCTCGACGGGGGACGCATTGCCGTCCACGTGCGCTTTTACGTGCGCACGGCGGACTTTTCGCAGTGGTTTGCCTACCGAAGCGAGCACTTCCTCATTCTCGGAGAACTCTTGCGGAAGTTCGGCGTTTCCGCCCAACCGCCGCTTCAGGAGGTCCTTCTCACGGAAGGGGGACAAAACCCGTCGCCCGGAGGGGCGTCCTCCCCCCGCGAAGCTTAAGTTCTCCCAACCCTTTCCAAGGGCGGTGAGGCATCGGTGGTACACGACGTTCGCTCCCAACGCCGATCCGAGCGGGCGGCTGCCTCGGGTATCGCTTACGCGGTGGCCGCCTTTGCCTCGTGGGGCGTTCTTCCCTTGTACTGGAAACAACTCGAAGGCTACCCCGCCCTCGTCCTTCTCGCCTACCGCTTCGCCGCCTCCGCCCTCTTCATGGCCGCGTACCTTTCCGCAGTGCATAGGTGGGACTTTGTCCGGAGTTCCTTTCGGAACCCGCGCATGGCGGGCGGTCTCTTCCTCGCGAGCCTCCTCATTGCCGTGAACTGGGGCGTCTACATCTGGGCGGTCGAGAAGGGCCACGTCTTGGATGCGAGCCTCGGGTACTACATCAATCCGCTCGTAAGCGTAGCCCTTGCGACCCTCTTTCTCGGGGAGACGCTCACGCGTCCGCAGGTCTACGGCATCGCCCTCGCGGCGGCCGGGGTGCTCCTCATGGCCGTCGAAGCCCATGTGGCGCCGTGGGTGTCCTTGCTTTTGGCGTTTTCCTTTGGCTTTTACGGCCTCCTCAAGAAGGTCCTGCAGGCGGACGCCCGTGCATCGATCTTCCTCGAAACCATCTATCTCACGCCCATCGTCCTCGCCTACCTCTTCTGGGTCGGCCCCTCGGCCGCACCCGAAACGGTTGCGGACGTCTTTTGGTTGGCGGGGGCGGGAGTGGTGACCGCCCTCCCGCTTCTCTGGTTTTCGGAAGCCGCCCGGCGGATTCCCCTCACGTGGATCGGGTTTATCCAGTACCTCGCCCCGACGCTCAAGTTTTTCTTGGGCGTGTTCGTCTTTCACGAACCCCTGGGGCCCGGACGCCTCGTCGGCTTTGTCCTCGTCTGGGCAGCCGTAGCCGTGTTCGCCCTGGGAAGCCGGGTTTCGGAGGCCGCCGAAGAATAGCTGAGTAGCGTCCAGCGAACGACGCGCATCCCGCGGCGGGCGGTTTTTTTCGAGAAAGCGGCGAGGAGTAGTATAATGGGCGTCGGCACCGCCTTCCCGCCCTCCTCAGGGGTAGGGTGGGAGAAAAGGGGTCGGGCGATGACGCGGATTCTCCAGACCTCCTTTTGGATCATGGTGATCACGCTCGTAAGCAAGTTCCTGGGGTTCTTCCGGGAGACGGCCATCGCGAAGTACTTCGGGGCGACGTCCGAAGCCGACGCCTTCTTCGTCGCCTTTTCCATCCCCGGCGTGCTTCTGTCGACGGTCGTCGCCGCTGTTGGGACCACGTTCATTCCGGTATACGAGCGCCTGGACGGAGACAAACGCGACCGCTACCTCGCCAACCTAACGAATATCGTCGGGCTCTTTTCCCTTTTCCTTTTCGTCGTGAGCTACCTCTTCGCCGGCCCCCTCGTGCGGCTGTTTGCCCCGGGTTTTCCCGAAGATACCTTTGCCCTCGCCGTACGGCTCGAGCGGATCTTCCTCCTCACCGTGCTCTTTTTGGGGTACACCGCCCTCTTTTCCGCCTACCTTCAGGTGAAGGGGAAATTCCTCTTTCCCGCGGCCGTGGGGATCCCGTTCAACCTGATCCTCGTGGGAACGTTGTTTGCCGTGGGGAGCCGTCTGGGCATCGTGGGGTTTACGTGGATCGCCGTCGTGGCGACCTTTTCCCAGTTCCTCCTCCTCGTCTTTCCTCTGTTTCGTGTGGGGTATCCGTATCGCCCCGTTCTCGACTTTCGCGAGGAGGGTTTTCGCCAGACGCTCGTCCTCTTTTCTCCCGTCGTCATCGGTACCGCCGCCTCTCAAGTGGCCGTGATGGTGGACCGGATGCTCGCCTCGGGTCTTCCGGCCGGGAGCGTTTCCGCGCTCAACTACGCAAACAAGCTCATGCAGTTTACATACGGCGTGTTGGCCACATCTCTTTTTGTCGTCCTCTTTCCCCACTTTACCCGTATTGCCGCGCGAGAGGGAACGGCCGAGCTCTCCCGTACCTTGCGGCGAACGTTGGAAGGCCTTGTCCTCTTTCTCCTCCCCGTCACGGCCGGGAGCGTCGTCCTCGCCCTCCCCGTGGTCCAGGTGCTCTTTGAGCGGGGCGTGTTTACGCGCGAGGCGACGACGATCACCGCCCCTCTCTTCGCGCTCTTCTCCTTGGGCCTCTTCGGCCTTTCGCTCCGCGACCTGTGGATGCGGGCGTTTTACGCCTTGCAGGATACGCGCACGCCTATGTGGAACAGCGTCCTCGCCGTGGCCTTGAACATCGCCCTAAACCTCCTCCTCGTAGGGCCTTTGGGCGCCCAAGGGTTGGCCTTGTCGACGTCCGTGAGCTTTACCGTGGCCGCGTTCCTCCTGCACCGCGACCTTCAGAGGCAGATCGGCTCGCTTTGGGACGAAGATCTCCGCGCTGCCTTGTTCAGGGCCCTCCTGGCGACCGGAGGGCTCACGCTCGCCCTACTCCCCGTTCCGTACGTATTTCCCTACGACTCGCGGTTTTTTACCCGGCTCCTTCTTCTCTTCGCCATCATCACCTTGGGCGCGGCCCTGTACGCATTCCTCCTGTACGTCCTCGGCGACCCAACTGTGCGGCGGGTCGTCGAACACGGGCGGAGGAGGATCCTCGCCCTGCGCGGAAAGTCTCCCCGCGAGATGTGGGAGAGCGGGAAGCGCCTCTTCCTCGAACGCCTACGGAGCTAGGGGCACGGACCCGAGCGCGAGAACGTCCGCGGACGTCGTCGTCTCGCGATTTGGAGGGAACGCGAAATGGACCGCAAAGAGTTGCTCCTCGCCCTTTTACGCAGGGCCCAAGGCCCTGTAAAGGGGAGCGAGCTCGCCCGGGCGCTCGGCGTGAGTCGGCAGACGCTCGTGCAGGACATCGCGTTTTTGCGCAAAGACGGGTACCGCATCCTCTCGACGACGCGGGGGTACCTCCTCGAAGAGGCACCCCCAAAGGAACATGAAGTCATTGGAATCTCCCACCCCCCCGAGCGCCTCAGGCGGGAGCTCGAGATCCTTGTCGCGCACCACGTGGAGGTGGCGGATGTGATCATCGAGCACCCGGTGTACGGGACGCTTCGGGCGGAACTCGGGATCCGCACGCCTAAAGACGTCGAAACCTTCATGGAGAAGTGGCGGGCGAGCCATCTCCCCCTCCTCAGCGAGATCACCGGAGGCCACCACTACCACACGCTCGTGGCGGAAGAACCGGAATACATCGAGAAGGCGATTCGCGCCCTGGAAGACGAAGGGTTTCCCGTAGAACGAACGTAGGGCGGTTCAGCCTCCGTAGTAGAACCCCGTTTCGCGCAAGGTGAGCGTCTCTACGCCTTCCCGGTGAACCCCGGCGTCGACCACCTCTCCGACGTAGAGGACGTGGTCGCCGACGTCCAGGCGCTCCACGACGCGGCACTCGATGTAGCTAACGGCATCTTCAAAGATCGGGCATCCCGTAACCCCAAGTCGGAAGGGATACCCCCCGAGCTTTCCTTCCTCTTCGTGCACGGGGCCGAAGAACGTCTGGGCGAATTCCTTAGCGCCCGTCGGGAGGAAGTTTACGCTGAAGACGCCGGAAGCGGCGATTTCTCCTTCTGCGCGCGACCCCTTCTTTGCGGCGAGGGCCACCCGCGGGGGCTCAAAGGACACCTGGGTGAGCCAGTTGGCGGCAAAGGCATTTGGCCCTTGTTCGCCCGTCGTCCCTACGACGTACAATCCGTAGACGATGCCCCGGAGGGCCGTCTTTCGCGCCTTCGGATCCACGAAAATCCCTCCCCGTTCATCTGCGTAGACGCGCTCTTGCGCCCGCCCGCGGTTTTCGCGCGCGGCGCGCTTTGTTTTGCCACGCATTTTGATTGTACCCCGCAGGGTATCCGTTGCGCACGGGACGAAGTACGGCGCGGCGTTTGTGGATTCTTTGGCGGCGTCTGCGGTAAGATGAAATCCAAGGCGTCGGTTCCGCATTTCGGAGGGTGAGGGGGTGGCGGGGTGGACAACCTCGAGATCGCCTGGGTTCTCTCGCGCATCGCCGACTACTACGAAATTCTCGGAGAAAGCGCATTCCGCGTGAACGCCTACCGCCGCGCGGCAGAAACCGTGGAACGCCTCGACCGACCGGTCGCGGAGGTGCTCGAGGATCTCCCCGGCGTGGGGAAGAGCATCCGCGCGGTGATCGAGGAACTTCTGACCACGGGAGAATCGCAGCTCCTTCGCTCGCTCGAGGAACGCGTCCCCGGCGACCTCCTCCGCCTCTTGGACGTTCCCGGCATCGGACCGCGGACGATCTACCGCTTGTACACCGAACTCGGACTCACTACCGTGGAGGAAGTGCGGGCCGCCGCCGAGGCAAAGAAGATCCGCACGCTCAAGGGATTCGGCGGGAAAGTCGAGGCCCGGATTCTCGAAGGCATTCGCGCTATGGGGAAGCGCCGCGAGCGCGTACCCCTCGCCGAGGTCTATCCTCTGGCGCAGGCGCTCGTCGCCCAGATTCGACGGATCCCCGGGGTGCTCGATGCGGTCGTCGGAGGGAGCATCCGCCGAGTCGAGCCTACGATCGGCGACATCGACATCGCCGTAAAGACGACGACACCCGAAGAGGTCTCCGAGCGCATCGTCCGCCTTCGGGGCGTTCGGGAAATCCTCGCCCGCGGAGAAGATGCCCTCTCCTTTCAGTACGAGCTCCTCTGGCCTATCCGCGTGGACATCCGCTTCTTTGCCCCGGAGATCTTCGGCTCCGGACTCGTATACTTCACGGGAGACAAGGAACACAACATCTACCTTCGGCGGTTGGCCAAAGGTCGGGGATACCACCTGAGCGAGTGGGGATTCGAGCGCGAAGCGGACCCGACCGACCGCATTCTCTGCCCGGAAGAAGAGGACGTCTACCGCGTTTTGGACCTCTTCGCCCCGTCTCCGGAACTCCGCATCGGCGATACGCCCTTCCGTCCGGAAAACCGGGAGCGGATTTCCCACCTCGTGCGCCTCGAAGACATCCGCGGCGATTTGCACATGCATACGGACTACTCCGACGGCGGCGACACCTTGGAAGCCATGGCCCGTGCGGCCCTCGCCCGCGGGTATACGTACATCGCGATCACCGACCATTCCCGGTCGCTCAAGGTAGCCGGGGGCCTCTCCCTCGAGCGTCTGCGCGAGCAAGGAGAGGAAATCCGCCGTTTGGAAGAGCGGCTTTCCGAGGAAGCGGGCCGTCCGTTCGTCATCCTGCGCGGCGCCGAAGTGGACATCCTTCCTGACGGCTCCCTCGACTACGAAGACGAGGTCCTCCGCGAGCTCGACCTCGTGGTCGCCTCGGTGCACACGCACTTTCAGCAGTCGCGCGAGGAAATCACCGCGCGGATCGTGCGCGCCGCCCGCCACCCCTTCGTCGACATCATCGGTCACCCTACGGGCCGCGTGTACGGGCGCCGAGACGCCTACGCCCTCGACGTCGAAGCCCTCATCGCGGCAGCACAGGAAAGCGGTGTGACCTTGGAACTCAACTCCCACCCCTACCGCCTCGACCTCGGACCGCCCCACCTCGCCCTCGCGCAGGAGCACGGCGTCCGCATCGCCATCAATACGGACGCCCACAACGTCGAAGGTCTTGAGGACATGTTCTTCGGCGTAGCCACGGCGCGCAAGGCCTACGTCCTCCGGGATACGGTGATCAACACCTGGGACTTTCCGCGCCTGTGGTCCTACCTTCGGCGCAACCGGGGACCTTCTCCCTACCGCGGCCGACAAGTGTAGGCAGGCGGGTTCGACCCTACGCCAGACGATGTGAGGAGGGAAAACGTGGCGGCAGGGGAACGATCTTCCTCCGACCCCTTTGCCCCCTTTGCGGAATCCTACGACGCGTGGTACTCTACCCCTCTCGGCGCTTACGCCGATCGGGTGGAGAAGGCCCTCCTTCGCCAGGCGTTGGATCCGCTGCCCGGCGAGGAGTTCCTCGAAGTCGGCTCCGGGACCGGCCATCAGGCCCTGTGGCTCGCCGCCCAAGGCGTGCGCGTCGTCGGCGTGGAGCCTTCCGAAGCCATGCGCCGCGTGGCGGAGGACAAACTCGCCCGCGCCTCGGCCGAAATTCGGGAGCGCGTGCGCTTTCTCGCCGGCGTCGGGGAACGCCTCCCGTTTCCGGAGGCGGAGTTTTCCGCCGTCTACGCGGTAACCGCCCTCGAATTCGTCGCCGATCCGAGCGCGGTCGTGCGGGAAATGTGGCGCGTCCTTGTGCCCGGCGGACGTCTCGTCGTGGGGGCAATCGCCGGCGAAGGGGCGTGGGGAGAACTCTACCGGGAAAAGGGCCGCGACCCCGAAAGCGTGTACCACGGCGCCCGCTTTTACACGGAGGAGGAGCTTCGGGCGCTGATCCGCGACCTACCCGGAGCCGGTCGTCCCGCGGTCCTGCGGGGGCTTTACGTTTCGCCTTCCGTCCGCGAACCCGCCGGCCGGGTGTGCCTCGACGAGTTGGAGGCTCAGGCAGAGGGGAGGGAGCGCCCGGGCTTTCTCGTCCTCCGCGTGGAAAAGATGCGGTGAGGAGGTGAGCGCGGTGGAGGTGCGCGAGCTGGAACGCCTCGAATTCGATCGCCTGCGCGCGCGCGTCGCCGAACTGGCGGACACGCCGATGGGACGACGCATCGTCGAAGAACTCCTTCCCACGACGGATGCCGGGGAAGCCGTACGCCGCCTCGCGGAGACCGAAGAGGCGCTCGCTTGCCTCCCTAAAGTCCCCTCCCTTTCCGGCGTAACGGACATTCGTCCGTGGGTGGTGCGGGCGGAGAAGGGGGGCGTCCTCCCCCCCGAGGCGTTTCTCGCCTTGCGCGCGCACCTCCGCGCCGCGGAGCGGCTCCGCCGCGCCCTCACCGAAGTTTCCCGCGAGCGGCCGCTTTCACACCTTTTGGCGTACGCCGAGCGCCTCGCCTCTCTCCCCGCACTCGTCGAGGAGATAGAATGGGTGTTTGACGAGCGCGGAGAGGTCCTCGACCGCGCCTCGGACGACCTTCTCGAGATTCGCCGTCGTCTGCGGGAACTCGACGCCCGCGTGCGGGAGATCCTGCAGGACTACGTGCGGAATCCCGAATTTCGCCAGCACCTCCAAGAACCCGTAATCGCCTTCCGCGCGGGCCGCCCCGTCCTTCCCGTGAAGAGCGGCTCGGCCCCCGTCTTCGGTGGGCGGATCGTCGACGTCTCCCAATCCGGCTACACCCTCTTCGTCGAACCGGAGAGTGTGGTCTCCCTGGGAGACAAAAGGCAAGCGCTCGTCGCCGAAGAGGCGCGGGAGATCGAACGGATCCTCCGCCGGCTGAGTCGTAAGGCGGGCGCACACGCCCGCGAACTCCTCGCCTCCCACGAGGCGCTGGGCGCCCTGGATGCGATCTTTGCGCGGGCGCGTTATGCGGCGGAGCTCCGCGCCACTCGACCTACCTTGCGGCCGCGGGGGCGCATCGCGCTTCGGGGCGCCCGGCATCCCTTTTTGCCCTCCGCGGAGGCCGTAGCCAACGACATCGTGTTTCCCGAGGGGGTACGGGCGCTCCTCCTCACGGGACCGAACACGGGGGGCAAGACCGTCACCCTGAAGACAGTCGGGATCTTTGCGGCGATGGCGCAGTCCGGCCTCTTCGTACCGGCCCGGGAGGCGGAGCTCCCCGTCTTCGACGGGATTTACGCGGACATCGGCGACGAGCAAAGCCTTGAGCAAAACCTGTCTACGTTTTCCGCGCACATGGGGCACCTCGTGGAAATCCTCCGGCGGGCGACGGGGAACAGCCTCGTCCTCTTGGACGAGATCGGGGCGGGGACCGACCCGGCGGAAGGGGCCGCCCTCGCCCAGGCAATCCTCGACGCCCTCCTCGCCCGGGGGACCCACGTTGTCGCCACGACGCACTACGGCGAACTCAAGGCCTATGCCCTTTCCCGCCCGGGAATCGTAAACGCCAGCGTCTCCTTCGACCTCGAGACGCTTCGCCCTACCTACGAACTGCGCATAGGCATCCCTGGCGAAAGCCACGCCCTTACGATTGCCCGGCGTTTGGGGCTGGACGAGGAGATCCTCGCCGCCGCAGAGCGGTACCTCCGGGCCGGGCGAGAGCTCTTGGGGGAGCGCATCGCGGAGCTGGAGCGTGCCCGAGCCGACCACGAACGCGCGCGGGAAGAGGCGGAAGCCCTGCGCGCCCGATACGCGGCGGAACTCGAGGCGTTGCGGCGCGAGCGGGAGGACTTCCGCCGCGAACGCGAGCGGATTCTCGCCGAGGCGAGGGCGCAGGCGGAAGAGTACTTGCGCCGGGCGCGCAACGAGGCCCGCGCGATCCTTCGGGAGCTGCGCGAACTCCGCGACGAACTTTCCCGCCACGCTTCCTTTGCGCAGGGTGCGCGGGAAGGCGGGGGTTCCAAAGCGCGGGCGGGAGAACTCTTGCGTGCGGCCGAGGCGGCTTACCGCCGCCTCGCCCTGCGGGAGGAGGCGCTTCCGCCGGAATTCTCCGAGGGGCAAACGGGGGACGATGCGGGAAGCGAAAGAACCCGTGCGGCCGAACGGGGGAACGGGGAAGAGCGGCCCTTCCGTCCCGGGGACCGCGTCTTCCTTCCTCGCTACAACCTCCAGGCGGAAGTGGTCCGGGTCACCCCGCGGGAACTCGTCGTCCGCGCCGGCTCTCTGCGCATCGGCGTCGCGCCGGAGGAGGTCGTGAGCGTGCCCACAGGAGGCGGCGGCGAACCGTCGCCCGTTTTCGGTCGGAAGGGGCGTCCCCCCCGCGAAGGACAAGGCGACGAGGCGGGCGGGAACGTTCTTCGGGCGGACGCCGCGGTTCCTCCCGAGCTCGACCTTCGGGGAATGACCGTGGAAGAGGCGTTGGACGCTTTGGAACACTACCTCGACCGCGCCCTTCTCGCCGGATATGCGCGCGTGCGCGTGATCCACGGACTCGGAACGGGGGCCCTTCGCCGGGCCGTGCGGGAACGCCTACGGGAGCTCGCGTACGTCCGGGCCTTTCGCGCCGGCGGGGAGGGAGAGGGCGGCGAAGGCGCGACGGTCGTCGAACTCGGCCCGTAAGGTCTCTCCGAACGGGGGAACGGGAGATTCTTTGCCTTCCTGTCGTCGCAGGACCTGAGGTCTTGGTCAGGCTTCCCTTGCCCCGCAGCGGAAGGGGAGCTGCTTTACACCGAAGCGCGTACCAAGGGGGAAGGAACCGTGGAGATTTCCGCACAACTCCAGCTCTACCCGCTCGCCGAAGAAGACTATGGGGCGGTGATCTGGCAGGCGATCGATCTTTTGCATTCCTACGAAGGTCAGGGGCTGCGCGTCGAGGTGGGGCCCATGAGCACGCTCATCGCGGGGGATGCGGATCTCGTTTGGCGCGCCGTGCGCGAACTTTTTTCCTTTGCGGCGGATGGCCGACGGATCGTGCTCGTGACGACGATGAGCAACGTATGTCCCAAACGTGTCTGACCGGCACGTCTGCGGGAACGCTTGGGAAGGGGGGGAGGGGCTTGTCGGGCGCGATCGGCGGGGGAGAAGGGGCGGAGGATCGGGCAACGCCCGTCGAAACTACGGACGAGAGCTTTTCCCGCGAAGTGGAGGACTTTCCGGGGTGGTGCGTCGTGGAGTTTTCCACGGCGTGGTGCATTCCCTGCCGCATGTTTTCCGAGGTCGTCCGGAGGGCGGTAGAGCCCCTTCTCTCCTCCGGGAAGTGCAAGTTCGTCCGACACGACGTCGACCGCGGCCCGGCCGTCGCCGAGCGGTACGTCGTGTACGCCGTTCCCGCCCTGTACGTGTACTCCCACGGAACCGTGCGAGGGAAGCTCCTCGGGTACCACCCCGAAGACGAGGTGCGGACATTTTTGACCCGTATCGTCGGCCATCCCTGAGCGTCCCCGCGGAAGCGGCCGTAGCGGCGTCGTACTTTTTACACGCATTTTACGGTAAATTTGTTTTCTATCCCGGCAGCGAATTTGCTGCCGGGATGCTGTATTTTTTGCCCCCTCTTGCGTTTTCCCGGAGCGTCCTGTAGAATAACGCCAAACTTCTGTTATACAACGTGCTGGTACAGGAGGTGGCTGTGTACATGCGTCCCTCTGTGGCGCAAATTGCGGAGGACCCGAAATTTCGGACGTTCCTGCGCAAAAAGGTCTTCGTCCTCTGGACGGTGGTCGTCCTCTTCCTCGTGTTTTACATGCTCCTCCCCATCTTCGCGGGGTACGCCAAGCCGCTCATGGCGAAGTACGTCCTCGGGTTCGTCACCTTTGGCTACGCCTTCGGGCTTCTCTACTACCTCGTAGCCTGGGGGCTCGCCTACGTGTACGTCGTACTCTCCCGGGGATTCGACCGCGATGCGCGGGCCTTTGCCGAGAAGGCTACGAACGGCGCGTCGGGGACCGCTTCCGCGCTTTCCGAAGCGACTGCGGCTCCTTCGGCCGAGGCCGCGCGGTGAGCAGGTAGGGCAAGTCGCCGGGAAAACGGTTTCCTTTGTTTGGGTCGACGGCGGAAGGTCCGCGTGACGAAGGCAAACGCACCGAAGCGCAAAAGGGAGGAGCGAGGCGCATGGCCCACGTTTTGGGGGTTTTGCTCTTCTTGGGGATCATCTTTCTCACGCTCTACATCACGTATTGGGCGGCCCAGCGCGTGCGGAGCACGAGCGAGTTTTACGCCGCGGGGCGATCGCTCACGAGCTGGCAAAACGGTTTGGCCATCGCCGGGGATTACCTGAGCGCCGCGTCGTTTCTTGGAATCGCCGGCCTCGTGGCCTTAAACGGCTACGACGGGTTCCTCTACGCCATCGGGTTCCTCATGGGGTACATCGTCGTCCTCTACCTCGTCGCCGAACCCCTGCGGAATTCCGGAAAGTTCACCGTCGCCGACATGCTCGCCTTTCGTCTCAACGCCCGTCCCGTTCGGAGCGCGGCGGCCCTTGTGACGATCACGATCAGCACCTTTTACCTCGTGGCGCAGATGGTAGGCGCCGGGTCGATCATTCAGCTCCTCATCGGGATCCCCTACGAGTGGGCGGTCTTCATCGTCGGCGTGCTCATGGTGGTCTACGTCGTGTTTGGCGGAATGCTCGCCACGAGTTGGGTGCAGATCGTCAAGGCCGTCCTCCTCCTCACAGGGACGATTCTCCTCGTCCTCCTCGTGGGCTTTGCCTTCCATTTCAACCCCTCCGAGCTTTTCCGACAGGTCGCGGAAAAGTACGGTCCCCAGTACCTGAACCCTGGCGTGCTGTACAAGAACCCCATCGACCTCCTCTCCCTCGGCCTCGCCCTCGTCCTCGGCACGGCGGGACTGCCCCACATCCTCATTCGCTTCTACACCGTCCCCACGGCACAAGACGCCCGCAAGAGCGTTCTCTGGGCGATGGGCGTGATCGGCGTCTTCTACCTCCTCATCACCTACGTCGGCTTCGGCGCCATGGTGCTCGTGGGACCCGAACAGATCAAGGCCGCCGATAAGGGCGGCAACATGGCCGCTCCGCTCCTCGCCCTCGTCCTCGGGGGCGGACAGGGGAGCTTCGCCGGGGAGCTCTTCATGTCGGCCATCGCCGCCGTTTCCTTCGCGACGATCGTGGCCGTCGTGGCCGGCCTCGTGATCGCCGCTTCCGGGGCGTTCGCCCACGACATCTACACAAACGTGATCCGCGGTGGAAAGGTGGACGAACGGAAGCAGTTTCTCGTCGCCCGGTATACGGCCCTCGCCATCGGCGGGCTGTCCATTTTGATCGGAATCGCCGCCAAGGGGCAAAACGTCGCCCACCTCGTCGGGCTCGCCTTTGCCGTGGCGGCAAGCGCGAACTTGCCCGCGATCCTCCTCTCCCTCTACTGGAAGCGATTCAACACGGCGGGGGCTCTCGCGGGCATGCTCGCCGGTCTCGCCACCGCCGTGGGGCTGGTGCTCGTAGGCCCGAACGTGATGGGCAAGGGAGCCCTCTTTCCCCTCTCCAACCCTGCCATCGTGAGCATTCCCGTCGGATTTCTCGCCTCCGTGCTCGTGAGCCTGGCCACGCGGCCGGAAACCGAATACTCCGCCCAATACGACGAGCTCGTGTTTCGGGCGAACACAGGCGTCGGGGCCGAGTGAAGCCGAAGGAGCGCCGGAGCCGAGAAGGTACAAGGGTTCAAAAATTTGCCTCGACGGACCCTTTGCATGGGTCGGGCAGTTGTGCTAAGTTTTTCGTATCCGAAACAGCTCACGGGAGGCGAAAGGTGCGATGGTACAGGAGCTCCGACAGGGGGAGGAAATTCTCCTGCCCGAAAATCCCAACCCCAACCTCAAGGACTACGAAGAGGCGCGTCGGACGTTTAAGTGGGAAGACGTGGAAAAGGAGTTCACCTGGTACCACACGGGCAAGGTGAACATGGCCTACGAAGCGATCGACCGCCACGCCGAATCTTGGCGGAAGAACAAGGTCGCCCTCATCTACGTGGACCGCGAGCGCGAGGTAAAGTACACGTTTGCCGAGATGAAGGAGCACACCGCGCGCGTCGCCGCGGCCCTCACCTCCCTCGGCCTTGAGAAGGGAGATCGCGTCTTTACGTTCCTGCCCCGCTCGCCGGAGCTCTACGTCGGGATCCTCGGGATCATCAAGGCGGGACTCGTGGCCGGTCCCCTCTTCGAGGCGTTTATGGAAACCGCTGTCAAGGACCGCCTCATGGACAGCGGCGCCAAGGCCCTCATTACGAACGCCGAACTCCTGCCGCGCGTACCCTACCGCGATCTTCCCGATCTCGAGCACGTGATCGTCGTCGGCGCCAAGGACCTTCCGCCTTCCGACGGCAAGACCAAGTTCTACCACTACGAGGAACTCGTCGCCAAGGCGCCGCGGGACTTCGAACCTGTGTGGCTCACGCGGGAAGACGGGATGATCCTCCACTACTCCTCGGGCACGACGGGCAAGCCCAAGGGGATCTACCACGTGCACAACGCGATGATCCAGCAGTACATCACGGGGAAGTGGGTACTCGACCTCAAGGAAGAGGACGTCTACTGGACGACCGCCGACCCCGGATGGGTGACGGGTACGAGCTACGGGATCTTTGCGCCGTGGCTCAACGGGGCGACCAACCTCGTCCGCGGCGGGCGCTTCAGCCCGGACGACTGGTACTCTACGATCGAGAAGTACCGCGTCACCGTTTGGTACAGCGCTCCGACGGCCTTCCGCATGCTCATGGGCGCCGGAGAGGAAGTCGCCAAGAAGTACGACCTGAGCTCGCTGCGCCACGTCCTGAGCGTCGGAGAACCCCTTAACCCCGAGGTTGTCCGCTGGGGGTACCGCGTGTACAAGCAGCGGATCCACGACACGTGGTGGATGACGGAGACGGGGGCCCACATCTGCGTGAACTTCGCCTGCCTGCCGATCAAGCCGGGTTCCATGGGCAAACCCATCCCCGGCGTGGAGATCGGGATCCTCGACGACGAGGGGAACGAGCTGCCGCCCAACACGCCTGGGAACCTCTGCATCAAGACGCCGTGGCCGTCCATGTTCCGCAAGGTGTGGAACAACGAGGCCAAGTACCAGGAGTACTTCCGCTTCCCGGGTTGGTACATCTCCGGCGACGTGGCTATGAAGGACGAGGACGGGTACTACTGGTTCCTCGGTCGTGCCGACGACGTGATCAAAACCTCAGGGTACCGCGTCGGTCCTTTCGAGATCGAGAGCAAGCTCGTAGAGCACCCGGCGGTCATGGAGGCGGGCGTCATCGGCAAGCCCGATCCGGAGCGCGGCGAGATCATCAAGGCCTTCGTCGTCCTTCGGGAGGGCTACCAGCCGAGCGAAGAGCTCAAGAAGGAGCTCATGGAATTCGTCAAGAAGGGCCTTTCCGCCCACGCCGTACCGCGGGAAATCGAATTTCGCGACAAGCTCCCCAAGACGCGGAGCGGAAAGATCGTCCGCCGCGTCCTCAAGGCGTGGGAGCTCGGGCTTCCCGCCGGCGACCTCTCCACGCTGGAGGACTGAGGGTAGGGGAAAGAGAGGAAAGGAACGTTTGACCGCGGGCGACGAAGCCCGCGGTCGCGTTTTTTCGCGCGCATTTTGCCGCAGAAGGAAGCGAGGGAGACGCGCGGGTTCGGCAGGAAGCAATCGGCACGGGAGCCTCATCCGAAGGGCACGCCGGCGCTTTGATATACTTGTTGGAGGGGCCTTCCCCCGGAAGGTGCCGCCGGCATTTGCGCCTTACTTTCCGACGTTCGGAAACGGAGGACGTTCCATGCTTCCCCTTCCGACGGTGGTGACGCTCGTCGCCGTCCCCGTGGTCGTTCTCGGGATTTTCTTCGGTTCTGCGCTGTGGTTCGGTCGGACGCGGGGATTTTCCTGGGGTGCCGTGGGCTACGGCGCCTTTGCCTACTTCTTTTTCACGCTCATGCTCGGCCAGATCTTCACGCGTCAGATCTTTTTCGGCTCCCTTGGAATCCTCACGGCCGTAAGCGGCGGCTGGTCTCTCTTGGAGTTGACGCTCCTCGCCGGGACGTTGGCCCTCTTCGGTATCCTCGGGCGGGCAGGCACCCTCGTCCTCGTGCGCGATCGGCTCGAGGGTTCCCCTACGGAGGCGCTTTCGTTTGGGATAGGCTACGGGGGGATGTCCCTCCTCCAGCTCACCTTCGTCGCCACGCTTTGGAACTTCGGGCGGGCGTGGGAGATTCGCTCCCGCCTCCCGGGGGCTCTCTCTCCGGAAGCCCTTTGGGGGCTCTTTCCGCCGGAACTCCTTCGCGCCTTCGTCGAATCTCCTTGGATCCTCGCCTACCGCTACGGCCTCTTTCCCCTCCTCTGGTACGTGTGGGACGTCGCCCTCTCCGTCCTCCTCTACTCGGCCGTGGTTCGGAGAAGGTACGCGTTCGTCGGTGCGGTGCTTTTGGCCGACGCCTTAGCGCGCGTCCTCACGCGTTCGCCCGACGTCCTTCCCTTCGCCTGGCCGCTCGCCCCCAAAGGGGGAGATCTGATCTGGTTCCTCTTGTTCGCCGTCGTCCTCGTGTGGTCCGTCCGCGAGCTTCGAACGGGAGAAACCGGTTGACGACGTTTGTCCCCGGGTTGCAAAAGGGAAGGGGGTGAGGCTTGTGGCGGATGGTCCGATCGAAGGGGGCCTTTCCGGGGATCGCGGGCGCCTTCGGGCGAAGGTGGAGCTTTTGCCGGAGCGACCGGGCGTGTACCTCATGAAGAACGCCCAAGGTGAGGTCATCTACGTCGGAAAGGCGAACTCCCTGAAGCAGCGTGTCCGCTCGTACTTCACGGGCGCCCACGACGCGAAGACGGAGCGGATGATCTCCGAGATTGCCGACTTCGAGACGATCGTCGTGCCCAACCCGACGGCTGCGCTCCTCCTCGAGATGAACCTCATCAAGCGTTACGCGCCGCGCTACAACGTCCTCCTCAAGGACGACAAGTCCTACCCCTACATCAAGATCACGAACGAAGAGCACCCGCGGATCGAGATCACCCGGCGCGTCCAGCCGGACGGGGGGCGTTACTTCGGCCCCTATCCGCACGCCCAGGCGGCGCGCGCCACGAAGCGCCTCCTCGACAAGCTCTACCCCCTTCGCAAGTGCCGAACCTTGCCCGATCGGCCGTGCCTGTACTACCACATGGGGCAGTGCCTTGCGCCTTGCGTCCGTCCGGTGGACCCGAACGTCTACGGGCCGATGGTTCGGGAAATCGCCGCCTTTCTTCGGGGGAAGACCGAGGGCGTGGAGAAGCGCCTCGAGGCGCAGATGTGGGAGGCGGCCGAACGGTTCGACTTCGAACGGGCCGCACAGCTCCGCGACCTCCTGAGGGAGATCGGGCACCTCAAGGAAGAGCAGGCGGTGCTCCTCCCGAACCGAACGGAAGACTGGGACATCGCCGCCTTTTTCGCAGAGCACGGGCGGATCGCAATTCAGATTTTCCACGTGCGCGCGGGGAGGCTTTTGGAGGGAGAGCGCGACATTCGCCCCTACTACGGCGAATCCGAGGAGGCCTTCGTCCAGTTCCTCGGGCAGTACTACCTCGACTTCGACGTCGCCAACCGCCCCGGCCTTCTCCTCCTCCCCCCCATCGAGGATGCCGAGGCGCTCGGGCAGGCTTTAGGGATGCGGGTGCACGTCCCGAAGCGCGGGGAAAAGAGGCGCCTTCTCGAGATGGCCCAAGAAAACGCCCGGCACGCCCTGGAGGAGCACGTGGCCTTGGAGGCGCGGGACGCGCAGCGCATCGCCTCGGCCTTGGAAGAGCTCGGGAGCGTCCTGGGCATTCCCGCACCTCGCCGGATCGACGTCCTCGACCAATCCCACCTCTTTGGCGCCCAGGCGGTGGGCGTCGTCGTGGTCTTCGTCGACGGTCGTCCGTCCAAGCACGACTACCGGACGTACCGAATCCGCGAGGCAGCCCGCGGGGACGACTACGGAGCCTTGCGGGAGGTCCTCCGGCGCCGCTACGGCAAGCTCCTCGAGGAAGGCGGGCCGTGGCCGGATCTCGTCGTCCTGGACGGAGGCCGCGGTCACCTGGCCGTAGCCCGCGAGGTGTTCGCGGAGGAGCTCGGGCGGCCTACCCCCCTCCTCGCCCTGGCCAAGGACGAGCGCCACGAGACGCGCGTGGCGCTGGCCGGAGATCCGCCGCGCCCCCTCGCCCTTTCCCGGCGCGGTGCGGCCTTCCTCCTCCTCGTGCGCATGCAGGAAGAAGTGCACCGGTTTGCCGTGGCGACCCACCGACGGCGGCGGAAGAAGGAAGCTTTCGCTTCGGTCCTCGACGAGGTTCCGGGCATAGGCCCCAAGCGCAAGCGCGAGCTTCTCCGCCGCTTCGGTTCCTTGGAGCGCATCCGGACGGCGCCCGAGGAGGAGCTCGCGGCCGTGGTGGGGAAAAAGCTCGCCCAGACGTTGCGGGCGTATCTGTCTTCCTACGGTCGAGAGGAAGGCGCCCTTGCCTCTACGGCCGATGCGGTGGCGGAATCACCCGGGGAGTACCGTACCGACCGAGGTGCCGACCGCACAGGACGAGACGACCTCCCGAAGGAGGAGGTCGATACGGGGAGGATTTCCTGAGGGTCTACACGTCCGGCGGAACGGGAGACGGCGTCGGAGACCTTGCGGGAAAAATCACGACTCCGTAGAATAGAAAAAGCTTTTGCAAGAGCGGATCGAGCGAATTCGGTCGCGTAGGGGGGAACGCCGGTGCGCGTTGTTCAGAAGTACGGTGGTTCGTCCCTCGCGACGCCCGCGCGGATCCTGAACGTAGCCGAACGCATCGCGCGGGCGTACCGCGAGCACGGACCGTTGGTCGTCGTCCTTTCCGCGATGGGCGATACGACGGACGAGCTCCTCGCCCTTGCCCGCGAGGTCTCCCCGCGTCCCCACCCGGACGCCCTGGACCTCCTCTTGTCTACGGGCGAGGTTGTGTCCATCGCCCTTATGGAAATGGCGCTGCGCGACCGCGGCGTGCCGGCGGTTGCCCTCATGGGGTGGCAGGCGGGCATCCGCACGACGCCCTCCTTCGGCCGGGCCCTCATCGAGTCCGTGGAGTCGGCGCGACTCGAACGCCACCTGAGCGGTGGGAAGGTCGTCCTCGTCGCGGGATTTCAGGGGGTTACCGCGGAAGAGGAGATCACCACGCTCGGTCGGGGGGGAAGCGATACGACGGCCGTGGCCCTCGCAGCTGCCCTTCGGGCGGAGCGGTGCGAGATCTACACGGACGTGGACGGCGTCTACACGTCCGATCCGCGGGTTGTTCCCAAGGCGCGCAAGCTCGCCCACGTCACTTACGACGAGATGCTCGAACTTGCCCACCTCGGTGCCGTCGTGTTGCACCCCCGGGCCGTAGAACTCGCCAAGCGCTACGGAGTACCGCTTTACGTGGCCACTTCGTTGGACGATCGGGAAGGGACGTGGATCGGAGGGGAGGCGCAGGACATGGAAGGAGGACGCGTCGTCACCGGCGTCGCCGTAGACGAATCCGTCGCCCGCGTGACGCTTCGGGGTGTTCGCCCACCGGAGGGGGCCCTCAAGCGCCTCTTCGGCCTTCTCGCGGAGGCGGAGATCAACGTGGACATCATCATCACGAGTGTCGCGGGCCCTGACGGGCTGGACGTCGCCTTCAGCCTCGAGGCGGGAGACCTCGAGCGCGCCATCGAACTCCTCGCGGCGCGGCGGAGTTCTCTCGCCTACGACCGCCTGGACGCGGAAGGCGGGTTGGCCAAGGTATCCGTCGTAGGTGCGGGGATGGCGTCGCGTCCCGGGGTGGCGGCCGGAGTCTTCCGGACCCTCGCCGACGCGGGGATCGACGTGAAGATGGTCTCCACCTCGGAGATCAAGATTTCCGTCGTCGTCGAACGCGAGCAGGCGTGCCGGGCCGCCCGTCTCCTGCACACGGCGTTTGGCCTCGACGACGAAGCTGCCGAGGCGGAGGGTACCCCCTCTCCCCAGGGCGGAAGGCGGGAGGCCTAGTTCGCGGGGATTTTCGGACTCCCCTCGATACCGGCCTACACCCCACCAATCCCTTCCACATACGATACGTTGACATCCGGCACCGCACCTTCTCGGGTGGCTTCGGAAGGGAGGGGTAGGGGTGGCCCCCAACCTCGAACGTTCGTCGATCCTCACGCCGCGCGAGCGGGAAGTCTTCGAACTGCTCGTAAAGGATAAAACCACCAAGGAGATCGCGCGCGAGCTCTTCATCAGCGAAAAGACCGTGCGGAACCACATCTCCAACGTAATTCAAAAGTTGGGCGTCAAGGGCCGATCTCAAGCCGTCGTGGAGCTCGTGCGCATGGGGGAACTCAAGATCTAGGCATCCAGGAGGAGCTTGTTCGTTCGGCGGAGGTGCGGCGCCGGTCGCGCCACGCCCGACGTATCGCGCTATGCCTTCTTTTGTGCTACTGTAGACGCCTGCTGCAGGGGGTCCCACACGCCGTTAAACGGCGGCGCGTAGGCGAGGTCGAGGGCTTGGAGCTCGTCGATCGTGAGGCCGGCGTAGAGCGCCGTGGCGAGGACGTCGATGCGCTTGTCTACTCCGCGACGGCCTGCGATCTGTCCGCCCAGAAGCGCCCGCGTCTTGAGGTCGAACGTAATCCTCAGCGTAAGCGCGTCTTCTGCTCCCGGGTAGTAGTGGCTCACGGGACGCGCCTGAATTGCCACCGTCTCACACGTCCTCCCCGACGTTCGGCACTCTTCCTCTCCTAGACCGGTGCGGGCGATGGCGAGGTCGAAGACCTTGACGATGGCCGTGCCCAAAACGCCGGCAAAGGGGATTTGCGCACCGGCCATGTTTGCTCCCGCGATCCGCCCCTGCTTGTTGGCCGTGGTACCCAGGGGAATGTAGTCGGGAGCGTTTTTTATCCGGTGAAAGTGCGTCGCGCAGTCGCCCGCGGCGTACACGTCCGGCGCACTCGTTCGCAGGTATTCGTCGACGAGGACGGCCCCCCGAGGTCCGAGCTCGATCCCTGCGGCGCGCGCGAGCTCGCTGACCGGTCTGACGCCTACGGCGACGAGGACGAGGTCCGCCGCAAGGGAACCGCCTTCCAGGAGGACCTCCCGCACGCCTGCGGAGTCGCCGGAAAAGCCGCGTACCCGTTCTTCCAGGCGAACTTCGACGCCGTGCCGTTCGAGTTCCTGCCGGACGAGCTCGGCGATCGGCCGGTCAAAGCTCGGGATGAGCTGGGGCGCCACGTCCACCACGGTGACGGAAAGGCCGCGGTGCACGAGCGCTTCCGCCGCTTCCAGGCCGATGTACCCGCCGCCGACGATTACGACGCGCTTGGGGTTGCGCCGGGAGAGCCAGGCCACCAACCGCTCGGCGTCCGCCAGCGTCTTAAGGGGAAAGACGCCGGGCAGGTCGATTCCTTCCCACGGGGGGAGTACGGCGGCGCTCCCCGTCGCGAGGAGGAGGACGTCGTACCCTTCCTCGATTTCTTCGCCCGTGTCGCGGCGGAGGATGCGCACGCGTTTCCCCTGGGGGTCGATCGCCAGGACTTCGTGGTGCAGGCGTACGTCGATCCGATAGCGTTCGCGGAATTCGTCCGCCGTTCGGGCGAGGAGTCGTTCCGGAGCGGAAACTACGCCGCCGACGTAGTAGGGAAGGCCGCACTGCGCGTAGGAGATCACGCCTTCCTTTTCCCAGACTACGATTTCGCCCTGCGGGTCTACACGGCGGATCTGCGTCGCCGCGCTCATCCCCGCGGCGTCGCCGCCAACGATCGCGTAGCGTTTGCCCACATATGTCGCCCCCTTCGCCTTGTATCGGTGCGTCTTATTGTACCACCCGTCAGGAACTGGTTGCATGTCGGGGGGGGGAGGCGCCCCTTGACATGGGTTTTGCCCTTCCGGTTTGATAGAGGCAAGCGAAGTCGGGTAGGGAAGGCCGGTTGCCGGCCCGAGAGGGGACGAGCGGGAGTGGACGAGAGGAACGCAGGGGGAGAGTTTCCGCAAAACGAAGGAGAAGGGGCGGATCGCCGGAGTGCCGAAGAGGAAGGCGGACGGGCGATCGCCGAGGAAGTGGAGTGGCACCTTCGGCACGTGAGCGCCCTTCTGAAGCAAAAGGGAAGGGAGCTCCTTCAGGAAACCCCCCTTACGCCTCCGCAGTTCATCGCCCTGCAGTGGCTCAAAGAAGCCGGAAACCTCACGATTGGCGAACTCAGCGCCAAAATGTACCTCGCGAACAGCACCGTAACCGACCTCGTGGACCGATTGGAACGCGGCGGCTACGTGCGCCGCGTGCGCGCATCCCACGACCGCCGCGTCGTGCGCGTGGAACTCCTCGAGGCCGGGCGTACGGTCATCGAGGAGGTCATCCGCCGGCGGCAGGCGTACCTTGCCGGGCTCCTCCGCCGCTTTTCTCCCGAGGAGGCGGAAGAGCTGCGCCGCCTTCTCGCCCGCCTGCACGCGGAAATGGTGCGCGAGTTCGAAAGCGGTCGTGCCACGCATAGAGATGACTAGGATGAATTTCCGGAGCTTTGGGTGAAGCCGGGGTTAGGCGATACGGAGATGCGATTTCGTCGGGACACGCAGAAAAAGGGGCGAGAAGCAGATGACCGGGCCGATTGCGGTGTTCGATTCGGGGCTCGGCGGTCTCACCGTGGTACGGGAAATCCTCCTTCGCCTTCCCCGGGCGCCTCTCGTCTACGTAGGGGATCAGGCGCGCAGTCCGTACGGTTCGCGCTCGCGCGAGGAGATCCGGATGTTTTCTCTCGAGATCCTGGGATTCCTCCTGCGCTTTCGGCCCGCCCTCGTCGTTGCGGCGTGCAATACGGTTTCCTCTGTGGCCCTCGACCTCCTTCGCCGCCAGGCGGACGTCCCCGTCCTCGGGATGGTAGAACCCGGGGCACGTCTTGCCGCCCGGGCCGGTGCGGAGGAGATCGCCGTCCTCGCCACCCCCGTAACCGTGGCCAGCGGCGTCTACCCTCGCCTCCTCTACCACCTGCGGCCCGAGCTCTCCGTCTTTTCCAAGTCCTGTCCTACGTGGGTACCTCTGCTCGAGGGAGGTGCTCCACCCGAGCGCCTTCGCCGCGCGGTGTGCGAGGAGCTTGGCTCCGTACGGATTCTCTGGAATGGGTCTGGGGCCAACGGGAGACGCCGTCTCCGCGCCGTCCTCCTCGGGTGTACGCATTACCCGCTTCTCGCCCCGTACATTCGCGAGTGCCTCGGCGAAGAGGTTACCCTGCTCAACCCCGCGGAGGAAGTCGCCGAGGAAGTGGCCCGTATGTACCCTTCCTCTCTGAAGGGGGAGGTCCTTTTCTACACGACGGGGGACCCGGATTTTTTTTCCCGCTGGGCGGGAGCGGTGCTCGCCCGCCCCGTGCACGTGGTCCATCTTCCCCTGTCCGTCCTCCAGGGTTCCGAAGACGCGCCGCTTCCGGGTTTCGGCGGATGAGCGCCGATCGCGCTTCGGGACCCCGCCGGTCTACCGTTGTCCCCGCACCCGTATACATGCCCTAGGACTACGCTGCCGTAAGGAGGGGCTTACGGATGCGCGGGAAGACACGGTCGGCCGGAACCACCGTTCCTTACGTTCGCGGAATTGCCCTCGTTCTCGCCTTGGTCGTAGCGGTTCTTTCCTTTGCGGGTTGCGGGAGAACGGGGAATCAGGCGAGTGGTCCTTCCCCTTCGCCGTCCAAGAACGAGGGAGGCGCTTCTTCCCTTCACCCCGCGACCCCAGGGAAAGAACTCGCCCTTACGTCTTACACGTTGTACGTTACGGACGCCCACGGGTACGTCGTCCCCTTCACCGCCCGCCTGCCGCTCGTCGAGGGTGTGGCAAAGCAGGCGCTCACGTACCTCGTAGAAGGTGGCCCCGGAGAAGCGATTCTCCCCCACGGCTTTCACGCTCCCCTGCCCAAGGGAACGACGTTTACCATAGACGTGACTCCGGAGGGGGAGGCCGTAGTCGACTTCGGTCCCGAGGTACAAAATGTGGCGGCAGAACACGCCGCGCGCACCCTGGAGGCCGTCGTCTGGACGCTTACGGAGTTTCCCACAGTGAAGCGCGTGTCCCTGCGCGTTTCCGGACATCCGCTCGAGAGGTTTGGGAAGGGAGGACTACCCGTCTCCTCTCCCCTCGATCGGTCGATGGGGATCAACGTCGAGCTTGCACCGGAGGCCACTCCCGGCGATACGACTCCCGTTCGCCTGTACTTCCAAGCCCAATCGGAAGACGGCACGTTTACCTACTTCGTGCCCGTAACGCGCCTCGTCCCCCGTACGGATCGGCCGCTCGAGGCGGCGATTCGCGAACTCATTCGCGGTCCCCTGGGAGGGAGTTCCCTCCTGCCCACCGTGCGTCCTTCCGTGCGCCTTCACCGCGCCTTCGTCGACGGCGGGGTTGCGGTCGTGGACGTGGATCCCCACCTCCTCACCAAAGACGGGAAGGCGGACGCCTGGGCGGCGCGTTCCGTGCAGGCTTTGGCGCTCACGGCAACCGAGATGGCGGGGACGAAGGAAGCACAGATCCTCGTAGACGGGCAGGCGATCAAGGTTGGGGAGGACTTCGACCTCACGCGCCCCGTGGCGCGCCCCCGAACTTTGAACCCCTTGGGTTTTTAGCGCTTGAGGACGGGTACCTCGGGTGTACCCTCGGTTCCCCGTGGGGAGGTGGAACGGTTCGGGTATAATGAGGGAGTGGTTCGTGCGGTTCGAAGCGAGGTGGAACGCGTGCGCATCGACGGACGTAGCCCCGACGAACTCCGGCCTGTCCGCATCACACCCCACGTAAACAAGTACGCCGAAGGGTCCGTCCTCATCGAGGTCGGCGATACGCGCGTCTACGTGACGGCCACCGTGGAAGACAAGGTCCCTCCCTTCCTCCGCGGGCAAGGGCGCGGTTGGGTGACGGCCGAATACAGCCTCCTCCCCCGGTCTACGGAAACCCGCACGCAGCGCGAGTCCGTACGGGGCCACCTCCAGGGGCGCACGATGGAAATCCAGCGCCTCATCGGTCGGGCACTCCGCGCCGTGGTCGACCCCGAGCGGCTAGGGGAGCGCACGGTGATCGTCGATGCCGACGTCCTCCAGGCGGACGGTGGAACGCGGACGGCTGCGATCACGGGCGGTTTTGTCGCCCTCGCCTTTGCCTTTGAACGCCTGCGCGAGCGCGGGGAAATTGCCGAAATCCCCCTCGTGGACTTTCTCGCGGCGACGAGCGTGGGCGTCGTCGGCGACGTGCCCCTCCTCGACCTCAACTTCGCCGAGGATTCCGAGGCGCGTGTGGACATGAACGTGGCCATGACGGGCAGCGGGCGGTATGTCGAAATCCAGGGAAGCGGAGAAGGATCCCCCTTTCTTCGCGCAGAGCTCGAAGAGCTCTTGTCCCTTGCGGAACGCGGAATCCAGCGCCTCGTGGAAATCGAACGGGAGGTCCTGGGTCCGATCGGGGAGCGGATTGCCGAGCTCGCGCGACGCGCGTCCGCGGCCGACGATCGCACCTCCGAGGAGCATGGGGCCCTCGACGCTTCCGAAGGCGGGGTTCCCGAGGACGGTGGTCCGTCGTGAGCCGCCCGCGCCTCATGCGCCTCCTCCTCATCGCTTCCCAAAATCCCGGGAAAATCCGGGAAGTGCGCGAGCTCCTCGCCTCCCTCGCGTGGGGGATTGTTTCCCTCGAGAGGTTTCCCGACGTAAAGCTCCCTCCCGAGACGGGCGAGACCTTTGCCGAAAACGCCGTGCGCAAGGCCATCGCGGCTATGGAGGCTACCGGGCTTCCCAGCCTGGCCGACGATTCCGGCCTCGTCGTCCCCGCCCTGGGCGGGCGTCCGGGGGTTCGTTCGGCCCGCTATGCGGGAGAAGGGGCAGACGACGCGGCAAACGTGGCCAAGCTGCTCGCCGAGATGCGAGGCGTCGCCGACCGCCGGGCCTACTTCGTGAGCGTGGTCGCCTTCGCGGCTCCCGGGGAGCCCGTGCAGACCTTCGAAGGCAGGCTGGAAGGCGTCATCACCGAAGAACCGCGGGGGACGGGCGGTTTCGGCTACGACCCCGTGTTCTACGTCCCCGACCTCGGAAAGACCCTCGCCGAAGTCCCCCTCGAGGTGAAGAACGCGATCAGCCACCGGGGCCAGGCGTTGCGCGCCTTCGTCGACTACCTGAAGCGCCGGATCGCCGAAGAACCTCCGGAAGCGTAGGCGAAGGGAATCGCGCGTCGCTCCCTTCCCTTACCGGGTGCTTTTTCTCCGAATCTCCTCCACCTTTCCGCCTGCAGGTGTACCCGTTTGGGCTGTGGGGGCGCGTTTTGAGGTCGCACGAGAACCCGCACCACCTTTGGAGGCCCCGTCGGAGAAAAGCCCCCGGTTTCGTATTCGGGAAAGACGAACCGGAATCGGATGCCACACACAAGGGGCGGGATTCCCCGCCCCTTGTGTGTTTCGTTTTGTAACCGAATCTTTACGCAAAGTTTACCGGGACTTCATCTTCGTGAACTACAATGGTGCGCAAAGGGGACAACCCTGTGCATTCTTTCGAGCGCCTACCTTGACGTCTGGAAGCCCCATGTCGGCGTGGTGGATCGCGTTTCCCGTCTGCGGAACGATGGGAGCCATAGCAAGGACAAGGTCGGGGAGGTATTGTCGATGAAGGGAATCCGCGCGCGAGCGCGACTTCGTTCCGGTTTGGCGGGGATGTTCCTCGCTGTCTTTTTCATCTCGCTCTTTTTTGGGGGATTTGGCCTCCCCCGCGCCGAGGACGAGGCACCTCAGCCGCCGCCGGATCTCCTCATCCTTCACACGAACGACACCCACGGCCATCTGGAGAACGCCCCCGCCCGCGGGACCAAGATCGCCGAGATTCGCCGCGAGGCGGAGGCCGCTGGGAAGCGCGTCCTTCTCGTGGACGCGGGGGACGTCTTTACGGGGACGCTCTACTCATCGCACTACCAAGGGCTCGCCGATGCCGACTTCATGAACCGGATGGGCTACGACCTCCTCGTCCTCGGAAACCACGAGTTCGACCGAGGGCAAGAGGTTCTCGCGACGTTTGTCCGCGCGCTCGCGTTTCCCGTCTTTTCTGCCAACCTCAGCGTGCAACCCGACGCGAAGCTTGCCGAAGTGGTGGCAAACGAAATCCCCGTCATCACCCCGGCGACGAAGAAGGACTACGCCGGGAAGATCTACCCCGGCGCCGTTTGGGATCTTGGCGACGTGCGCGTGGGGATCTTCGGACTTACGACCAAGGAGACGGCGATTCTTTCAAACCCTGGGCCCGGCGTAGCCTTCGCCGACGAGGTAGAGACGGCGCGGCGGATGGTGGAAGAGCTTACGAAGCGCGGCGCCGACGTGATCGTAGCCGTCACCCACATCGGCTACGCCGAGGACAGGCGCCTCGCCCAGGCCGTGCCGGGAATCGACGTGATCGTCGGCGGCCACTCGCATACCGCGCTCAACCCTCCCGTAAGCTTGTCCCAACCCGACGGACGAACGATGTGGATCGCCCAGGCTGGGGAGTGGGGGAAGTACCTCGGGCGCCTCGATTTGTCCTTTGGTCTCGAGTCCGGCGGGAAGCCTCGGCTTTCCCGGGTGCAGGGGGAGCTCCTTTCCCTTAAAGACGTCCCTCCTGATCCGGAGCTCAAGGAACTCCTCAACTCGTACGACGCCCCCCTCGAGGAGATCAAGCGGCGTGTGGTGGGGAAGACGCTTGTCGGCTTGGACGGAGCGCGGGAGCGCGTGCGCACGCAGGAGACCAACCTCGGCAATTTGATCGCCGACGCCTACTTGGAAAAGGCCCGTAAGGCGGTTCCGGGGACTCAGCTCGCGCTGGTCAACGGCGGCGGCATCCGCGCGTCCATCCCCGCCGGAGACGTCACCTTGGGTCAGGTTCTTGAGGTCATGCCGTTTAACAACATGCTCGTGATCCTCCGCCTTACAGGCGCGGAAATCTTGAACGCGCTAGAAAACGGCGTCTCCAAGGTAGAGGACAAGCACGGGAGGTTCCCCCAGGTCGCGGGGATGCGCTACGCCTTCGATCCATCCCGCCCCGCAGGGGAGCGCATCCTTCGCGTCGAGGTTTGGGACGAAGGGGCACGGGCGTACCGCCCCCTCGACCCCAAGGCGACGTACCTCCTCGTGACGAACAACTTCGTCGCCGACGGGGGCGACGGCTACGAGGTCTTCAAGCGGGCGAAAGACGAAGGCCGGATCATCGAACTCTACGAAGTTGACCACGACGCCTTGGTCGAATACCTAGAAGCCCACTCCCCGGTCTCGCCTCGCGTGGAAGGCCGCATCGAACGCGCGGACGCGGCGACCTCCCCCGCCCCAACTCCCGGCGACGAGGCAGGTACCGCTCCGCCGGGTTCGGACGATACGGGGAACGCTCCTTCGTCGGGCGATGCACCTCCCTCCGGGACGCCCAAGTCTTCTGAACCGATCCTCCCCACGGTGCCCAAAACCTCCGATCCGTCGCACGCTTTAGCCTCTGGATCCGTGCGTACCCTCCCTCGAACGGGCCTTTTGTCGCCGGAATTCCTTCTCGTCGTGGGCGGGGCAGTTCTTGCCGTGGGCGGTGTCGCACTTCGACGGCACGAGTTTGGATGGGAGAAGTGTGTCTAGAGTTTACTCGGGCTACATTGCTCTACGCAAATAGACGTTCTCTCCATCGATTTTTAATTCTGAGATGCGATGCAGGTGCTTTCAGGACGTAGAAATTTTCTCCTATCTGTTTTTCCCGATTTTTTGTTCACTTACGTCAAGCATCACGAAAACAAAACGAGTCTTGAGGAGGTTGGCGTTATATAGGACATTCCAGAGGTCTTCTTTGGAAAGCCACGGTTGTACTCGTTGTCTTGGCCTTATTGTCTTATTTGGTGGAACCCATTGCGCTCTTCCGAGGCCCGAAGTTGCTCTCGCCAAGGAATTGGAGGTAGGAGCTAAGAAGTCGAGTCGGTTTCGGTTTGTGGGGGTTCTTGATGAAGCATATGACGGCAAGTTCTACGCATCTGCTTTGGGATATTTTAATCCTAATGACTATCCGGATTAGGAGTTTAGCAAGCTCAATCCCGATGAACTCACGGCGGATGAGCTTGCAAAGTACGACACGCTCCTTTTCTTTATGTTCAACCCGAGTCGCCTCTCTCAGGAGCAGACGGACTCGGGAACGCACAAACTTTTGCATATGATACTTTAGGGCGCATGGTAAAGTCTGTAGACCCGCTTGGACGGACGACGTCTTACGCTTACGATGTATACGACCGTATGATCGAGGCGCTTGATGCTTTGGGAGGGAAATCTTCTCAGACTTTCGATGTGGACGGCAATCTCGAAAGTCTGACGGATCCGAACGGAAACACGACGCGGTTTGTCTACGATCGGGCCGGCAGACCTGTAGAAATTGTCACAGCCGTGGGCGACCGCACGCGGATTGAATACGATGCCCGTGGGCTTGTCTCCAAGGTCGTCAACGGCCGCGGTCAGGAGATCTTGTACCGATACGATGCGGCCGGGCGGTTGACGAAGGTGATCTACCCCGATCGGGAGGTAAGTTATCGCTACGATACCAACGGAAATCTCCTGGAAGTGGAAGATCCAATCGGAAAAATCGTTCGCGAATACGATGCGTTGAACCGAGTGGTGCGGTTTACGGATGTAAATGGGAATACCATTCGCTACACGTACGATGCGGGAGGAAATCTCGTAAAGCTTACCTACCCCGACGGAAAAGAGGTCGCATATGCCTACGATGGGGTGCGACGTCTCACGGAAGTTACCGACTGGGCTGGTCGTAAGACGAGTTACGTCTACGATGCCGCCGGCCGTGTCACGAAAATTCGCCGTCCGAACGGAACGGAGTTGACCCTGGAGTACGACGATGCAGGGCGCGTCGTGCGACAGGTTGACCGGAACGATCGAGGTGAAGAAATCGCACGCTACGAATTTGCCTACGACGCGGCAGGGAATATCGTGCGAGAAGAGTCGGGTACAAAGGTGGTCCCCTATCCGAACTCCGACGAAGAGTACGTTTACGGTCCAGACAACCGTCTCGCTCGATACCGTGGTGAAGAGGTCAAATACCACGGCGATGGTAATATGGCATGTGGACCTTTGGGTAGAGAAATGGTAAATTTTGTTTATGATTCCCAAGGGAAACTAATTCGTGTCGGGCAAACGGAATATGTGTACGACGCAGAAGGGAACCGAATTGCCGTAATCGACCAAGGTGTACGGCAGACGAAATGCGTGGTGGATCCGGAATGGGGCTGAGCCGTGTCCTCGTACGCGAGGATGACAACGGGGAAAAGACGTACTACGTGTACGGTCTCGGTTTGATCGGAGAGGAAAGCGGCGGCGAGTTCCGTGCTTACCATTACGACCTGCGAGGCAGTATGATTACCTTGAGCGGCTTTCTGGGAGAAGTTCGCGATCGCTTCTGGTACGGTCCGTACGGCGAACTTTTGCGACACGTGGGTGAATCGCAGACTCCGTTTTTGTACAACGGGCGGGACGGAGTAATGACCGACCCCAACGGGCTTTACTACATGCGGGCTAGGTACTACAGCCCGGAGATCAAGAGGTTTGTGAGCAAAGACAGGAGAGCGAGTGATATATTTGATCCTCTGAGCCTAAACCCCTACATTTTCGCTGCAGACAACCCCGTAATTTTCATCGATCCCCTCGGGCGGGACTGGATATCAGTTATAGCGGGCGTAGCAGGGTTTGCAGCAGGAGTTATTGCTTTAGGGGCAGGGTTGGCAGGGGCTCCCGCTGTGGTGGTGTTGGGAGCCACAATGGTGGGAGTAGTAGCATCATCAGTTTCTCTTGTATATACAGAATATCAACGTCAGAAATCTAATCAGCCGATGGACACGGCATACATTCTTACACAAATATCAAATGCTCTTGGTATAATTCCGGGTCTCGGATTTTTGTCCAAAGCAGGTAGTGTTATGGGAAAGGTCGGATTTTTGTCCAAAGTAGGTGGTGTTATGGGAAAGGTAGGCAACATGATCGAAAACTTGACAACATTTACACCAGAGGGCAGAGTTCTCCCACTGCTTTATTCCACGAAGAGTCTAGAAATCCAAGGAGCTATGACTACTTACGACTTTGCCCTAACACTGGAAAAGTCATTGAAGCCTATGTCAAGTTTTAAGTAGCATTTTTTTCTAAAATAGCACCTTTATATAAGAATGCTATAACTTAAAAAGAAAGGAGAATAGTTTTGGACAAAAGAAGAATATTTATTATGTTTACTTATTACATGATAGCATTATTTTTCGTGGTCGTTGTAATATTTGGATATATCATATATATTCAAGAAGAAAGAGGAAAATTTATCTTTTACATTTATACAATGTCTTTGAATATTTTAGTCGGTGTGCTAGGCGGATTTCTTTTGCATAAAAAAACAAAACATCTTCCTTTAATCTTGGGATTGCTCGGCGGAATAACTGTTTTTGTTGAAACTTTATCAATTCCCATTTTAGTATATCATGAGGTTATAACATATGGTATTGCGAAACTTTCTCTTTTGTCAACTGTCTGCGCTTTCGTAATTATTTACGGTGCAACACAAGGAATATTAATTACGATTGTGCAGAACAACCTTAAAGCCCTTTTGTCGAAGTACGATGTAGATACGGCGTGCTACCTGGACCCGGTAGGAAAACCGGGGGAGAACAGGTACAAGGCGATCCTGGCAGAAGGCAAGTACAGTGGCGCGATAAGAGGAAAGGAGTTCACGATAACCGAGGTTTTTGACAGTCCGAGGATAAAAGAAGTGACACCGATGGATAATGAACTATTCCTAATGTTTAGAGAAGTAGCGGTTATCCCGAAGAAGCTTCACTACTCGACATACCCGAGGATGCTTGAAGGCTTCGTAGTGGTAGGTGTTAACGGTGACGGCAAAAATATAGATGAAAGGATAATAAAAGAAGTGGAAAACTGGTGGTAAGGAAGAAATGATCTACGCTGGATATAGCATAGAGAGGGGTGATGACTGTGAAGCCGAGATTTTCCTAGAAGCAGCCGGTGACATCCTGCTTTTGCTCAGTATGGTTCTGCCGGTAGGCGAAGCCACCTACACTAATGACGTCCCGGGCCGACTGACCTCGGCTAGCTACGAAATCGTTCAAAATAATAACCCACACCTAAATAACCCACACCTATGACTCTGAGAGGGGGAAATCTCTTGAGCGTTGACGCGAACGTAAGGGATCACTTTTCCACGCTCCAGCCTACAAGCCCGCGCACGTAGTAGCGCTGGAGAAGGAGAAAGACGAGGATGGGTACGGACATCGCAAGGAGAGCCGCGGCGGACAAAAGACCCCAGTCCACGTAATATTGTCCTCGAAGAAGCGGGATTCGCTGGGTGACAAGGAGCTTGTCGGGACTGTAGATGAGGATGAGGGCGAGAAAGAAGTCGTTCCACACCCAGTTGAACTGGAGAGCCGCGGCCGAGGCGAGGGCCGGGAGGCTTACGGGCAGGAGGATGCGGAAAAAGGTGTAGGTGCGCGAAGCGCCGTCGATGCGCGCCGCTTCCTCGAGCTCCACGGGCACGGTTGTAAAGAAGTTCCGAAGGAACATCGTGATCCACGGTAGCCCCCAGGCGGCGTGGACGAAAATGAGCCCGACGTACGAGTTGATCAAGTCGAGGGCGGCAAGTCCCTGAAAGAGAGGGACTAACGCCATTTGTTCAAGTCAAGCTGTAGTTGGAGTCCGCCGAACGCGATGAGAAAGTATTCGATCACGTCCATGAGCGGCCAACCTACGCTGTCACCGGAAGCGAT
Source organism: Brockia lithotrophica (assembly GCF_003633725.1). Classification (NCBI taxonomy): domain Bacteria; kingdom Bacillati; phylum Bacillota; class Bacilli; order Thermicanales; family Thermicanaceae; genus Brockia; species Brockia lithotrophica. Next base: position 1,016 of record NZ_RBIJ01000003.1, on the reverse strand, counting down.
GGGATTTTTCACACCGGAGATTCCGCAAACTTATTTAAGGTCAAGGTCTCGAGTGCTCATTGGCTTTTTTTACCATGTTCGGGGAATCGACTGCGGCTTTCTGGAAACGAGTTCGACACGGGCGCCGTGTACGGTGGCGGAAAAGGGCTCGCCCGCGAGAAGGTGGACGTCGGTACGCTCACGCGTGGCTCGAACTTCGAGGAGACGTCCGCGGTAGCGGAAGCGAAAGGTGAGGGAGTTCCATGCTCCGGGGAGGCGGGGTGAGATTTCGAGCCTATCTTCGTCGGCGACGATGCCGCCAAAACCTTCGAGCAACGCCTGGCACGCGCCGCCCATGGCGGCAAGGTGTACGCCGTGCCGTGTGTCGCCGTGCAGGTTGTCGAGGTCGATGCGGGCGGCGTACCGGAGATACGCGTAGGTGCGCTCAACATCCCCCGCTCGCGCCCAAAGCGCGGCGAATACGGAAGGCGAAAGGGAAGAGTCGTGGACGGCGATCGGTTCGTAGTAGGCGAGGTGTTCTCGAATTTCTTCCGGCGAAAATTTGCGCGGGAAGAGGTAGAGCCAAGGTAGAGCCAGAGGGGAACGTCCGGCTGCTTGGCTACTTGGAAGCGGTAGATGTCCAGGTAATGCATGTGTAGCATGAGGGTTGCCAACAGATAAAAATACGATTGATCTTCATTCCTTTCTTTGGTAAAGTATACCCATGAAACTCAGCGAATGGGCCAAAAGGCGCGGCATCACCTAATGGCCGAAGTACTCCCTTCCCTAGCTGTTTGTCTCTACGGCAAGCGTTCTGCGAAACGCCGGGCAAAAAAGTGTTGGAGGCGCTTCGACGTGAAGATCCATAGAGCCTACCGCTACGAGCTCGATCCCAACAAGGAACAACGCATTCTCCTCGCCAAGCACGCCGGGGCCGCTCGTTTTGCCTACAACTGGGGCCTCGCGCGGTGGAAGGAGATCTACGAAAACGAAGGCCGCACGACAAGCGCCTATGAACTTCACCGCGAACTGAACCG
>NZ_RBIJ01000002.1:6597-247538 GCF_003633725.1 Brockia lithotrophica | reverse complement strand
CCCACCGGGGGAACCGGGTAAGGCCCCTCGGAGACGACGAGGTAGATCGGCCCGAGGTGGAAGCGCGGCGACGCGCGGAGCTGACGGGTACGAATCGGCCGAGGCCTTGCGAGCGTCTATCCGGTTTTGAGGGAGCAGGGAGGTGGCCATGGCGGAGGGGAAACACCCGTACCCATACCGAACACGGCCGTTAAGCCCTCCCGCGCCGAAGGTACTGCCCTGGAGACGGGGTGGGAGAATAGGTCGCTGCCTTCCTGACCTCCCTGAAACTTGTGAATTCCCAAGGCGGTTCCCAAAGGGACCGCTTTTTCGTTTTTTCGGGGAGCCAGATGCGGACTTTCAAAGGGAACGGGGACGGGAGGTCTTCGCCCTTCTCCGTATTTATGGGCTTGCAGACGGCAAGGGGGTTTGCACATGCGAGGCAAACGCCTGCTCGAAGAAGCTCCCCTGTTTCGCGCCCTCTGGGAGCTCCGGGGTCATGCGTCGTTTCACGTCCCTGGACACCACGGAGGCGAGTACTTCCCCGAATTTGTCCGCAAATGGTTCGCGCCCTGTCTGCGCTTCGATGCTACGGAGCTCCCGGGACTGGACAACCTCCACGCTCCGGAAGGGGTGATTCGCGAAGCGGAGGTGCGGGCCGCGGAAGTCTTCGGCGCCGAGGAGACGAAATTCCTCGTTGGGGGGAGTACGGCCGGGATCTTGGCCTTGATCCTCGGTACGGAAGTCGTAAGTCCTCGAAGGCCTTGGATTGTGGAGCGCGCCTCCCATGCTTCTGTGTGGAACGGTCTGTCGCTCGCGGGAGCGGAGGCGGTAGTGCTGCCGAACCCGGTGGATGCGCACGGAATCCCCCACCCTCCGGAGGAAGCTGTCCTCCGCGACGTGTTGCGGCGACATCCTGACGCAAAGGCCGTGTTCCTCACTTCTCCGACCTACTTCGGCCTGCGGGGACCCCTTCGTTCTCTCATCCGTACGGCAAAGCGCGCCGGACTTCTGGTGTACGTCGACGAGGCGCACGGGGCGCACTTTCGCTTTTCCCGCCGCCTGCCCCGCCCCGCCCTCGATCTCGGCGCCGATGCTGTAGTCCAATCCCTCCACAAGACGCTTCCCGTCATGGGGATGGGGAGTCTCCTCCACTTTCGCGGGGAGGCCGTACCGCGCGAAGCGGTGCGCGAGGCGCTCCGCGTCCTTCAAACTTCGAGCCCTTCGTACGTGCTCCTCGCGACGATGGACCTCGCCCGGGCGTGGTATGCCCTCCACGGCAAGACCATGGTTCGCCGGGCGCTGAACGCCCAGGCAGCCTTCCGCAGATCTTTGGCGCAAATTCCTTGGCTCCGCGTCCTTCCCACCGACGATCCCTTCCGCCTCGTCCTCCTCGCCCCGCCGGGAGAAGGAGGGCGCCTCGAGGAGCACCTGCGTCGGCACAAGGTCTATTGTGAGCTTGTCCTCGGCGACGCGGTTCTCTGCCTCCTTTCCCCGGGGAACCGAAAGTTTTGGCGAAAGCTGTACCGCGCTCTCGTCGCGTACCTTCCGCAAGCAGACGGTTCGCGAGGCGAAGGAGTCAGGAGGGATTCCGAAGGGACTTTTTTCGAGGGCTTCGCCTCGGCGCCGCCTTCTCGCGTGTCGTTTCGCCTTTTCTGGGGAGAAAAGGTCGCCGAAGTCCATCTTTCGCAGGCCCTCGGCAGGGTGAGCGCCCGGGCGCTCGTTCCGGTACCGCCGGGAATCCCCCTCGTCCTGCCCGGGGAACGCATCTCCTCCTCACACCTCGCCGCCCTTTCGCGACTCGTAGCACTCGGGCACCCCGTTCTCGGCCTCGAACGCGAGGGGGACGTTTGGGTTCTAGACGAGGCGTAGGTCGCTTCTCTCCTCCGAGGTGGCAACGGGATCTACGGGGAAGAGATTTCCGCTACAATGAACTGAGGCGGTTGCCGCGGGCAACGGGTCACGGGTACAATCAGACGTAAGAACAGGAGGAGGGCGGCGCCGTGAAGCTCATCATCGCGGTCGTGCAGGACCAAGACAGCCACAAGCTCATGAACGCCCTCGTACGCGAGAATTTTCGGGCTACGAAGCTCGCGAGCACGGGGGGGTTCCTCCGCGTGGGGAACACGACCTTCCTCATCGGAGTCGAGGACGAACGCGTCGAAGAGGCCCTCGAGGTCATACGGAAAAACTGCGAGTCGCGGGAGCAACTCATTTCCCCCCTGCCTCCGCTCGGGGGACACGCGGAAAGCTACGTCCCCTACCCCGTGGAGGTGCAAGTTGGGGGGGCGACGGTATTCGTCTTGCCCGTCGAGGCCTTCCACCACTTCTGATCTTTGGCCGACGAAGGGATTTTTGCACGTGCGACGGAGTTGTTCTCCATGCACCGCGTCGAGCGTTTTCTCCGCCGCGCCCTCCAAGGGGGGCGGTTGGCGCACGCATATGCCCTGTACGGACCGTTTCTCGAAGAAAAGCGCGACGTAGCCTTGCGCGTCGCCGCCGCGTACCTCGCCGCAGATACGGGTGAGTCGGAAGAAGAACTCGCCGCACGCATTGCGCGTGGCGGGGAAGTCGACCGGGTGTACGTGGCGGCGAGGGAAGGGAAGTTGCGGATGGACGACGTGCGCGCCCTTCGGGACGTTCTCTCCTTGGCTCCTTCTCGAGGGCGACATCGCGTCGTCTGGCTAGAACTGCGCGAGCCTCCTCTCCCTGAGGCGCAAAACGCCCTCCTCAAGCTTCTCGAAGAACCTCCGACGGGAACGCTCTTTTTCGTCGCCGCACGATCGCCGGAAGGTCTCTTGCCTACGGTGCGTTCCCGCCTTCTTCCGTTGGTCTTCCCCCTCCCCCCTTACGAACGCCGCAAGGAGATCTACGTCCGCCGCGGGTTTTCCGCGGAAGCCGCAGTCGCGCTCGCCGCTTTGGGAGATGTGGAAGATCTCGGGGGACTCGCGCCCGAAGATCTCCCGACCCTCCTCCGAGAAGTTGCGGCTTTCGTCTGCGCTCCTCCCCGCTCTGCGGGAGAGCGCCTGCTGTGGGCAGATCGGGTGCTGGGCCGGTACGGGAAAGAAGGGGCTACCTTTGCCATGGCCTACGCCTTGCTTCTTTTGGGGGAACTTCTTCGGCAATCCGTAGGAGCGGCGGGAGAGGGCATTCCGCCCGAATTCGGCGTATCCTTGGCAAACTGCACAACTTCGCGTTCGCGCGCGGACCTCTACGCCTCTTTCGATACGGTGTTTGGGAAATTCCGTACGTATTCCGCCACGCGGACCGCCCTTGCCTTTAAGGCGGCCCTCGTCGGTTTGAAATAAGGTGAGGCGCGTGTTGGTCGTAGGCGTACGCTTTCGCCGTGCAGGAAAGATCTACTACTTTGACCCGGGGACGTCCCCCGCAGAAGCCGAAGCCCTCTTTCGTCCGGGGACGGGCGTCATCATAGAGACGATTCGGGGGATCGAGTTTGGCAAGGTGGCCGTGCCTCCCCGCGAAGTCGGCGGCGAGGATGTGGTCCAACCCTTGAAAAAGGTTCTCCGCCTCGCATCCCCGGAAGACCTCGCCATTGTCGCCCTCAACCAACAAGATGCGGAGCGGGCGCTTCCTCTGTGCGCCGAAAGGATTCGGGCGCACAGGTTGCCCATGAAGCTCGTAGATGCGGAATACACCTTCGACCGTGCCAAGCTCATCTTTTACTTTACGGCGGAGGGCAGGGTGGACTTCCGCGCGCTCGTTCGCGATCTGGCGAGCATCTTCCGCACGCGAATCGAACTTCGTCAGATCGGCGTCCGCGACGAGGCCAAGATGCGCGGGGGATTGGGGCCCTGCGGCCTTCCCGTGTGTTGTGCTACGTGGCTTGCAGAGTTTCAACCGATCACGATCAAAATGGCGAAAGACCAAAGCCTCGTGCTCAACCCGAGCAAGATTTCCGGGCTCTGCGGGCGACTCATGTGCTGCCTGCGCTACGAGCACGAACAGTACGAAGCGACGCGGGAGACCCTTCCGATCGTCGGTGAGGAAATCCTCACGCCGTTGGGCGAAGGCGAGGTCGTCGAGGTGGGCGCAGAGGGACGCACGGTGGTAGCGCGGTTGCGCGACGGGAGGATGCAGGTCTTTTCTTGGGATTCTCTCCTCGAGTTTTGGAATTCCCAACTTCAATGAACACTTCCCGCTTCGGGGCGAAGCGCGGGTTGACGCGACCCTGCCGGGGAGAAAGGGAAGTGGGTGTCCAACGTGGAAACTCGGGAAATCATCGAACGCTTTCAGCGCCTTGAGGACGCCCTCACGCGCGTGTACGGCGAGCTCGGGGAGCTCAAGAGCATCGTGGAGGAGCTCCTCGTGGAGCGCTTTCGCCTTACGGTGGAAAACGAAAATCTCCGCCGAAGGTTGGAGCTCGAGGGTAGACCGGAGACGCAGACCTCCTTTTCTCTCCTTCCGGAAGGCGTGGACAATCTCGCGCGGCTTTACTACGAAGGGTACCACATCTGCAACCAGTACTTCGGCAGGCCGCGGGAGGGGGACTGCCTGTTTTGTCTCTCGCTCCTCGACCGGAGCGCCCAAGAAAAAGGTGCGCGCATTGCGCGCCGGGGATCGCAGGATGTAGGGGAGCGGCGTTTCCCGCGCGAGGGGGACGCGCCGTGATCGGAGGAGACGTCCCCCTCCTTCCGGGTGAGCGCGTCGACCGATTGGGGCGGACGCCTTTACGCATCATCCAGCATCCCAAGCGGTATGCCTACGCCGTAGACGCTGTCCTTCTCGCGGCCTTTGCCCGTCCTGAACCCGGGATGTGTGTAGTGGACCTGTGCTCGGGCAACGGAGCCGTTGCCTTATTTCTCCTCGCCCGTACAGGGGGCGAGATCGACGCGGTGGAAATTTCGGCCGAACTGGCGGACATGGCGCGCCGGAGCGCGAGGCTCAACGGCCTCGAGGAAAGATTCCGCGTCTACGTGGGCGACGTGCGCGAGGCCTTTCGGGTGCTCGGCGCCGGCCGCTACGACTACCTTACGTGCAATCCCCCGTATCTGCCGCCCCACGCGCTGCCCGACAATCCCTTTCGTGCTTTGGCCCACCACGAAGTTGCCCTCTCCTTCGAGGCGGCGGCACGGGCCGCGGCACGCCTGCTCAAGGACGGGGGAAGGGCGGCATTCGTCCACCGCGCCGACCGCCTTACGACCGTCCTCGCCGCGCTTCGCGCGGCACGCCTCGAACCGAAGGTTCTTCGCCTCGTGTATGCTCGTCCGGGAAGCCCGGCAGAACTCCTCCTCGTCGAGGCAAAAAAGGGAGCGGGAGAGGGGCTTGTCGTGTTGCCCCCCCTTTTCCTCCTCGACGACCGGGGGCAAACGCATCCGGAAATGTGTCGGATTTACGAAAGGTTGGAGATGGATCGGTGAACCGCAAGGGGAACGACCCGGAACGGGAGAAGGCGGCACCCGGGACCTTGTTCATCGTGTCCACCCCTATAGGCAACCTCGAGGACCTGTCCGCACGGGCACGCCGGACGTTATCCGAGGTCGACCTCGTCGCCTGCGAAGATACGCGCAGGACCAGGGCCCTGCTCACCCATCTCGGCATTCAGAAGCCTCTCGTGAGTTACCACAAGGATTCGCCGCGCAAGCGGGAAGAAGACATCCTCGGGGCGCTCCTCGCCGGGAAGCACGTCGCCCTGGTGAGCGATGCGGGTACGCCTCTCCTTCAAGATCCGGGGGGCGAGCTCGTCCGCAGGGCTCTGGCGGAAGGCATTCGCGTCGTTCCCGTTCCCGGGCCGAGTGCCGCCTTGGCGGCCTGGGTGGCCAGTGGGTTTGCCGGAGGCCCGTTTTTGTTTTACGGGTTTTTGCCGCGGCGGAAGGGAGAACGAAGGAAGGTGCTGGCGGATCTCCGGGACTTCCCCTATCCGATAATCTTTTACGAAGCGCCGCATCGCCTGCGTGCGACGCTCGCCGATCTCCTCGACGTGTTCGGCGACCGTCCCGCGAGTTTGGCCCGGGAGCTTACCAAGGTTCACGAGGAAATCCTTCGAGGTTCCCTCGAAGAGCTCGTCCGCTGGGCGGAGGCGGCCGACGTGCGCGGAGAGATCACCTTGGTCGTCGCGGGCGCCGAGGAGGCAACGTCTCGAGAGGAAGGGCTGCAGCCGTCCTCTGAGGAACGTCTGGCAGAGGCCCTCGCCTGGATGGACCGTAGGACGAAAGAGGGCATGGGCACGAAAGATGCCGCAAAGGAGGCCGCAAGGCGGTTTTCCCTTCCCGCCCGCGAGATCTATCGCCGATTTCACGAGAGGGGATCCGAGGAGCGGGAATCCCCTCCGTTTTAAGCCTCATCCGCGTCCACGGGATTTCCCGCCTCGCGGCAAAGGGCTTGGGCGCAGCGGCGGCAGACGGTTTTTCCTCGGTATTCGAAAAGGTCTTCTCTGCTTCCGCAAAACACGCAGGCGGGTTCGAAGCGACGGATCACGATCGCATCCCTCTCGACTGCGATTTCGACCAAATCGCGTTCTCCCAGACCGAGTTCGCGCCGGATGTCACTCGGGATGACGATTCTCCCAAGTTCATCTATTTTTCTCACGATTCCTGTTGTTCGCATGCTCCCCCCTCCCTCTGGGTCAGGATAACACTTGATAGCAGATGAGTCAATTGTTTGGATTTTCCATGCGATGTTTCGAACTACGAAAGAAAGAATTTCCCAGGAAGGACCACCCCTCGAAATCGACCTTGTTTTTCGTGTCTTTTTGATCTTCGGTGGCGAAAGAGGAAGGCCGAAGCAGTTGGTACCGCCCCCCTTTGGCACGTCTCGGTTGCAGGCGGGCGGCTTGACAAGTGGGAAAGGCGGCGCTAACATGACGCAATAGGCGGTCGTTCCTGGAAATGGGCGATGGGCGAAAGCCCTTGCTTTTATAGAGGAAGAGGTTTCCCCTCCGAGTGTATGCAGATGCCGTTGCGACGAGAAGGGGTGCGGGTTTTCTCCCTCCTGACCTGCGGAAATCGGGAAGGCGGAAAGGCGAGGTGATCCGGGGGTGGCCCGGACGTTCTACATCACGACGCCCATTTACTACCCGAGCGCCAAACTCCATATCGGAAACGCCTATACGACCATAGCCGCCGACGCCATTGCGCGCTACAAGCGGCTCCTGGGGTACGACGTGTTTTTCCTTACGGGTACGGACGAGCACGGGAAGAAGCTGCAGCGCACAGCGGAACGACACGGCAAAACGCCCCTTGAGTACATCGAACCGATCGTGGCCTGGATCCAGGACCTCTGGGAAAAGCTCGACATCAGCTACGACGATTTCATCCGTACGACGGAGCCGCGCCACAAGGAGGCCGTGCAGAAAATCATCGCCCGCCTCTTGGAAAAGGGCGACATCTATCTCGGACGGTACGAGGGGTATTACTGCGTCGAGTGCGAGGCCTACTGGACGGAGTTCCAGGTGGTGAAAAAAGACGGCCAGTACCTCTGTCCGGACTGCGGACGGCCGGTGCAGAAGATCTCCCAGGAGAGCTACTTCCTCCGGCTCACGAAGTACCAAGACCGCCTCATTCGCCACATCGAGGAGCACCCAGAGTTCATCCTCCCTGAAGCGCGCCGAAACGAAATGCTCAACAACTTCCTCCGGCCCGGGCTCGAAGATCTTTCCGTCTCCCGGATCGACCTCGACTGGGGGATCCCGTTTCCCAACGATCCCAAACACGTCGCGTACGTCTGGATCGACGCTTTGGCCAACTACATCACCGCTTTGGGCTACATGTCGGACGACCCGAGTCGTTTCGAACGGTACTGGCCGGCTGACCTCCACCTCGTGGGGAAGGACATCGTCCGGTTCCACACGATCTACTGGCCGATCCTCCTCATGGCCCTGGACCTCCCCCTGCCCAAGACGGTTTTCGGCCACGGGTGGGTCCTCACCCCTCAGGGAAAGATGTCGAAGTCGAAGGGGAACGTGATCGATCCGAAGGACCTCATCGCGCGCTACGGTTCGGACGCCGTGCGCTACTACCTCCTTCGCGAGATACCCTTTGGCCAAGACGGCGTGTTTACGGTGGACTCCTTCCTCGAGCGCGTAAACGGGGATCTCGCCAACGACTTGGGCAATCTCGTGAGCCGCACGCTCGCCCTTGCCGAGCAATTCGCGGAGGGCCGGGTGCCGGAGCCCGGTCCGACGGAGGCCCAAGATGCGGAACTCCGCCGCCGTGCCCTTGCTCTCAAAGAGGAAATCGAGACGCACATGGACCACTACGCACTTCACATGGCCCTGGCCGCCGTCCTCGAATTCGTCCACGACGTAAACCGCTACCTCGAGGAAAGCGCGCCCTGGACGCTCGCGCGCGAAGGGAAGGAGAGGCGCCTCGCCACCGTCCTCTACCACGCCCTGGAGGGGCTTCGCTTCGTCGGCATCGCCCTCCGGCCCTTCTTGCCCCGAACGGCGGAACAGATCCTTCGGCGCATCGCCGTGTACGGCGACGAAGAGCGCACCGGCTGGTCCGCCATGACGACGTTCGGGGTGTTGCCCGTAGGCGCCACCGTCTTCAAGGGAGATCCCCTCTTCCCGCGGCGCAACGTCGCGGAAGAGGTGGCGTACATCGACACCCTCACGGGGGCGTTGCGCGCGGAGGCCGCGGAAGGCGCGTCTAATTCCGCGGCAGAAGAAAGGAAGGCGGAGACGACAAAACACGACGCGGAGGGGCTTCTCGACATTGCCGAGTTTCGCAAGGTCGAACTTCGCGTAGGCGAGATCGTGCAAGCCGAGCGGATCGAGAAGTCGGAGAAGCTCATCCGTCTGGAGGTCGACCTGGGGGGAGAGGTGCGGCAGATCGTAGGCGGACTCTACCCCTCTTACCGGCCCGAGGACCTCGTAGGGCGTAAGGTGGTCGTCGTGGCGAACCTGAAGCCCCGCCGCCTCATGGGGTACGAATCCCAGGGTATGCTCCTCGCCGCTCACGCCGGGGAACGCATCGTTCTCCTCACCCTTCCCCCGGAAGTTCCCAACGGGGCGACGATCTCATGAGGCCGGACACATCCGAAGGGGCGGCAGGTTTCGCCCCGGGTTGGATCGATACGCACGCCCACGTCGACCATCCCCGGTTCGACGGCGACCGGGAAGAGGTCCTCGCCCGCGCGCAAGCGGTCGGAGTGGTAAAGATCGTCAACGTTGGGTATAATGCAGTATCGATCCGCTCGACGTTGGCGCTGGCGGAGGCGTATTCTTTTGTCTACGCGGCCGTGGGCTGGCACCCTACGGAAGTGGCGTCCTTTGGCGCCGAGGAGGAGCGGGAACTTCGCCGCCTCCTCACGCATCCCAAGGTCGTAGCCGTGGGGGAAATCGGCCTCGACTACCATTGGGATACCGTTCCTCCGGCCGTCCAGCAGGACGCCTTCCGCCGGCAAATTCGCCTCGCTCGCGATGCGGGGCTCCCCATCGTCGTCCACGACCGCGACGCGCACGACGACGTCCTCCGCATCCTCGAAGAAGAGGGTGCCGAAGAAGTAGGGGGGATCCTCCACGCCTTTTCCGGCGACGCTTCGCACGCCGAGCGTGGGCTTTCCCTCGGCTTCGCCTTAGGATTCGGCGGAGTGGTTACCTTCCGCAAGGCCGCTCAGCGCGATCTTCTGCCCCGCATACCCCTGGACCGCATCGTCCTCGAAACCGATTCCCCGTACCTCACGCCGCATCCGCACCGCGGAAAGCGCAACGAGCCGGCGTATGTAGCGATCGTAGGGCAGGCCGTAGCCGAGCTCCTGGGCCTTTCGGAGGCGGAGATCCGGCGGCGGACGTTTTGCAACGCCCACCGCGTTCTCCCGCGCCTCGCAAGGACGGCCGTACACTCAGGCCACCTTTGCGAGGATCCTCACACAACGGAAGGGGGCTGAACGCTTGGAGGGCTACCGTGGCGGATCATCGACGGCGTGGAAGCGGCTGGGGTTTCTCGCCCTTTCCGTCTCGATGACCGTATCCACGACGGTCCACGCCCAAGCCTATCGCCCGAAGACGGTGGGCCTCTGGGTCGACGGCAAGGCATACGTGGTGAATACGCGAGCACCTACGGTGGCGGAGCTTTTGAAGGAACGGGGGATTACCTTATACCCGGGAGATCGCGTGAGTCCAGAGCCGGAAGAACCGCTTTCCGACGGTCAACTCGTTCACGTCTTCCGGAACAAGGCCGTATACGTCCGTTTCGGAGAAGACGGCGAGCCAACGGTGCTCCACACTACGGCCGAGCGCGTTGGAGAGGCACTTGCGGGATGGGGGATATCCCTGAGGGAAGGGGACCGCGTGGATCCCGGTCCTGACGTTCGCCTTGTCGACGGGGAAACCCTTACCCTCGTTTTGCAAGCCGAGGGATACCGCCTGGAACGTCGGCCTATTCCTCCCGCCACAGAAAAGGTCGAGGATCCGAACCTTCTCAAGGGGACGTCCAAGGTCGTTCGGGAGGGACGCGAGGGAGAGGAGGTCCTCCTCTACCGCGTGGTATACGAAAACGGCGCGCCCAAGGAGCAAATTCTCGTAGATCGCCGCGTGGAGCGTGAGGCCCTTTCCGCGGTAGTGCACGTGGGGACGAAAGAGCCGCCAAAACCCGTTCCGCTTTCCACCGCCGCTCCCGCCCGGCCTCCAGAGGGGGAGGCTGGAGACGGGTACGTCCGCGTAGCCGGAAAGACGTACGCCGTACAAAAGGTCCTTCGGGGTGTAACCCTCGTCGCCTACACGGCAGGGCCCGAAAGCACGGGGAAGACCCCCGGAGATGCGGGGTACGGAAGGACCGCACTCGGGTATCCGGCGCAGGAAGGGCGGACGATCGCCGTAGACCCCTCGGTGATCCCCCTGCGTTCTTGGGTGTACATCGAAGGCTACGGACTGTACCGCGCGGAGGACGTAGGCGGGGGAATCCGCGGCAACATGATCGACGTCTACTTTGCAGACCTCGCAAGCGCCTTGCGCTTCGGGCGCAAGACGGGTGTGACGGTGTACGTCCTCGGTCCGGAAGTCCGCTAGATGCTCGTTCGAAAAAAGGCGGGGCTTTGCCCCGCCTTTTTTCTAGCAAAAAGCAGTCCTTTTTTCTGCGGGAATTCCGGCGTACAATGGAGGTTGAGGTGGGGGAGGCGTGGGCGAAGAACAAACCAAGGACGAAACCTTTGGCGGTCGAACCCCCACGGGTGCTCCGGGGGAAATTCCGGAGGGGGAAGGAGGCCCGAGGTCTTCGCAGGAGCTTCGCGCGTGGACGCTTCGAACCCTCCGGAATCTCGGGATAGCTCCGCGGCGGGCGTTTGGCCAACACTTCCTCACCGACGCCAGGGCCCTCGAACGCATTCTCCGGTGCGCGCGGCTTCCCCGGGAGTCCACGGTGCTGGAAATCGGGCCGGGTCTAGGTACGCTCACGGAAGCGCTCGTGCGCGCAGGGCACCGCGTCATCGCCGTTGAGCTCGATCGCCGGCTGATCCCGTTTCTTCGAAAGCGGTTTTCTCCGGAAGACGTAGTGATCGTCGAAGGGGACGCCCTCGCCGTGGACTTCGAAGCCCTTCGCGAGGAATACGCTTCCGGACGGCCCGTGCACGTCGTGAGCAACCTCCCCTACCAAATCGCCACGCCGCTTCTTTTGCGGTTGCTTTCGCTTACTCCGCCCTTAGCTTCGCTTACGGTCATGGTTCAGCGCGAGGTGGGGGAACGGCTCCTCGCGCCCCCGCGCACGCGGGCCTACGGTGCCTTGAGCGTGGTGGTAGCTGTGTATGCCCGCGTGGAACTCTGTTTCCACCTCCGTCCCGGCGCCTTTACCCCTCCTCCGGAAGTGGACTCTTCCGTCGTACGCCTTCTCCCCTATCCCGAGCCGGTCGTCCCCCGAAGGGAAGAGCGGGAAGCGTTTGTGGAATTCCTCTTTGGGGTTTTCCGCCACCGGCGGAAGACCTTGGCGAACAACCTACGGTACCTCTTTCCCGACCGCGAGACGGATTGGGGGGCTTGGCTTGAGGCCCGAGGGACGTCCGCCACGGTACGTCCCGAGGAGCTTTCTCTCAGCGACTACCTCGAGCTGGCCCAAGACCTGGGGCTCGTACGCGAAAGTTCCTGAGGGCGGAACCGCCGAAAGGTGTAGGTGAGCTTCGATGTACTTTACCAGCCCGACGTTCGGCCGCCTGAGTTTGGAAGAGGTCGTGGAGCAGATCCGCGGGTACGTAGCTTCCGTACCCGACGCCGCGTACAAGCTCGTCATCGGTTCGGATTCCCACACGACCGAGGAGGAAACGCTTCTCGTGAGCGCCATCGTCATTCACCGGGTATCCAAGGGGGCGCGCTTCTTCTTCCGCCGAACGCGCCTGCGGCCGATTTACGACCTCCGGCAGCGGATCTACGTAGAGACGGCGGAAAGCTTGGCCCTTGCGGAAAAGCTCGGGAACGTCGGGCTTTTCGACCTTCTGGAAGAGAAGGACGTGGAAATCCACGTAGACATCGGCAACACAGGGCAGACGCGGACGATGATTCAGGAGATCGTCGGCTGGGTACGGTCTGTGGGCTATACGGTAAAGATCAAACCCGAAGCGTTCGGGGCGAGCGCGGTAGCCGACCGGTACACGAAGTGAGGGAGCCCTTTCCCGGGAAAACCCGGGGAAGGGCTTGTTTTCTTTGCGATTTCCCGCGTACCTTCCCGGGCGATTCCCCGTATACCGAAGGGGGAGGGAGGTACATGCGGGACATTCGCGTCGGTTCTCTCGTCCGCCGCCGGTCGCACGGCGGAGACATCCTCTTTCGCGTCACGCACGTCTTTCACGATTCCGGGATCGCCCTTCTTCGTGCGGTAGGAGTTCGGCTCCTCGCCGATGCCCCCCTCGACGACTTGATTCCCGAAGGAGAACACGGGGAAGAGCTGCAACGCGGATTTCCCTTCCGAAGGGAGGGCCGCCCCCTCCTTCAGGCGGTTTCCCAAAGCGCACGGCCCGTGTGGGAAAAGATCCCCCCCTGGAGCTCCAAAACCCCCGAGACGCAGGCCGGGAAGGTCTTGCACGTCGACGGAGATCCCTACTACCTCGAACTCAGCCTCGCCGCGTACCGGCGCGCGGGAGTTCCCGCCGTCGGCGTGTCCTTACAGGAACCCCTCATGCCGAGGCACATCCTCGCCCTCTTGGAAAAGGCGCAACCGGATATCCTCGTCCTCACGGGACACGACGCCCTTCCTTCGGGACGCGATCCGGACAGGCTCGAAAGCTATCGCCACTCCCGCTTTTTTGTCGAAGCGGTTCGGCGAGCGCGCACGGCCTTTGAGCCGCACAAGGACGGCCTCCTCATCGTCGCGGGAGCCTGTCAGTCGCACTACGAGGAGATTTTGGCGGCCGGGGCAAATTACGCGAGCTCTCCCAAGCGGGTGAACATCCACGCCCTCGATCCCACGCTCGTCGCCGTTCGCCTCGCCCGAACTTCGGTATCCGTGTATCTCTCCCCCGAAGAGGCGATTTTGGAGACGAAAAGCGGTCTTTCCGGCATCGGGGGCATCGAAAGCCGGGGGACGCTGCGGCGGCGGACGTAGGGGGGCCGCGCTTCCGTACGAGTTCTCCCCGCAGAGAACAAAAAAAGGGAAACCCCCATCCTCCGTGAACTATGATTTAAAGAGAGCGTTTGCGACTTTTCCGGTTTGGTTGAGCCACGACGGGAGGCCCGAAGTCTGCCATGGAATTTCGTCTCGGCCAAAAGATCCTTCTGGAATCCTTTCAAGAGTTGGGACCGCGCTACGAAACCCGTATCGCCGACGTAGCGGAAGCCGCACTCTACGTGGAACCCCTGTACGACCTCTCTCGGCGAACCTTTCGTTCGTTTGTCCCCGAGGGTACGGAGTTTGTGGCTTTCGTGAGCGGGGGGGACGGAGCGGCGTACCGCTTCCCCACCCGCGTCCTGGGCGTACGCCGGGACCAAATCTGGCTCGTGGCCCTCAGGCGGCCGCGCGACGAAGAGTTGGTGCGCGTGCAGCGGCGCGGCTATCTCCGCGTCCCCGTCCTTCTCGACCTCCGCGTGCGGCGAAACGAGGGGGAAGAGTTTCCGGCGGTTTCGCGCGACATTTCAGCCGGGGGAATCTCCTTTTACCTTCCCCCGGGAATTCTCCTCTCGCTCGGGGAACGGATCGCCGTGAACTTTTCCCTTCGTCTTGCGAGCGGCGAACGACGCGACTTTTCGCCCGAAGGAGAGGTCGTGCGCGTCTTCGAGGATTCCGGGATGCCCCCTCGGACCGCGGCGGCCGTGCGCTTTCTCCGCCTATCCCCGGAAGAGGAGCGCTTTCTCGTTCGGTATTCTTTCGAGCGCCAGCGGGAACTCAAGGCGAAGGGTTTCCCCGAGATATCGGAAACGTGACCTCAAGGATTAGGCGGAGTTCGGGGCGTATTCCCGGCTGACCGAAGAAGGAGGCAATCCCGCGTGGAGGTCTGTAAGCAAATTGCCCTCGGCACCTTCGACCCCTTCGTCCACGAGCTCGAAGATCCCTACCGCAGCATCCGCCCGCGCGATCCGTGGGTCGAGGCGGCAGTTCGTTACCTGCGCTGGACGGCTGCCCGATCTCTGGTTCCCAAAAGGCAGGAAAACCTCTCGCTTCCGCCCTCGAACCCCGAACGGCCGCTCCTTCTGTACGTGCACATTCCCTTTTGCCGGGCGTTGTGTGCGTATTGCTCCTTCCACCGGTTTATCTTCCGAGAAGACGTCGCCCGGCGGTACTTCGCCGTTCTGCACGAGGAACTCGAGCTCCTCCGGGAGCAGGGATACGTCTTTTACAGCTTGTACGTAGGAGGCGGAACTCCGACCGTCCTTCCGGACGAGCTCCTCCGCCTCATCGCCCACGCCCGGGAACTCTTTCCCCTGCGGGAGGTTTCCGTCGAAGGCGATCCATTGGCGTTGGATCCGGCTATCCTCGGAGAGATGCGCGGTCTCGTGGATCGCCTCTCCGTGGGCATCCAGACCTTCGACGACGACCTCTTGCTTCGTGCTGGGCGTCTCCACAAGTTCGGCACTTCTGAATCCCTACAACGGAGGATCGCCGCCAGTGTCGGCATCCTCCCGTTTTTGAGCATCGACCTCATTTTTAATTGGTCGGAACAGACCCCTCAGATGCTCTGTCGCGACCTGGAGATCCTCCTCGGGTTGGGGCCCGAGCAGATTACCACCTATCCCCTCATGGTTTCGCCGGCGACGCGTAGCCAAAACAAACTCTTGTTGGGGAACGTATCTTCGGCTCAGGAGGCGGTGTACTACAAGGTCGTCCGTCGAACGCTCGAACCCGCGTACACGCCGACGACGGCTTGGCACTTTGCCCGCGGAGACGGGCGACGCGACGAGCCGATCGACGAGTACGTCGTGGACTATCCGGAGTACATGGGGGCCGGGTCAGGGGCCTTCAGCTTCCGCGGCGACGCTCTGTACGTGAACGCCTACGACCTCGAAGAGCACGAACGGCTCGTCCGATCCGGAAAAAATCCCGTTACGCACACCGTGGCCTTTCCCCGGCGCGAGCGGTACCTCTACGAACTCATGGTCGAGCTCTTTTCTCGGAAGGTTTCCGAAGAGCGGTTTTCCCGTATCTTTGGCGTTCCGTTGACAAGGGTTATGGGGAAGGAGCTCGCCCTGCTCGAGAAGATCGGCGCCCTTCGCCGAACGGACGACGGATGGGCCACGACGCCGCGTGGGGAGTACCTCGCCCTCGCGCTCATGCGCGAGTTTTACGTCGCCATGGACAACGTCCGGGAGCGCCTGCGCGCCGAACTCGGAGCCAAGCGCTGACCGTGCACGCCTTTTTCGTTGACAGGGAGGTGCGACCCTGTTATAATCGATCCTTTTATTTGACACACTATGCAGGAAATGATATACTGGGGGGCGCGAGGTGATGGCTGCGTGGCGAAGAATGCGTTGGCCGACATCAAGACGGTCCTCGACCACCACATTGGCCGTCGGGTGCATCTGCGCGCGAATGGCGGTAGGCGGCGCATCATCGAGCACGTGGGCATCCTCGAAGAAACGTACCCGGCTGTATTCACGATCAAACTGGACGAGCCCGAACAACCCGTACGACGCATTTCCTTCAGCTACGCCGATGTGCTCACGGAGACCGTTGAACTTACGATTTTCCTCGACGATCGGACGCTTCGCGTGGAAAAACCCCGGTGAGACGCCGTCGGCAAAGGACACCTTCCGAGGCAGAGCCGGCGGGACGCACGAGGGATAGAAATTCCGGGAAGCGGGTGTGCTCGCTGGCGGAAAGTGTCGCACGCGGGTTTGACGCCGGGCGCACATCCTAGAAGCGGGGACGTTGGTCCCCGGGGAGGGATGGCGCGTGGGTCGGCGGCGCGGGGTGATGTCGGAAGGGTTCAAGGAAGAACTCGCCAAGGAGCTGGGCTTTTACGACAAGGTGAAAGACGGCGACTGGGGGAACATCACGACGCGCGAGGCCGGGTTGCTCGTTCGCCGGGCGATCGAAAAGGCGGAAGAGCAGCTCCGGGGACGTGCCGAGACGCCGGGGGGGCGTGAGGGCGATACGCGTTAGTTTCTGCTCGGTGCGGGGGAAAGGGTGCGCCCTTTCCCCCGTTTTCTGCGTCGTGATACAATAGCGGGGACGATTGGGGAGGAGATTCCCCGTGGGTGCTCTCCACCTTTTCGCACCGGCAAAGGTGAACCTCGTTCTCGAGGTCCTCGGACAACGGCCGGACGGCTACCACGAGATCGCTTCCGTGTTTGCCCCTCTCGACTTCGGGGATTTCCTGACGCTCACCCTTCTCGAGGAACCGGTGGTTCGCCTGCACGTTCGGGGGCACGCGGTTCCCGCCGGCAAGGAAAACCTCGCCGTCCGCGCCGCCCTGCTCCTTCGGGAGCGCTTCGGGCGAAGGGGCGGCGTGAGGATCGACATCGAGAAGCGAATTCCCGTGGGTGCCGGGTTGGGAGGGGGCTCGAGCGATGCGGCAGCCGTACTTCGGGGGCTGAACATCCTTTGGGAGCTAGGGATTCCTTCGGAAGAACTCGCCGCTTTAGGCGCAGAATTGGGCTCCGACGTCCCTTACTTCCTCTGGGACGGGTTTGCTTGGGTGGGGGGGCGCGGCGAGCGCGTAGAACCGTTTCTCCCCCAAGGCGAAAGCCCCTATCGCCTTCTTCTCGTAAAGCCCCGGGCCTCCTTGGCGACAAAGGACGTGTTTCTCCGGTTCCGTTCTCGAGGGTTTTCGCGCTCGGACGGAAGTCGCTCCCGTAAGCTTCGCGAGGCCTTGTGTGCGGGGGATTGGGAAGCGCTTCCGGAACTCGCCGCCAACGACCTCGAGGGAGCGGCGGTGGATCTCCTCCCCGAAATCGCCGCAGTTCGCGAGACGCTGAAAGAGCTGGGGGCCTGTGCGGCGTTTCTCACCGGATCTGGGCCCACGTACGTAGGCCTTTTTCGCGGGGGAGAAGAACTCTCCCGCGCCCGCGAGGCGCTCACGCGGGAGCTTCCCTTTGTCCGGGAAGCGACAATGGTGGTGCGACCCTTTGCGGGAAACACGAGCCTGAGGAAGTGACGCTGTGGCGAAGGAAGCAAAGCTCAGGCGGAGCGCGAGACTGGCCGACCTCGCGTTGCGGCTTCTCGAGGAGCCGGGGCGTACGTTTTCCCTCGGACAGCTCGCCCGCACGTACGGCGCGGCGAAATCTTCCCTGAGCGAAGATCTCTCGATCTTGCGCGAGGTCTTTCTCCGGGCGGGGATCGGGACGATCGAGACATCCCCCGGGGCGGCCGGCGGAGCCCGATACGTCCCGGGAATTTCTCGCGAACGGGCGGAGAATTTCGTGCATCGACTTGTGGAGGAGGTCACCCGTCCCGAGCGTATTCTCCCTGGGGGGTTCGTCTACCTCTCCGACCTTCTGGGGCGGCCGGATATCTTGCGCGATGTGGGGCGGATCGTTGCCGCGGCCTTTGCGTCGGTCGACGTCGACGTCGTCCTCACCGTGGAGACGAAGGGGATCCCCATCGCCTATGCCGCGTCTTTTGCCCTCGGAAAGCCGGTGGTCATCGCCCGTCGGGACGGACAGATCACGGAAGGCTCGCTCGTGACGATCAACTACCTTTCCGCCTCATCCCGGAGCATTCGCACCATGTCCCTTTCGCGCCGGGCGATTGCCGAAGGTGCGCGCGTGCTTCTCGTGGACGATTTTCTCCGCGGCGGAGGGACGATCCGCGGGATGCAGGAGCTCGTCCGCGAATTCCGCGCCGAGGGAGTCGGAGCCTTCGTCTTTGTCGAGGGTCCCGCGGGAAGCGGGCGGGTGGTCGAGGACGTGGCTTCCCTCGTCAAGGTCGAGGAAATCGACGCCGACGCGCGCACGATTCGTGCGGTTCCCGGGAGCATTTTTTCCCGCGCTTGGCCGAGTTCGCCGTGGGGAGGTCTTTTCCAGATCCGAGAATCGGAGGGCCGCTCCCCCAAGCATGACTTGACAGGAGGGTAAACCATGCGGGTAATTTCCGTTTCCGATGCACCGGCTGCCATCGGCCCTTACAGCCAAGCTGTGGAAAGCGGGGGATGGCTGTTTATTTCTGGCCAGATCCCCCTCACCCCTTCTGGCGAGCTCGTCCAGGGAGACATCGTTCGAGAGACGCGGCAGGTTCTCGAAAACATCCGCGCGATTCTCGCGGGGGCGGGCTACCGCCTCGAAGACGTGGTCAAGACGACGATCTACCTCACGGACCTCTCCTTTTTTGGGCAGGTGAACGAGGTGTACGCCGCCTTTTTCGGCGACCACCGTCCGGCGCGCGTCACCGTAGGAGTGGCTGCCCTTCCCCGGGGGGCTCGGGTAGAGATCGAGGCGATTGCGGTCCGACCGCCCGAGGGAAGCGCGGAAACGTCCTGACACCCTTGCCGGAGCCGTAGGAATTTGGGGAGCGAATGCGGCCATTGGGAGTCGATCAGGGAAGAGGGGGAAACGCCCGTGGAGCGCACGGCGGCGATCGTCCTTGCGGCAGGGCGGGGAACGCGGATGAAGTCGCGTACGCCCAAGGTTCTGCACCGCCTTTTGGGGAAGCCGATGCTCGCCTACGTCGTAGAGGCCTTGCGCGGCGCCGGGTTTTCCGACATCTACGTGGTCGTCGGGGAAGCGGGAGAAGAGGTGCGGCGCGCGTTGGGGTATTCGGTCCTTTACGTGGAACAAGGAGAGCCCTTGGGCACGGGACACGCTACGGCCAAGGCGTTGGAGGTCCTTCCCGCGGAAATCGAGCACGTGTTTGTCGTAAACGGCGACATGCCCCTTCTTACGGCAGAGGCGTTGCAGAAGCTCCGAGACGTGCACGCGCGCACGCGGGCGGCGGCTACGATAGCTACCACACACCTCGAAGATCCCCGAGGATACGGGCGGATCGTGCGTTCGCCCGACGGTTCCTTTTTGCGCATTGCGGAGGAGAAGGACGCCACACCCGAAGAGCGGGAAATCCGCGAAGTCAACGCCGGCTTGTACGCCTTTGCGGTAGAGCCTCTACGTCGCGCGGTTCCCCGATTGCACCGGGAAAACGCCCAAGGAGAGTACTACTTGCCCGACGTCCTTCCCCTATTCGCCTCTGAAGGGTTGCCGGTGTCCCTCGTCTCTCTTCCGCCGGAAGTCGTCGCCGGCGTAAACGACCGGTATGAGCTCGCCCGTGCCGAGGACGTCCTTCGACGGGCGATCCTCGAGCGGCACATGCGAGCGGGAGTAACCGTGGAAATGCCGGATACCGTACTCGTCGGTCCGGACGTCGTGCTCGAGGAGGACGTAGTCCTGCGGGCGGGAACCCGACTCTTCGGCCGTACCGTGGTGCGCCGCGGTGCGGAAATCGGCCCCCAGACCGAGCTTACGGACGTGGAAGTTTGGGAGGAGGCGCGCGTCCTGTACACGGTTGCCGAAGGCGCGAGCATCGGTCCGCGGGCAACCGTAGGACCTTTTGCCCGCCTTCGTCCGGGGACGGCGCTCGGCCCCGGAGTAAGGGTTGGGAATTTCGTAGAAATCAAGAACTCCCGCATCGGAGAAGGGTCGAAGGTGCCGCACTTGAGTTACGTAGGCGACGCCTTCGTCGGCCGGGACGTGAACATTGCGAGCGGCGTGATCACCGTGAACTACGACGGATTGCGGAAGTACGAAACGGTGATCGAGGATGGGGCCTTTGTCGGTTGCAATGTGAACCTCGTGGCTCCCGTTCGGGTGGGAAAGCGGGCGTACATCGCCGCGGGTTCGACGATCACGGAGGACGTTCCCGACGAGGCGCTCGCCATCGCCCGCTCGCGTCAGGTCGTAAAGGAGGGGTACGTCCCCACGCTCTTCGCCAAACGGGAAAAGTTGGCCACGCCAGAACGGGCCTCCCGTGCCGACGAAAGGGGAGCTCCGCCCGCCAATACGGACGTTTCGCCTTCGTGATTGTTTTTCCCGGGACAATTCGCCGCTCTGGCGTTTGGGCAGATGCGAGGAGAGGTGAGGATGCTCACGTACCGCGATCCGTCCCTCAAGGTCTTTACGGGAAATGCCAACCCCGAGTTGGCCCGGGCAATCGCCGAACACATCGGAATCCCCCTGGGGCGGGCCGAAGTTGGCCGTTTCAGCGACGGTGAAATTCAGGTCAAGGTGTTGGAGAGCGTTCGCGGGGCAGACGTATTCGTGATCCAGCCGACGAGCCACCCTGTAAACGACCACCTCATGGAGCTCCTCATCATGATCGACGCGCTCAAGCGGGCTTCGGCGGCGCGGATCAACGTCGTGATGCCCTACTACGGCTACGCACGGCAGGACCGCAAGGCGCGCGCCCGGGATCCCATCACGGCCAAACTCGTGGCCAACCTCATCGAGCGTGCCGGGGCCGACCGCGTGATTGCCATGGACCTCCACGCCATGCAGATCCAAGGCTTCTTCGACATTCCTGTGGACCACCTCCTCGCCTTGCCCATCCTGGGGAAGTACTTTGCCGACAAGGGTCTCAAGGACATCGTCGTCGTTTCCCCCGATCACGGAGGTGTTACGCGCGCCCGACGCCTCGCCGACTACCTAGGCGCGTCCATCGCGATCATCGACAAGCGGCGCCCTGCCCCCAACGTCGTCGAAGTGATGAACATCGTAGGAGACGTGCGAGGACGAACGGCGATCCTCGTGGACGACATCATCGATACGGCGGGTACCATTCTCTTGGGCGCCGAGGCGCTGCGTCGCGAAGGCGCCGAGCGGATTTACGCGGCGTGTACCCACCCCGTCCTTTCCGGTCCCGCGGTCGAACGGCTGCGCAACGCCGACCTGGAAGAGGTCGTCGTCACCGACACCATACCCGTACCCGAGGAAAAGCGGCTTCCGAACTTGCGCATCCTTTCCGTTGCTCCGCTCATCGCCGAAGCCATCGTCCGCGTGCACGAAGGCCTCTCGGTGAGCAAGCTCTTCGACTAGGGGGAGGGCGGCCGTGCGCCTCATTGTCGGCCTCGGCAATCCGGGAAAAGCGTATGAAGCCACGCGGCACAACGTAGGCTTTTGGGTGATCGACGCGCTTGCAGGTGCCTTGCGCCTTCGCGGGTTCCGTTGGCGCGATGCCTACGTGTACGAGGCGGATGTGGACGGGGAAAGGCGGGTGTTTCTCAAACCCCTCACCTACATGAACCTTTCCGGAAAGGCGGTGCGCGCCGCGGCAGAAGCGTACAAAATCCCCCCCGGAGAAGTGCTTGTCGTCCTCGACGACCTCGCCCTACCCCTTGGGCGCCTTCGCCTGCGTCCGCGGGGAAGTTCGGGGGGACACCGCGGGCTCGCCTCCGTTTTGGAGGCCTTGGGGACGGAAGAGGTGCCCCGGTTGCGCGTCGGGATCGGAAGTCCGCCGCCCGGCGTAGATGCTGCGGACTTCGTCCTCTCTCCTTTCCTTCCCGAAGAAGAAGAGACAATCGCCGCGGCCGTCGAAGCGGCGAGAGACGCGGTTTTGGCCCTCTTTCGCGAGCCATTCGCGCAGGTGATGACCCGCGTAAATGCCCGTTGATGTCGGGCGTCCGCGCGCAACTCGCCGGGACAAGGACGAAGGGGTGAGAAGCGCTTGCTTGGCGCTCTTTTTTCGGTTTTTTCTGATGATAAAGGCTTTCAGGACTTGGTGGATCGGATTGGGCGAAAGGCGGGAGATGCGCAGGTCGTCGGGCTTGCCGGGGCGGCGCGCGCCCTCTACCTCGCCGCCCTACAGGAGCGGCTCGGGCGCCCGCTCGCGGTCGTCGTCGCGAGCAACTTTCACGCGCAGCGCCTCGCCGAGGAAATCCGCGAGTTTCTCGGCGAGGAGGGGGTTTGGTACTTCCCCGGCGAGGAGATCTTTCTGCGCGATCCTCGGGACGGTGGCCACGAGGAGCGCCGCATGCGCCTGCGCGTAATCCGCGAACTTCTCGTCGCCCGTCGCCCTCGGGTCCTCGTCACCTCTCTGGCGGGATGGACGACCCCCCTCCCTCCCCCCGAAGTCTTCCGGGAGCTCGAACTCCGCATCGCCCCTCAGACGGAGATTTCGCTGGAAGCGGTCGTTCGCCACCTTCATCTCCTCGGTTACCGTCGCGCGGAAGAGGTCGAGGTTCCCGGGGAGTTTTCCGTCCGCGGCGGCATCCTCGACGTGTACCCTCCCCTGGAGGACGACCCGTACCGCATCGAGTGGTTTGGCGACGAGGTAGACACCGTTCGGGTGTACGACCTCACCTCGGGCCGAAGCCGAGAACAGGTGGAGGAGGTCGTTCTCTTCCCTGTGTACGAGGGATGCTACCCGCGCGAACTTCTCGGGCGGATCGTGGAACGGATGGACGCTCTTAAGGAGGCGGCTTCCGTCCGCCGGGGGGATACGTTCTGGCGGGAACGCCTCGCGCAGGTTTGGGAGGAGGAGAAGGCGGACCTTCTCCAGGGAATCCTCCACCCCCGGGCGACGCGGTACGTGCGCCTGGCCTACGACCGCCCTGCACACGTTGCGAACTTTCTCGGCGGCAACGTGGTGTACGTGTTCGACGAACCTACGCGCCTCGCCGAAGCCGCGGAACAACGGGAACGCGAGGAGGCGGAGTGGCAGACGGGGGAACTAGAGGCCGGACGCCTCGTGCCCGGGCTCACCCTCTCGTTTTCCTTTTCCGAACTTTCCGCCCGCGCCCGTCCGCGTCTCGAACTCTCTCTGTTCCCCAAGGCGGGGCGCGGTGGCGGCCTAGCCGTCTCCTACGTGAGCAGGACCGCGCAGGAATTTCACGGGCAGCTTCCCCTGCTCAAGGGAGAGGTGGAGCGGCTCGTGCGTGCGGGGTTTTTCGTGCTTTTCCTTGCCCCTTCGGATGAAGGCGTTCAGCGCATGGCCCAAGTGTTTGAAGATTACGGAATCTACGCAGAACCCCTCGTCACCCTCCCCGTTCCTCTGCCTCAGAGGCCCGTGATCCTTCGCGGATCGTTGGAACGCGGCTTCGAAATCCGAAGCGTGAAGCTCGCGGTCTTTGCCGAGGGCGATTTGTTCGTGCGCCGGACGAAGGCGAGCAAGCCTCGGGCACCTCGCGTGGCCAACGCCGAGAAGATCCGCGACCTCTTCGATTTGCGGCCGGGGGATTACGTCGTCCACGTCCACCACGGGATTGGGCGGTTTCAGGGGTTGGAGACGCTCACCGTAGGAGGTGTAAGCAAGGACTACCTCCTCGTCCGTTACGCCGGAGGCGATCTCCTCTACGTCCCCGTCGAACAACTCAACCTCCTTCAGAAGTACCTGTCCGCCGAAGGCCACGAACCTAAGCTCCACCGTCTGGGGGGCGGGGAGTGGAAACGCGCCAAAGCGCGGGCCCGGCGCTCGGCGCAGGAGATGGCCGAGGAGCTTCTCAAGATCTACGCCGCGCGCATGCGCCTCCCCGGGTTTGCCTTTGATCCCGACAACGAACTCATGCGCGCCTTTGAGGCGACTTTTCCCTACGAGGAGACGCCCGACCAGCTGCGTGCCATCGAGGAGGTCAAGCGCGACATGGAGTCGCCGCGTCCCATGGACCGCCTCCTCGTGGGGGACGTAGGGTACGGGAAGACCGAGGTCGCCCTCCGGGCGGCCTTCAAGGCGGTGATGAGCGGCAAACAGGTGGCCGTTCTCGTCCCGACGACGATCCTCGCTCAGCAACACCTCCAGACGTTTCGCGAGCGGCTCGAAGGGTTTCCCGTACGCGTGGAGATGCTCAGCCGCTTTCGCAGCCGCCGTGAACAAAAGGAGATCCTCCGCCGCCTCGCCCAAGGCGAGATCGACATCCTGATCGGTACGCACCGGATTCTCTCGGACGACGTGGTCTTTCGCGACCTTGGCCTTCTCATCGTCGACGAGGAGCAGCGCTTCGGCGTAGGCCACAAAGAGAAGATCAAAAAGATCGCCACGCAGATCGACGTCCTCACCCTTACGGCGACGCCCATCCCGCGTACGCTGCACATGGCCCTCGCGGGCATTCGGGATATGAGCGTCATCGAAACCCCACCGAAAGACCGCTTCCCCGTACAGACGTACGTCCTCGAGTACTCTCCCGTCGTCGTCCGCGAGGCGATCGAGCGCGAGCTCGGGCGCGGGGGGCAGGTGTTCGTCGTCTACAACCGCGTCCAGGGCATTCACCGCGTCGCCGCCGAAGTTCAGGCTCTCGTCCCCGAGGCCCGCGTCGCCGTGGCCCACGGCCAGATGGACGAGGAAGAGCTCGAGCGGGTGATGCTCGCCTTTTTCGAACGCGAGATCGACGTGCTCGTCACCACGACGATCATCGAGACGGGTGTGGACATCCCCAACGTGAATACGCTGATCGTCCTCGATGCGGATACCCTGGGTCTCGCCCAACTCTACCAGCTTCGAGGCCGCGTAGGCCGCTCGAACCGGATTGCCTACGCGTATTTTACGTATCGTCCGGGGAAGAGCCTCACCCCGGAGGCGGAAAAGCGTCTCGAGGCAATCCGGGAGTTTACGGAACTCGGTGCGGGCTTTAAAATAGCCATGAGGGACTTGGCCATTCGCGGTGCGGGGAACCTCCTCGGTCCGGAGCAGCACGGACACATCGCCGCCGTTGGCCTCGAGCTCTTCACAGAGATGCTGCGGGAGGCGGTGTCCGAACTCAAGGGGGAAGAGCTCCCCGCGCAGGTCCGCAACCGACTCGAAATCAACGTGAACGTGGACGCCTATTTCCCCAACACCTACGTCCCCTCGCCTACGCAAAAGATTTCCCTCTACCGACGTCTCGCGGAACTCACGCGCTTGGAGGATTGGCAGGAACTCGTAGACGAGGTCGTCGACCGTTTCGGCACACCGCCTCCGCCTGCGGAACGCCTCCTTCTCGTGGCCAAAGTGCGGGCCCTCGCCAGCGAGCTCGGGATCGAGTTCATCACCTACGAAGCGGGTGCCCTCCGGGCGCGTTTTTCTCCCGAGAGGGCGAAAGCTCTGCCGCGGGAATCGCTTTTCGCCCTCCTCGAGCGCTTTTCTCCCCGCGTGAGCCTCTTCAGCGGCGAGGGCTACGGGGTGATGGTGCGAGGTAAGGAGGCAGAGCTTCCCGTCCTCCTCGAACGGCTCGCGGCGTTTCTTCTCGCCCTACGCGAAACCCTCCTTCGCGCTTCGGGGGGAGCCGACGTTCCCCCCGACGGTCGCGTGCCCGTCGCCGAATAGGGGAGTGCCGCCCCGGAATCGGGGCGCGCACCTCCCGTAGGTCGGAGACGAATCTGAGGCCAAAGAGGCGATGGATACCATGCGTGTGCAAAAGGCACTTTTCGGCGTTGCGGTTCTCGGTTTCGCGTTGGCCCTATCCCTTGCGGGATGCAAACGAGGTGCGGACGCCTTTGCCCCCGTCCGCCTTCCGGCGGCCAAAGACGCGGTGGTGGCGGAGTACCGCGTGCAAGAGGACGGCGACGTTCGGACGGTGAGCGCCGCCGACTTCGAGCGCTTTTTGAATTTCCTCCAACTTATGAGCTCGCCCGCACAAAGGCAGGGTCCCGGAAGCCCGTCGGATCGGGGAAGCTGGAACCACTACCTCGACTTTTACCTCTCCCTCCTCATCTTGGACGCGCGAGCCCAAGCCGCCGGAACGTCGGGACAGGCGTGGAGCGAAGAGAACTTCTCGGCTCTCAAAAAGGCTTTTGCCGAGGAGGAAAAGGTCTCCTTTGACCAGGCGCTTCGTTCTCTCGGGCTTACCGAGGAAGGGGTGAGGGCGGAAATCGAAAGAATGAACCGCGCACAGGCGTACTTCCTCGACCTCGCCGAGAAACAGGACCTTCGCCAGGAATTTGAACAGAACCGCGACGCCTTCGTGACCGGAACCTTCCGGTTGATCCTCATGCTCCCCAAAGAGGGAGAGGCGGAGGCGGATGCGCGGGCGCGCGTCGACGAGGTGTGGAAGAAGGCAAAGGCAGGCGAGGACTTTGCCGCCTTGGCGGACACGTACTCCGTAGATCCGGGGAACGTGGACCCCCAGGGCAAAAAGCTCGGGGGACTGTACAAAGACTTTCCGCTCGTCGTCCTTCCCGAGTCCCTGCGTAAGGTCGTCCTTTCTCTCGAACCCGGCCAGGTGAGCGACGTGGTCGTCGACAACGGGAGCTACTACATCGTAAAGCTCGAGGAGCGTCGCACTCCTGCGTTCGAAGAAGTCCGGCCCGGCCTCGTGCAGAGCGAGGCGAGGCGGATGTACGACGCCTTTTACACGGAAGAGCTTCCCAAACTCGTCGTTTCCCGAAACCTTCCTTCCTAAAGCCCTCTTCCGAAACGCCAGCGCTGCTTCTTTTGCTTCCGCATAGAAGGTATACCGCCACCGCATACTACCATCGGACTCCATGCGAGACGCGGTACCGAAGGCGTCGAGAAGTTTTCGGAAAGAGAGGGGAAGGGCCGATGAAGGCCACGGGCATCGTCAGGCGCATCGACGACCTGGGACGCGTCGTCATCCCGAAGGAGATCCGCCGCACCTTGCGGATCCGGGAGGGCGACCCCCTGGAGATCTTTGTCGACCAAGACGGGGAGGTGATCCTCAAGAAGTACTC
This sequence comes from Brockia lithotrophica, assembly GCF_003633725.1. Taxonomy (NCBI): domain Bacteria; kingdom Bacillati; phylum Bacillota; class Bacilli; order Thermicanales; family Thermicanaceae; genus Brockia; species Brockia lithotrophica. The sequence continues at coordinate 220,666 of NZ_RBIJ01000002.1, read as the reverse complement.
CCCCGTCCTCGAACTCGGCGAATTTGCGCAGAGCGTCGCCGCTTCGTTGTACGATACCTTTGGACTTACGGTACTCGTAACCGACCGGGATCGCGTGGTGGCCGTCGCCGGTCCGGGAAAGAAGGACTTCCAAGAACGCGAGATCGGGCCGCTCGTAGAGCGTGCAATGGAGGATCGACGCACGTATCGGGAAGGGGCGGGGGAGGTAGAGCTCTTCTCCCAGGGAGCGGAACGCGTAGGCGGCGTGGTCGTCGCCCCCATCGTCGTCGGCGGAGATCCGATGGGGGCCGTAATCCTCCTGAGTCGGGAGGAGCCGATCGCCCTCGGGGAGGCGCATGTGAAAGGCGCGGAGGTCGCCGCCGCCTTTCTCGCCAAGCAGTTGGAGGCCTAAAGCGTCCGCGCGCTTTTTTCCGCTCGGTCTCTCCAGGACGGAAGGAAATTCTTCGAAGCGGGTCGAATGTAGAAGCAGGGTTGCCCCTGCAAAGCTTGCCAAGCCAAATCTCGAGGAGGGATCCGCGTGAACAAGCAAGACTTCGTCTCCGCCCTTGCGGAACGGACGCGCCTTACGAAAAAGGACGTGGAGGCGGTCGTAAACGCCTTCTTCGAGGAGATCGCCGAAGCCCTGCGTCGGGGGGAGAAGGTCCAGTTCGTAGGGTACGGCACCTTTGAGGTACGGAAGCGGGAGGCCCGTACGGGACGGAACCCCCAGACGGGGGAGACGATCTCGATTGCCGCCTCCATGGTCCCCGTGTTCAAACCCGGGAGCAAACTCAAGGAGGCCGTCAAGGAAGCGGCGAAGTAATCGCCCGCCCCAAACCCCCGTCGCAACGACGGGGGTCTTTTTCCGATCTATAGAGGGTTCCTCGGCCTTCTTTAGCGCGAGGGGGGAACGAGATGCGCCTGGACAAATACCTCAAAGACGCGCGCATCGTAAAACGGCGGACGGTGGCCAAAATCCTTTGCGATGCGGGAAAGGTTCGCGTCGACGGAAAGGTCGCCAAGGCGGGTTTGGAACTTCGCGGCGGAGAATGGGTGGAGGTAGAGTATGCGGGAAAAAGGATTCGCGTCCTCGTAGGTCCGCCGGGCGGTCCGCCGTACCTCTCGCGCGAAGAAGAGCGGATTTCCGGCGGGGGCCTTCCTCCGCACGCGGAAAGGGGCGATTCCCTCTTTTCCTTCGGCGAAGAAGATGCCCCTTCTTCCCGTTGAGGCGCATATCCCCTCCTGGGCCGCGTATAGTTCCACAGAACGGGTGGGACAGGTTTGGGAGGGATGGAAATGGTGGCGAACGCCGGGCACGAACTCGCCCTCAAGGGAAGGAAGTACCTTGCCGTTTCCGGTGTGGTGAAGGTCGACCGTTTCGATGACGAGGAGTTTCTCGTGGAGACCGGAGAGGGCTACCTCCTCATCCGCGGGGAAGGGCTCACCTTGCGGCACCTCGACGTCGAGGTGGGGGACATCGCCATCGAAGGGCGCATCGACGAAATGCTCTACCTCGAAGAGGGCCCGGGCCGCGAACGTCGGGGCCTTTTCGGAAAGTTGTTCGGGTGAGGACATGCCCGAGATCGCTGCGCTTGGTTTTGCTGCGCTTCTCGGTGCCCTGTTGGCGTTCCTCCACGCCCTGTACCTCGCGTCCGTGTCTGCGCGCCATCGGAGCATTGCCTTTCACGTCGGCGAAGGGCTCCTCTTTGCGTTTTGGGCGGTTGCCTTTACGGCGTTTGCCCAGGTAGGTACGGGTGGGAAGCACCTCCCGGACTTGCTCTTGGGAGCGCTTGCCGGCGCAGCCGTATACCGCTTCTTCGTTCCTCCCGTGCCCCCGCGCGTCCCGCGCGCCATTTGGCGAATCGTTCGAAGCACGTGTTTTCCCCTCCTCCTCGTCGTGCGGGGGGCGAGGGCCTTCGTGCAGATTTTCCGGAAGTTCGTCGTCTTTCTCCTCCGTCCGCTGCGGCCCTTGGAAATCGGTTTTTGGAACGCTACACTTTGGATACGGGCGTTTGTCAGGCGTAAGGAAAGGGAGTGAAGACGTCGTGTCCGGAGGGCGGGGGAACAGTCCGGAAGAAATTCGCAAGCGCCGGCTCCGCTTGGCGCGTTTCCTGCTCGCCGTCTTCCTTCTGAGCCTCGTCCCCCAATTCGTACGGCAGGAACGGCTAATCCACGCCCGCCAGGCGGAGCGCGACCGCCTCGCCCAGGCGTATGCCTCTTTGTCCGAAGAGCGCGCGCGCCTCTTATGGGAGAAGTCGCGCCTCGAAGACCCGGAGGTCGCAGGGGCGTTGGCGCGCCGCTTCTTTCTCGTGGGAAGGCCGGGGGAGATCCTCTTCGACTGGGACCCTCTGTCCCCTTCGGCCCCCGCGTTGGAAGTCCCCACTCCCTCCTCTCGGAAGTCTTCTCGCTGACGCCCGCTTGCGGCAAAGGAGGTGGATTTCCGGTACGCCCTGCGGCGCGCCGGAAAAGCGAACATGATTGTGTTTTCGGGCGTCCAGCCGACCGGTACTCTCACCTTGGGAAACTACTTCGGGGCGATCCGTCACTTCGTCGCCCTCCAAGACGTCGCAAAAGAGGCGTACTACAGCATCGTAGACCTCCACGCCGTCACCGTTCCCCACGACCCTTCAGCCCTCGCCGCGCAAACCCGGAACGTCGCGCGTTACTACGTGGCGAGCGGCCTGGATCCCCGGAAGTCCGTGCTTTTCGTCCAGTCGCACGTACCCGCGCATGCGGAGCTCGCGTGGATTCTCACCTGCGTCGTCCGCTTCGGGGAACTCATGCGAATGACGCAGTTCAAGGAAAAAAGCGAGGGAAGGGACACGGTTTCCGCGGGACTTTTCACCTACCCCGCCCTCATGGCCGCGGACATCCTTCTGTACCAAACCACGCACGTCCCGGTGGGCGAGGACCAAAAGCAGCACCTTGAACTCACCCGCGACCTCGCGGAGCGGTTTAACCGCGATTTCGGCCCGACCTTTGTCGTACCGGAGGCGCTCATCCCCCCTGTCGGAGCACGCATCATGTCCCTCGACGACCCGACGAAAAAAATGTCCAAATCGAACCCCAACGATGCGAGCCGAATCAACTTGAGCGATCCCCCGGAGGTGATTCGCCGCAAGATTCGGCGTGCGACCACGGATTCGGGGCAGGAAATTCGCTACGATCCGGAACAAAAGCCCGGGATCTCCAACCTCCTCGTCCTCATGAGCCTTTCTACGGGGATACCCATACCCGAACTCGAGTCGCGCTACGCGGGGGCGAGCTACAAAACCTTCAAAGAAGACGTAGCCGAGGCGATCGTCTCCGTCGTCGAACCGCTGCGCGACCGCGCGCTCGAACTTTTGGACAGCGAAGTCGACCGCCTGCTGGCGGAGGGGGCAGAGCGGGCGGAGGCCAAGGCCCGTGTGACCCTGGCCCTCGCCCGGGAACGGATGGGATTTCTCCCGCGCCGAAACGGCTAAAGGGCCGACCTGGCGGAGATCGCCCGGCGCAAGCGAAGGCGCTGCCGCTTCCCGAATGAAAACGAGCTGCGAAGCCTTGAGAAGGACCGTGTCGGGAAAAACATCGTTTCCCTTGACGGACTTCAACACGCTTTCCTCCCTCCGCCCCCTATACTGGGGGACAAGCTGCGAGAGGGAGGGTTTCGGCATGCGCACGCTCGTGGAGGCGACGGCGCTCCCCCGCGCCCAGCGCCTGTTTCGCGCGCTCCCCTGGCGTTCGGCACTCCTCTTCGCGACGTCCTTTTTCCTCGGGCGGGCAACCTTGCTCGGGGAGCTATATCCCTTTCCGTTTGCCTTCTTTGCCGTGGTCTTTCACGCCCTGCGCGAGCGTTGGCCGCTCGCCTTTTTTGCGCTCAGCTTGGGGGCGCTTTTGTCCTCTCTCCCCCATGCGGCTTCCTTTGCCGCCTTCCTCCCTGTGTTTTTCCTCGCGTATCACGGATTGGCCGCGTCCATCCGGAGCACACCTACCTACCTTGGCCTCGCCGTCGCCGGAGCGGTCGTCCTAGCGGACGGAGCGGTTCGCGCCTTCGTCTCGCACTCCTTTGCCGAAGCGTGGCCGTTTGCCTTTTTAAACGGCCTTCTCGCCTTCGCCCTCGTGTTCATCTTTTTGCAGGCGTTGCCGCTCCTCGTCCACCGGAGTTTCGGCTTTGCGGTCAGCCACGAGGAGCTCGTTGCCTTCCTCATCGTCCTCGGCTCTCTCCTTACGGGCATGCTCGGAGTAGAAGTTGGCGGGATTTCCCTTGGGTACGTCGCAAGCCGCGGCTTTCTCCTCCTCCTTGCGCACGTGGGCGGAGCCACGATCGGCGCCACCACCGGGGTTCTCCTCGGACTCGTCATGGGCCTCGGCGATCTCGCCTACCTCGATCAACTCAGCCTCCTCGCGTTTTCCGGCCTTCTCGGCGGTCTCCTCCGTCCCGTCGGGAAGGCGGGAACGAGCCTGGGGTTTTTCCTCGGGGCGGCCCTCTTCACCCTTTTCCGGGATACCCCAGACGTGCTCTGGTCCTCGACGATCGCTTCCCTTTGGGCCGTAGGGCTCTTCTGGCTCGTTCCCGAAGCGGCGGAGCGAAGCGTCGCCCGCCTCGTACCGGGGAGCCCTTCGTACCTCGAAGAAGAAGAACGGCGTTTTCGGGAGGTGCGCGCCGCCGCGGCGGAACGGGTTCGCCGATTTGCCGATCTCTTTGCGCGGATCGGTATTCGGCTCGGCGAAGGGCGTCCGGCGGATGCCGAGGAGCGGAAGACAGAAGCCCTCGTGGGTGCCGTCGCGCGGCGCGTGTGCCATACGTGCTTTCGCCGGGAGATCTGCTGGAAGAAGGAGTTCGAAGAGACCTATCGCTTCTTCGCCTCGTTCGTCCGCAACCCCGCCGACGAAGAGCTCCTGCGCTCGTGGCGCATCCGCTGTCCTCACGTGGACGAGCTGCGTCGCGCCCTAGAAGAGGCGCGGGAAGAGGAACGCCTCAAGGAGGAGACGGAGCGCCGCTTTCTCGAGGTGCGCCTACGGGCCGCGGAATACCTTAGCGGGCTTTCCCTTGTCCTCGGCGGGTTTGCCGGGGAGCTCGATCGCGAACCGCGCCCCCTCCGTCGGCGCGCGGAGGAACTCGCCCGCGCCCTCGAACGCGAAGGGTACCCCGTGCATTCGCTCGAACTCCTTCGCCACGAACCGGGTCGCGTGGAGGTCCGCGTCGCCCTCTTGGGCGAGGTTTCTCCCGGGCTTACCGCCACGCTCTCGCGTCTTCTCGGAGAACCCCTCGCCCTTGCCAAAGGAGGGCTCGAGGTGAAGGGCAGCGGGCTCCTCGTAGCTCGCTTTCTCTCGACGAAACGCTATCACGTCGAAGTGGGCGTCGTTCAGGCAGCAGCCGGAGGCGGGGTGTTGAGCGGGGACAGCACGTTGGCCGTGGAACTTTCCCCGCAACTCTACCTCGTGGGGTTAAGTGACGGCATGGGGAACGGAGAGCGAGCTCGCTTCGCGTCGCAAACGGCGGTCGACCTCCTGCGGGAGGCGCTCGCCGTGGGCGTCGCCGAAGACTTTGCCCTTCGCACCGTGAACACCGTCCTCGCCCTGCAGGCGGACGGCGAGCGCTTTGCCACCCTCGACTTCGCCCTCGTGGACTTGCGCACGGCAGAGGCGAAATTTCTCAAAGTCGCGGCTCCGCCGACCTTCATTCGCCGGGGAGACCGCGTCTTCACCCTAGAGGGAAGGAGCTTGCCCGTCGGGGTCTTTCCCGACGTCCACGTGGAGCCGCTTGTGCGCAAGCTCCTCCCCGGTGACCTCCTCGTGTTTTTGAGCGACGGGGTGTACGAGGCACGGCCTGAAGAGGACCGCGACGTGTGGTTTCGCCAGGTGATTTCGCGCATCGACGCCGAAGACCCCCACGTCGTCGCCGACCTCATCTTGGAAAAGGCCATCCGGTTTACGGGGCTCTCGCCCAAGGACGACATGACCGTCGTCGCGGCGCGCATCGAAGAGGTCCGCCTTCCCTGGGCTGTGTTCTCCCCACGGGAAGTACGCGACCATCTGGAAGGCGTATCGTGATCTTCCTCAATTATTGACGCGCGGGGAGCGCGAGCCCCGAGATTCGTGGAAGCGCAGGAGAAAAGGGGATATAATGCTCCCAGAGTGGCCCAGCCGCCCCCTTTACGCGGGTTTCCCATGGGGCGGGCACGGGTTTGTCGGTCCGTCTCCTCTTTGGAGCGGCCGAAAATCCGCGTCTTGCAGGCGGCTTACGGCGCGCGGAGGGGAGGAAGGGCTCGTGCCGCGGGAAGAACTCGGGGCACCGGAGGCCGTACCGGCGTGGTTGTGGGAAGAGCAGCTTCTCGCGCCGCATGAGACGGTCCTCCTCGCGGTCTCCGGCGGAGTAGACTCCATGACCCTCCTCCACCTGTTCCGCTTCCTCATGCCAATCCCCGTACGCCTCGTCTGCCTTCACGTCGACCATCGGCTTCGGGGTGCTGCCGCCGTAGAGGACGCGCGCTTCGTTCGCGCCGTCGCCGAAGCGTGGGGAGTTCCGTGTTTCGTGTACCCCCTTCCCTTTTTTCCCGCCGGCGGCAACGTCCAGGAAACCGCTCGCGCCCTACGCTACGGTCTCTTCGCGTACGTAGCCCGCGAGGTCCGGGCGACAGCCGTGCTCACCGCGCACAACTTCGACGACGTGGTGGAGACCTTTTTCCTGCGCCTTTTTCGAGGGGCAGGTCCTCGAGGTCTCGGGGGAATCCCGATCGTGCGTCCGTTGTCCGGTTCCCGCCTTCTTCGCCCCCTTCTCCCCGTCCGCAGACGCTCCATCGAAGCCTATGCCAGTCGCCACGGGGTGCCTTGGCGGGAAGACGTGTCGAACCGATCTCTGACGTATGCCCGAAACCGCATCCGCCATCTCTTCCTTCCTTTGGTGGAGGAGCTTGCGCCGTCGGCGGCGCACCACGTCGTCCGCCTTGCAAACGTACTCCGACAAGACGAAGCCTTTTTGGAGGGGGCGGCGCGGGAATTCCTTCGGAAGCACCTCTTCGCCTTCCCCAGCTTTCTTCTCGTTCGCCGGTCGGTGCTCGCAACCCTTCCCCTTCCCGTTTTGCGCCGGGCGGTCCGCCTGACCTGGTCGGAGCTCCGGGGGAGCCGTACGTCCCTCGCCTACGAAGACGTGTGTGCCACCTCGGAGGTTGTGCTGGGGAAGCGGCGTGCCGCGAGCCTTCCGGGAGGCGTAACGGTGGAGAGACAAGGCGAATACGTCCTGTGGGTGCGCGAAGGGGGGGCGGACGAATTCGCCACCGCGGTCGATTGGCCAGGGACCGCGCGGATTCCCCACCTCGGGTGTTCCGTTCGCATCCGGGATCCGGGCGAAGGCTCGGGGGTCGAAGATGAAAGGGAGGTAGCGTGCCGCGCGACCCTCTTTCTCACCCCCGATCTGCCCCTCGTTTTCCGATCGCGGCGCCCAGGCGATCGCCTCGAAACGCCGTGGGGTTCACGAGAGGTGCGCGAGCTTTTGCGGACGGCGGGAGTCCCTCCGCGCCTGCGAAGGGTTTGGCCTGTGGCCGAGCAAGGGGGTCGAATCGTGTGGGTGCCGGGGGCGTCCCCGGCGTCCAAGAAAATCGAAACGGGGAAAGAGGTCGTGGTCGAACTCGGATGGTGTACGTCGCCCTTTGTACGGCGATTTTGGCGGCACTTTTGCACACACAGGAACGGGAGGTGAAGGCCCGCCTACGGGCCTGTCCATGGAATCGCTCTTAGACGACATCCAGTCCGTTCTCTACTCGGCCGAAGACATCCGCCGTCGGGTAAAGGAACTCGGCGCAGAACTCTCTTCGTGGTATCGCGACGAGGTCCCCCTCGTCGTCGGCATCCTCAAGGGCGCTTCCTACTTTCTCGCCGACCTCACGCGCGAGATGCCCATACCTTTGGAAATCGACTACATGGTCGTTTCGAGTTACGGCACGTCGACGCGCTCTTCCGGCGTGGTTCGCATCCTCAAAGATCTGGACTACGACATTTCCGGTCGGCACGTCCTTCTCGTCGAGGACATTATCGATACGGGGCTCACCCTTCGCTACCTTGTGGACATCCTCGCGCGGCGAAACCCCAAAAGCCTGAAGATCGTCACCCTCCTCGACAAGCCGGCGCGCCGCAAAGTGGACCTCGTCCCCGACCTTGTGGGCTTTACCGCTCCGGACGAGTTTCTCGTCGGGTACGGCCTCGACTACGCGGAGCGGTACCGCAACCTCCCCTTTGTCGGGATTCTGAAATCCCGCGTGTACGCGGAACAGCGGTAGGCGCCCGCGCGGCGCTCCAGCGCTTTGCCTCATTCGGGGGGTATGCTAAAATAACTTGAACCCCGGGGGATCCTAGGAGGAGTGACCGTATGCCGCGGATCTTTCGCCATACCTTTTTTTATGTTCTCCTGGTTCTCATGATCATAGGGCTTGTCCAGCTCATCATCGGGCAAAGCCGGGTCACCGAGGAAATCCCCTACAGCAAGTTCCGCGAGTACCTCCTTCAAGATAAAGTCGAATCCATCCGGTTGTCCGTCGAGGGACAAAGCGCCCTGTACATCGAAGGCGATCTCAAGGATGCCGAGCAGGGGAAAAAGAAGTTCACCACCCGGGCTCCTCTGTTTGCCGCAGACCTCTACACGCTCATCGACCAAAAAATCGACGAGGGCAAGCTCAAGGTCTACCAAGAAAAGCCGCGGGAGACGGGGTACTGGGTCCAAGTCCTCGTTTCCTTTGTCCCCCTCCTTCTCATCCTCTTCCTCGTGTTTTTCATGATCAACCAGTCTCAAGGCGGCGGAGGGCGGATCATGAACTTCGGGCGTGCCCGCATCCGCCAGTACCAACCCGAAAAGCGCCGGGTGACCTTCGAGGACGTGGCCGGTGCCGACGAAGAAAAGCAAGAGCTTGCCGAAATCGTCGACTTCCTGAAGGACCCGCGCAAGTACACCGCGCTCGGCGCCCGCATTCCCAAAGGCGTGCTCCTCGTGGGTCCGCCGGGCACGGGGAAGACCCTCCTCGCCCGCGCCGTCGCCGGAGAGGCGGGTGTTCCCTTTTTCTCCATCAGCGGATCGGACTTCGTGGAGATGTTCGTAGGTGTCGGTGCGGCCCGCGTCCGCGACCTCTTCGAGACGGCAAAGAAAAACGCCCCGTGCATCGTCTTCATCGACGAGATCGATGCTGTAGGGCGCATGCGTGGCGCCGGGCTCGGCGGCGGACACGACGAACGGGAACAGACGCTCAACCAGCTCCTCGTGGAGATGGACGGGTTTGAACCCAACGAAGGGATCATCGTGATGTCGGCGACGAACCGTCCCGACATCCTCGACCCCGCCCTCCTCCGTCCCGGCCGTTTCGACCGCCAGATCACGGTTCATCGGCCCGACGTCAAGGCTCGGGAAGAGATCCTCAAGGTGCACGCGCGGAACAAGCCCCTTGCCGACGACGTGGATTTGAAGACGATCGCCCGCCGGACTCCCGGTTTCACCGGCGCCGACCTCGAAAACATCCTGAACGAGGCGGCCCTCCTCGCGGCGCGTCGGGGGGCGCGGAGGATCACGATGCAGGACGTGGACGAGGCGATCGACCGCGTGATCGCGGGACCGGCCAAGACGAGCCGGGTGATCAGCGAGCGGGAAAAGCGCTACATCGCCTACCACGAGGCAGGGCACGTCATCGCCGCCTACTACGCCTCGCCGGAAGACATCGTCCACAAGGTGACCATCGTCCCCCGAGGGCAGGCGGGAGGGTACGCCGTGCCCTTGCCGAAGGAAGACGTCTTCATCCCCACGAAGAGCTACCTCGAGGCGCGTCTCCTCGTGCTCCTCGCCGGGCGCGTTGCAGAAGAGATCGTCTTCGGCGACGTCTCCGTGGGCGCGCAGAACGACTTCGAGCGCGCGACGGAATTGGCGCGCAGCATGGTCATGGAGTACGGGATGAGCGAAAAGCTCGGACCCATCCAGTTTGGCCGTCGGCACGGCGAGGTGTTTCTCGGCCGCGACCTCGGTTTAGAGCCGAACTACTCCGACGCCATCGCGTACGAAATCGACCTCGAAATTCAACGGATCATCCGCGAGCAGTACGAACGCTGCAAGGAGCTCCTCACGACCCACCGCGACCAGCTCACGACGATCGCGGAAGCGCTTCTCAAGGTGGAGACCCTTTCCGGGGAAGAGATCAAGGCCCTTCTCGAACGCGGGCGCACGGAAGACGGGCGGATCGTGGTAGAGCGCACGGAAGACGGGGTGCGCGTCATCGTAGAGGGGGAGAACGGAACGGACGGAACCGGGAGCGGCGCGTAGGGTGGGCGTCTGGCGCGCGGGGCATGAAAGGCAAAGGCCCCGCCTTTGCGTTGGGAGGGGGAACGCGTGAGCATCTTCGCCTTCGACGTAGGCAATACGAACGTAACGGCCGGGCTTTTTGTCCGGGAGAAGCTCGTGCACGTCTTCCGCTTTGCGAGCGATGCGCGGCGGACGGCGGACGAATGGGTCGTCCTCTTCACCCACGCCCTCGCGCGCGTCGGACACCTCACGGAAGAGGTCGAAGGGGTCGTTTTGGGGAGCGTCGTCCCCCCCCTTACGTCCTCCCTGCGCGAGGCGGCTCGGGTGCTGTTCGATGTCGATCCGCTCATTCTCGGTCCCGGGGTGCGTACAGGGATCCCCATCCGCATCGACAACCCACGCGAACTCGGGGCCGACCGACTGGCCAACGCCGTGGGCGCGCGCGAGCGCTACGGTGCCCCCGCCATCGTCGTGGATTTTGGCACGGCAACCACCTTCGACGTAATCGGCGCGGACGGTGCCTACGAGGGTGGGGTGATCGCCCCCGGCGTCGAGATCGGGATGGAGGCCCTCTTTGCGCGTACGGCGAAACTTCCCAAGGTCGCCTTGGAACCCCCTCCGAGCCCTCTGGGGAAGAACACCGTGGACGCCCTTCAGGCGGGTCTCTTCTACGGAACGCTCGGCCAGGTGGAAGGGATCTTGCGGAACCTCAAGGCACTCCTACCGAGTTCGACGCGGGTCATCGCTACGGGTGGGTTGGGCGAACCCTTCGCCCGCGCTTCTCGAGAAATCGACCTCTACGATCCGGAACTCACCCTGTACGGCCTTTGGACGGTATACCGCAAAAACCGAATGCACGACGGTTGAGGTGGGGCAGATGGCCAAGCACTTTTCGCGCGTCCGCCGCCTCCCGCCCCTCCCTCCGGAGCGTCTGCGCGCCTACCTCCGGGCCACGGGGGCTGACGCTTCGGGCGTCGCCCTCATGGCTCCCAAGGGAGAGGTCGTCCTCTTCTGGATCGAAGGGCTTTCCCTCAAGGCGGCCAATCTCTTAAAGCAGGAGGCGCTTGCCGCCGGGGGAGACCTTGCCGTGCACCGCGGGGTAGCTGCGCTACGCGTCGAAACCACGGATGCCCTTCTCCTCCTTCCGCGCAAGCGCCTCACGCCGTTTCTTCGCAAGTTGAGGGCCCAACCCTTCGGGCTTGCGGAACTCGCGCACTTGCTCGCAGAGGGCGTGCGTGTGCCGGGCCGGCGGGAAATCCCCCTTCCGCACGGGATGCCGCCTCTCGTCGTAGGCGAACGCCCCCTCCTCATGGGAATCCTCAACGTCACCCCGGATTCCTTTTCCGACGGCGGGCGTTACTTTTCCCCGGAAAGCGCCTTACGGCGGGCGTGGGAGATCGCCGAAGAAGGGGCCGACCTCCTGGACATCGGGGCGGAGTCTACGCGTCCTGGATCTGCGCCGGTCGACCCCGAAGAACAGTGGCGGAGGCTCGAACCCGTCCTTTGCGCCCTCCGGGACTACCCCCTGCCCATTTCCGTAGACACGCGTTCTGCCGCGGTCGCCGAACGCGCCCTCTCCTGCGGGGCACACGTGATCAACGACGTCTCCGCCTTGGCCGACGATCCGGCGATGCTCCCCCTCGTCGTCCGCAGCAGGGTACCCGTGGTGCTCATGCACCGGCTGGATTTTTCCGAAGAGGAACGGCGGAAGGCCCCCCTCACCATGCGGGAGGTCATCGCCGACCTCGCGGCGGTCGTCGAGCGCCTCCTCGAGGCGGGCGGAAGGCGAGAGCAAGTCATCGTCGATCCCGGTTTCGGGTTCGGCAAGACGACCGCCGACAACCTCGTGCTCCTCCGCGACCTCGAGGAACTCGTCGCCTGGGGGTATCCCGTACTCGTAGGCGCGAGCCGCAAGCGCTTTTTGGGAGCCGTTACGGGCGCCCCGGTGGAAGAACGTCTGGAGGCGAGCCTTGCCGCCGCCGTCCTCGCCGCCGCCCGAGGTACACACATCCTCCGCGTCCACGACGTGGCGGCGACGCGTCGCGCACTTCAGGTTGTGGCGGCAACGGCACACCCGGAAGCGTGGCTCACGTCGAGGTGATCGAGATGGACGGTCGTCTGGATCGGTTCTCGGGCCCGGGGGAAGGCGACGCCATCCTCCTTCGCGGCCTCCTCTTTTACGCCCACCACGGCGTGCGTTCCGAAGAGCGGGTGCTCGGCCAACGGTTTCGCGTGGACGTTGAACTCTTTCTCTCCCTGCGCGAGGCCGGAAAGAGCGATCGCCTGCGGGACACCCTGGATTACGGCGAGGTGTACGCGGTGATCGCCGAAGTCGTGGAGCGCACGCAGGCACGCCTGCTCGAAAAGATCGCCGACACCATCGCCCTTTCCGTCCTTCGCCGATTCCCGAAGGTGGAGGGGCTTGTCGTCGTGTTGGAGAAGTTGAGTCCGCCGATCCCGGGGGCGATGGAATCTGTAGGGGTGCGTATCGTCCGCACGCGTCAAGACTTCGCCTCTGAGCTTGCGGATTCCGCCGCGTCCGCGCTTCCGGTGGCCCCTTCTGGCGACGAAATAGTTCCTTCCGAACCGTTGGGGCGGTCATAGGCGGTATCCGCGGGGAAGGGTTAGTCGGCCCCGCGTTGTCGGGACGTCGGCGTGAAAGGTGGGGACGGCGATGGCGCATCTGTGGATTGCGCTCGGTTCCAACCTCGGCGTGCGGATTCGGAACCTTGCCTACGCCGTGAACGCCTTACGGGAGGAGTTTGTTCTCCTTGGGATTTCTTCCGTGTACGAGACGGAGCCTTGGGGCGTGGAAGGCCCGCAGCCCCCGTACCTCAACGCCGTCCTTCACGCGGACGCCGGGGATCTAGCCCCGGAAGAAGTGCTCGAGCGTCTCGAGCGGATCGAAGGCGCACTCGGACGCGATCCCGCGGAAAAGGGGAAGTTCCTCCCCAGGCCTCTCGACGCCGACCTCCTCCTCTACGGCGACGTCGTCTGGCGTTCTTCTCGTCTCGTCCTCCCCCATCCGCGGATGTGGGAGCGTCCTTTCGTCCTTCGTCCCCTCCTCGACGTGTCGCCCGATGTTCGGGATCCGCTCTCGGGGGAGACGGCATTGTCGTTTTGGGAGAGGCTGCGCGAGGTCGACCGAGGCGGGATTCGCCGGTGGTTTTCCGCGGAGGACCTCCTCCGCTTGGCCGACCTTCTTCGCGGAAATTGACCTCTGCCGTTCGCCCCCGCGTACGCGCTTCGCGCTCGGGAGGGATTTCCATGGCTTGGAAGCTGGCGCACCTCACGCTGGATACCCCCGTAGTTCTCGCTCCCATGGCGGGTGTAACGAACGTCGCCTTTCGCGTGCTCGCCCGTCGCCTCGGTGCCTCCCTCATTTACACGGAGATGGTTTCCGCCGACGGGATCGTTCGGCGAAACCCGCAGACGCGGCAGTTTCTCGTCCTCGACCCCGCCGAGCATCCGGTCGCCCTGCAGATCTTCGGAAACGACATCTCCGTTCTTGCCGAGGCGGCGCGCATCGTAGAGGCGGAGACGGACGCCGACATCATAGACGTCAACCTCGGATGTCCTGCGCCCAAGGTCGTGAAGAACTTCGCGGGTGCCGCGTGGCTCCGTGAGCCGCGGCGCGTGGAGGCGCTCTTTCGCGCCTTGACCGATGCCGTGCGCCTTCCCGTCACGGCAAAGATCCGTTTGGGGTGGGACGAACGCTCCATCACCGCCGTGGAGGTGGCCCTTGCCGTAGAGGCGGGGGGCGGCGCGGCGGTGGCCGTGCACGCGCGCACGCGGGCGCAAGGGTATTCCGGAAATGTCGATTGGAGTTGGATTCGCCGCGTTCGCGCGGCGGTGAGCATTCCGGTAATCGGAAACGGGGACGTCCGATCCCCCGAAGACGCAAAGCGGATGCTCGAGGAGACGGGAGCGGATGCCGTGATGATCGGGCGCGCGGCTCTGGGGAACCCGTGGATCCTCCACCGCACGGTGCACTACCTTCAGACCGGCGAACTTCTTCCGGAACCGACCGCGGAAGAGCGAATCGCCCTCGCCCGCGAACATCTCGCGCGCCTCGTCGCGCTCAAAGGGGAGGCCCAAGCCGTACGCGAGATGCGGCGTCACCTCGCCTGGTACCTGAAGGGTTTGCCGCAGGCCGCCCGTCTTCGGGAAGAAGCGGTTCGCGTACAAAGCCTCGCCGAGGTCGAGGCGTTATTCGCCCGCGTTCGCGAAACGTCCCTTTCGCATGCGGAAACCCGCGCCTTTTCGGATAGGTCGGTCGGGTAGGGCACGCCGTTGACAACGAGGGTTCCCGTGGCTACAATGGGCGGTAACGCCGACGCACACACAGAGGTCCGCAGGACCCCCCTGTCTAGTGCGCGCCTTTCGCGGGCAGGGGGAAAGGGGGAATGCAGCTTGGCGGACAAGGAATTCTTCCTCACGCCGGAAGGGTACCGCAAGCTCGAAGAGGAACTCGAGTTCCTTAAAAACGTAAAGCGCAAGGAAATAGCGGAAAAAATTAAAATTGCCATCAGTTATGGAGATCTCAGCGAGAATTCGGAATACGAAGAAGCCAAGAACGAGCAGGCCTTCATCGAGGGCCGCATTCTCGAACTCGAAAAGATGCTGCGAAACGCGCGGATTATCGAAAATGGGGGAGACTTTAACGTAATTCACGTGGGAAGCACGGTTCTCGTTCGCGACCTCGAGTTCGACGAAGTGCTCGAGTTTACGATCGTGGGTTCCGCCGAGGCCGATCCGTCGGAGCATCGGATTTCCAATGAGTCGCCCGTTGGGCGGGCCCTCCTCGGACGCCGTCCGGGGGAGATCGTGGAAGTGAGCGCGCCCGCCGGCGTAATCCGCTACGAAATTCTGGAGATCAAGCGGGACGGCGCCGCGTAAAATCTTCGCGGCCAAGCGCGATGGAGGAGGACGGCAGGGCGTGAGCGAAGAGAGGGTGACCGGCGTCACGCCGGAAGAAGAGCTGCGGGCGATCCGCCTGCGGAAGCTTGCCGCGTTGCGGGAGATGGGAATCGATCCCTTCGGTGCGCGCTACCCGCGTACGGCCCTCGCGGCGGACCTTCACGCAGCCTACGACGGGTTGTCCGGCGAAGAACTCGAGCGGTACGGGAAGCGCGTCCGCGTCGCCGGCCGTCTCATCTCGAAGCGCGTCATGGGGCGGGCGTCCTTTGGCCATCTTCAGGACATGAGCGGGCAAATTCAGATTTACGTCCGGCAAGACGACGTAGGCGAAAGGCTCTATGCCCTCTTTCGCGACGGCGACGTGGGCGACTTCTGGGGCGTCGAAGGCCCCGTGATGAAGACCAAGACCGGCGAGACTACGGTGCGCGCCGAGTCGCTAACGTTTCTCACCAAGTCCTTGCGCCCGTTGCCGGAAAAGTACCACGGCCTCAAGGACGTGGAGACGCGCTACCGAAAGCGGTACCTCGACCTCATCGTAAACCGCGACGTCTTCGACGTCTTCGTCGCCCGCACGAAGATCCTGCGGGCGATCCGCCGTTTTTTGGACGAACGCGGGTTTCTCGAGGTGGAGACCCCGACGCTGCAGAGTCTGGCGGGGGGTGCCGCGGCGCGGCCGTTTGTCACGTACCACAACGCCTTGGACATGCAGATGTATCTGCGCATCGCCATCGAACTCTACCTCAAACGCCTTATCGTCGGCGGCGTAGAAAAGGTATACGAGATCGGCCGCGTCTACCGGAACGAAGGGCTCTCCACGAAGCACAACCCCGAGTTTACGATGCTCGAGCTTTACGAGGCGTACGCAGACATGGAGGACATGATGCGCCTCACGGAGGATCTCTTCGCCTTCGTGGCGAAAGAGGTCCTCGGAACGACGCGCATCCGCTACGGAGAGTGGGAGATTGACCTCACGCCTCCGTTTCGCCATGCGCGCATGACGGATCTCATCCGCGAGGTTACGGGAGTGGACTTCACCCGCCCGATGGACGAAGCGGAGGCCCGACGCCTTGCGCAAGAGCACGGGGTCGTCCTCCAACCCTTCCACACCTTCGGACACGTGGTAAACGAGTTCTTCGAGCAAAAGGTCGAAGACCGACTCATTCAGCCCACGTTCGTCATCGGACACCCCTTGGCCGTGTCCCCGCTGGCCAAGACCGATCCCGCCGACCCACGCTTCACCCTCCGCTTCGAACTCTACGTGGCTGGCCGAGAGCACGCAAACGCCTTTTCCGAGCTCAATGACCCCTTAGAGCAACGGGAGCGGTTCCTCGCACAGCTCGAGGAACGCCGTCGCGGGAACGTGGAGGCCCACGCGCTGGACGAGGACTTTTTGGAGGCGCTCGAATACGGAATGCCGCCCACCGGGGGTCTGGGCATCGGCATCGACCGACTCGTGATGCTCCTCACGAACCAACCTTCGATTCGCGACGTGATCTTCTTTCCCCACATGCGCCCGCGTTCCGAGGGGGAGTAGAGAAGGGGCCTTCCATGGAGTGGATCGTGGACGAGCACGTACTCCTTCGCCCCATACGCTGGTACGACGCCGAAGAGCTGTACGTCGTTTTGGACGCCCATCGTGCCTCGTTGGCCCTCTTTCTTCCTTGGGTGCGCACGACGACGCTGCGCGACGTGTACGCCATGATAGAGGCCGCTCTGCGCCAAGAGGAACGCGGCGAGGGGTATCAGACGGTGATCTTGTACGACCGGCGGATCGTCGGCTTTCTCGGCATGCAGCGGATCGATTGGACGCACCGCAACACGTCGTTGGGCTACTGGCTAGCCCCTCCCTTTCAAGGACGCGGGATCATGACGCGTGCGGTGGGGGTGCTTGTGGACTACGCCTTTCGTCACATGCGCCTTCATCGAATCGAAATCCGTGCAGCCGTGGAAAACACGCGCAGCCGACGCGTCGCCGAACGCCTGGGATTTCGCGAGGAGGGCGTACTTCGGGAAGTGGAGTGGCTGGGGGATCGGTACGTGGACCACGTCGTGTACGGCCTCCTGGAGGGCGAGTGGTCGTCGAGGATCGATCGCGTATGAGCCGCGGGATTGCACACGGTTTCCGCCTCGGCTTCGCCATAGCGGCGCAGTGAGGTGGGGAAAGAGAGGGTAGACGCCCGTGATCTTTTTGCGTACGGAATCTCCGGAGAGATTCGTTCGGGCCTATCCGCTGACGACGGCGCTTTTGGCCCTCATCCTCGGGGTATACGTGGTGTCGCGCCTGCTCATCCCCCTCGGGCTCGAGGGTCCTCTGTATGCTTGGGGCGCCTTCGACCTTTCGCGCTTCGTCCACAGGCAATTTTGGCGTCCCATAACGGCCGTCTTCCTCCATGCGGATTTCCTCCACGTGCTCTTCAACGCCTTTTACCTCTACCTCCTTTCCCCGCCCATCGAAGCTCGCGTGGGGAAGGCGGGCTACCTCCTCTTCCTCCTCACTGCGGACGCCTCGACGACCCTTTTTCTCCTCGTCACCTCTTCGCCTCCCGTCATCGGCGCATCGGGAATCGTGTACGGCTTTCTCGGTCTCTACCTCTACTACATCTGGAAGCGGGCGATGTGGATCGACGCTGCTTCACGGCAGGTGGTTCTCTTTCTCCTCCTTTTCGGCCTCGTGCAGAGCTTTATCCCCGGGATCAGCTTTTTCGGCCACGTCGGCGGCTTTTTGGGCGGCTTCTTTTTCGGTGCTTTGTACCACGGGGGAAAGTACTACCCCTTTTCCTAGGTACGAGGATGCGGCGCCCTCGCGTCGCGAAGGGGAGGACAAAACGTGGAGGGATTGCGCTACGTCGTCTTTGACATGGACGGGACCCTTTTCGACGCCTGGAGCGTCGCCTTTCCCGCCTTCGTCCACACCTTCCAAGCCCTGCGGGAGCGCGGCGTGAACGTCGACCTTCCGTCGGAAGGAGAGCTACGCCGGACGCTCGGGATGACCTACCGAAAGATGTGGAGCACCCTTCTCGGGTTCGACGATCCGGAGCTCGCCCTCTGGGCCGACCGGACGATGCGCGGCAAAGAACTCGAACTTCTGAAGGCGGGCGAAGGGAGGCTCTACCCCGGAGTCGTAGAGGGGATCTCCGAACTTGCGGCTTCGGGATTGACGCTCTTCATCGCTTCGAACGGAGAGGCGAACTACCTAAGCGCGATCCTGGAGCGTTTTTCCCTCCGGCCGTATTTCGCCGGGGTGTACGACGCCTTTTCGTTTCGCGCCGCCCGGAAGGAGGAGCTCGTGGGCCGCATCGTGGACGAGTACGGGCTTTCGTCTTCCGGGGGAGCCATCGTAGGCGACCGCGTGAGCGACCTTGAGGCGGGCACCGCCCACAGCCTGTATCGCGTCGCGTGCACGTACGGATACGGGTCCCGGGAAGAACTCCGGGGTGCGGATGCGTACGCCCAAAGTTTTCCCGAAGCGGTCCGCATCCTCCTGGCGCGAAAAACGGTGTGACGGGGGGAGCGGCTTCTCCCGCATAAATTTCCGCTTAGGTGGTGGGGCGCCCCGAGCTTCGGGGCGCCCTTTTCTTGCCAAGAATAGAGGAGATGTGGTATACTTCAAACGTCAGGGATGGTCAGATTAGACTTCCTCCGCACTTTCGGAATTTCCCCGGTGCAAAGTTCCGGGTACGCTAGAGGTGTAAAGTGTCGAGGCGGAGGGGGTGGAGATGAGGGTGGCGTCGCTTGCCGATACCATCGAAGCGTACCTCAAGCGCCTCCTCGACGAAAGCCCGACCGGCACAGTCGTCGTCCGAAGGTCGGAACTTGCGGAGACCTTCCGCGTCGCCCCTTCCCAAATCAACTACGTGATTTCCACGCGCTTCACTCTAAACCACGGATACGTGGTCGAAAGCCGACGGGGGATGACGGGGTTTTTGCGCATCGCCCGCGTCGCCCTCCCCGAAACGTGGCGAGAATTCGTCGAACGCGTAGCGACGGAAGGTACGAAGTTCTCGTACCGCGAGGCGCGAGGACTCTTGGACTTTCTCGTGCAGGAAGGGGTTCTCTCGCAGGGCGAAGGGGAGCTCCTTGGCGCCCTCCTCGCTCCCGAGGTTCTCGGCGGCCGGGCAGAAGAGCGGGACCTCCTGCGCGGGAGGATCCTACGCCGCCTTTTGGAGGTTCTTTCCCTGCGTGCGGCGGAAAGGGGGAACGGGGATGCTCTGTGAGCGCTGCAAGAAACGCCCGGCGACGGTCCACATCACCAAGGTGGTCGGCGACCAGAAGGTGGAACTTCACCTGTGTGAAGAGTGCGCGCGGGAGCTTCGGGAGCTTGGAGAACTCCCCCCGCCCTTCCCGGAGGAGTTTAAGCCCTTCGTGGAGGGTTTGCAGCCGTTTTCTTCGACGTTTTTCCCGCTTCCGGAACTGCTGCAAAGCTTTTTCGGGTCGTTCGGAGGAAAGGAAGGTTCTCCGCGGGAACGCGACGACGACCTCCGTTGTCCGAAGTGCGGGATGACGTGGCGGGAATTCCGGGAAAAGGGGAAGTTCGGCTGCAGCGAATGCTACGAGGCCTTCCGTCCGCGGCTTGCGCCGCTCTTTCGCCGCATCCACGGGGCGAGTGAGCATCGGGGAAAATCGCCCGCCCGCGACCCTTCCTCTCACCTCAAAAAAAGGCTCGAAGAACTTCGCGCGGAGCTTCGGCGCAAGGTCGAAGAGGAGGCGTACGAGGAAGCGGCGCGCATTCGCGACGAAATTCGCGCCCTCGAAAACGAACTCGGCGGCCGAGCAGGCTAAAGGAGGCGGATGGCATGGCAGAAGAACGCGCGCGCTCCTTTGCCCCTCTGGACGGCGAGGTAGACCGATTCCTCCGCACCCCGCTCGGCGCCGCTCTTCGGGAAGAGGGGCCGGAAGGAGATGTGGCCGTCTCCAGCCGCGTGCGTCTCGCGCGGAACCTTCGGGAATTCCCCTTTCCGACGGCCATGCGGCCCCGCGACGCCCAGGCGGTACTCACCCGCGTGGAATCCGCCCTAGCGGCCTTTCCCGATGCGGCGCAATACGTGCGAATCCGCATGGGGGAGATCCCCCCCTTTGCCCGTGGGATTCTCGTGGAAAAGCACCTCATAAGCCCGCTTTTGGCGGAAAATCCCGCGGGAGCCGTGATCGTCCGCCAAGACGAGGCGGTAAGCCTCATGGTGAACGAAGAAGATCACCTCCGCCTTCAGACGTTTGCGGCAGGACTTGCCCTGCAGGAGGCCTACCGCGAGGCGGACCACGTGGACGACCTTTTGGCCGCACACCTCGACATCGCCTTCGATCCGCGGTACGGTTTTCTCACCGCCTGTCCAACCAACGTAGGGACGGGGATGCGGGCATCCGTGATGCTTCACCTTCCCGCCCTCGCGCTCACGCGCACCTTGGGTCAGGTCGTGGAGGCCGTACAAAAGGTCGGCCTCGTCGTGCGCGGGATTTACGGGGAAGGGACGGAGGCGGAGGGAAACCTCTACCAAGTGTCCAACCAGGTGACCCTGGGCTTGAGCGAAGGCGAGCTTTTGGAAAACCTCCTCGGCATCGCCCGTCAGGTCATCGAACAGGAGCGTCGTGCGCGGGACGTCCTTCTTCGCGAGGACCGCGTTGCCCTGGAAGACCGGATCTACCGGAGTTACGGGATCCTCACCTCCGCCAGGCGCATCAGCACGCGCGAGGCGATGGAGCGCATATCCGACGTCCTCCTCGGCGTACACCTCGGGCTCGTGCAAGGCATCCCCTCCCGCGCGCTGCGCGAACTTTGGGTGATGATCCGCCCCAATTTCCTGCAGTACACCTTCGGCGAAAGCTTGGGGCCTGCAGAACGAGACGAGCGACGGGCCGTGCTCATCCGCCGCCATCTCAAAGAAGCGATGGCCCGCGGTTAGGAGCGGGAATTTCTCCCGCCTCCGGCGAAAAGGATACGCAGAGGAGGCGGCCAGTGCTTTGCACGTCCTTCCCCGTTGTAAAGCATTTCCTCATCCTACCGTGTGGATCGGTTCGAGATCTGAAATGCCGCGTAGAAATTTTCCGGGAGGTGGATTCCATGATGTTTGGCCGGTTTACCGAGCGGGCGCAGCGCGTTCTCGCCCTTGCGCAAGATGAGGCCATCCGGCTGGGGCACTCGTCCATAGGCACGGAGCACATCCTCCTCGGGCTCATCCGCGAGGGGGAAGGAATCGCTGCCCGCGTGCTCAAAAGCATGGGGCTTTCCCTGGAACAAATCCGCGAAGAGGTGGAGGGACTCGTAGGCCGCGGAACGGAGCGACCGACGAGCACGACGTACACGCCGCGTGCGAAAAAGGTCATTGAGCTCGCCTTTGACGAGGCGCGGAAGCTCGGCCACACCTACGTAGGCACGGAGCACATCCTCCTCGGGCTCATCCGCGAAGGAGAAGGGGTAGCTGCCCGCGTCCTTGCGAACTTGGGCGTGAGCCTCACGAAGGCGCGCCAGCAGGTGCTTCAACTCCTCGGGACGACGGAATTCGCCCAGTCCTCCGGCCAACCCGCCCAAAAGGGCTCTTCTACGCCGACGTTGGACGCCCTCGCGCGCGACCTCACCGCCCTCGCCCGGGAAGGCGAGCTCGATCCGGTGATTGGGCGGGACAAGGAAATCGAGCGCGTAATTCAAATCCTCTCTCGTCGGACGAAAAACAACCCCGTGCTCATCGGAGAACCCGGGGTGGGGAAGACGGCCATCGTGGAAGGGCTTGCCCAACGCATCGTCGCCGGCGAGGTCCCGGAAATCCTCCGCGACAAGCGCGTGATGAACCTGGATATGGCGACCGTCGTAGCCGGTACGAAGTACCGCGGCGAGTTTGAGGATCGGCTGAAGAAGATCCTCGACGAAATCCGGCAGGCGGGGAACGTGATTCTCTTCATCGACGAGTTGCACACGCTCATTGGAGCCGGGGGAGCCGAGGGGGCGATCGATGCGTCGAACATCCTGAAGCCCGCCCTGGCCCGTGGAGAAATCCAGGTCATCGGCGCGACGACCTTGGACGAGTACCGGAAGTACATCGAAAAGGACCCGGCCCTTGAACGTCGCTTTACGCCGATCCTCGTAGACGAGCCTTCCCCCGAGGACACGATCGAAATTCTCAAGGGTCTGCGCGATCGGTACGAAGCGCACCACCGCGTTAAGATCACGGACGAGGCGATCGAGGCGGCGGTGAAACTCTCGCACCGGTACATTACCGACCGTTTTCTCCCGGATAAGGCGATCGACCTCATCGACGAGGCGGCAAGCCGCGTGCGTCTCGATTCCTACATGGTTCCCCCGCAGATCAAGAAGCTCGAGCAGGAACTCGAGGAGATCCGCAAGGAAAAGGACGCGGCGGTGCAGAGCCAGGAATTCGAAAAGGCGGCCGCCCTTCGGGATCGCGAGCAGAAGATCAAAGAAAAGCTCGAGCGGGAGCGGGCCGCCTGGCGCGAGAAGCAAGGGCGGACGGATGCCGAGGTGACCGCCGAGCACATCGCCCAGATCGTCTCCAGCTGGACGGGGATCCCCGTGCGGCAGCTGCAGGAGGACGAACGGGAACGCCTCCTCCGCCTCGAAGAAGTCCTTCACCGCCGCGTGATCGGGCAGGACGAGGCGGTCGAGGCGGTGGCGCGGGCGATCCGCCGTGCATTTGCGGGGCTTAAGGACCCCAAGCGCCCCATCGGTTCGTTCATCTTCCTCGGACCCACGGGCGTAGGGAAGACCGAACTCGCCCGTGCGTTGGCCGAAGCCCTCTTCGGAGACGAAGACGCCCTCATTCGGGTGGACATGTCCGAGTACATGGAGCGGCACACGACGTCCCGCCTCATTGGCGCACCTCCGGGCTATGTCGGATACGAAGAAGGCGGACAGTTGACCGAGCGCGTGCGGCGGAAGCCGTACTCCGTAATCCTCCTCGACGAGATCGAAAAGGCGCACCCCGAAGTCTTCAACATCCTCCTTCAGGTCCTCGACGACGGGCGCCTTACAGACGGCAAGGGACGGACGGTGGACTTCAAGAACACCGTGATCATCATGACCTCCAACGTCGGCCAAGAACTCATCCAGCGCGGTACGCGCCTCGGCTTTACGGCCCAGCAGGACCGCATCGACTACGAGACGATGAAATCTCGGGTGCTCGAAGAGCTTCGGCGTACCTTCCGTCCCGAGTTCTTGAACCGCATCGACGAGATCATCGTCTTCCACCCGCTGGAGAAGGAGCACATCGAAGCGATCGTCCGTCGCCTTGCCGACGAGATCGCCGCCCGCGTAAAGGAGCAGGGAATCGAAGTGACGGTCACCGAGGACCTCATCCGGCACGTTGCCGAAGTGGGTTTCGATCCCCAGTACGGCGCCCGGCCCATTCGCCGCATGCTCCAACGCCTCGTAGAAGACCGCCTTTCGGAGGAACTCCTCAAGGGCACGATCCACGCGGGCGACCGCGTAGTGCTCGACATCAAGGACGGCGAAGTGGTGGTCATTCGAGAGGCGCCCGTAGGTTGAAATCGTCACGGCCACCGGGATCCTTTCCCGGTGGCCTTTTTTCGAACGAACGACGGGCGGGCAGGGGAGCCGCCCCCTTTCGAAAAGGCGGAAAACTCTTCGAGCTTTCGGGTTCCCCCTGTGGATTTTTCCGGAAAAGGACGATACACTGAAGGGGAAGAAGGCGACCGTTCAGGGCAAACGACGCGAAAGCGTCGGACGCAAAGCTACAGGGGCTACCGCGGAGGAAGAGTCTACCTCCGCCACGCCAGCCAGCTGCCGGTCTGCCGGGAAAGCGGTCGCCTCACACAAGTTTTGGGGTGAGGTGACAAGACATGCTTGGGAGACGCTCTGCGTTGGTGATTGGCGCGCTCGTTGTGCTCTTCTTTGCGGGTGCCACTTTTGCGTATGCGCACCCGGGAGGCATGTGGGGGAACCTGCAAAAGGCGTTGGGCATCGGGTCCCCTACGGACGTGAAGGGATCGGTTCTCGTCGCCCAAGACGTTCCTTCGAAGACAGAGAAAAAGACGGAAGCAAAAGAAGAGGTAGGGAACGACGAGTCTTCCCGGGAATCGTCGGAAGACCACGAAGAACTCGATCACCCGGACGAGAAATCCGTTCCTTCCGACGAGAAGGGGAAGGAAGAAGCGAAGCCGGGAAACGGAGAGGTACGCAAGTCGGAGAAGGGCCAAGAACAAAATTCCGTTTCCAAGCGGGCGCGGGCGCGAGAGCAAATTCGCGCGACGCACGAGGCGAAAATGCAGCGAATCCTCGATCGGGCGCGCGGCACCGCGGTGGAGGCAGAGATCCTCGCCCTTCCCTCTCTGAAGCTGCAAGAGCTCGAGGCGAAGCTTTCCACCCTCGAAGGATGGGGAACGTACTCTAAGGAAGAGGCGAAGATCCTGCGGGAGGCGATTCTCGAGGAACTCCAGTACCTTCACCGCCTGACGGAAGCTTCGTTGTAGCTTCGGCCGAGGGTGCGTGTCCTTCTAGCAAACTGTAGGCGGTGGTCCGCCCGCCGGGGAAAGGGTGGGCGGACCTCTTTTCCCATCTTTGGGGACGAAGGCGTTGCCTTTCGGTCGGGATTCGAGAACCGACATTTCGGGGAAGGTGTCGCTCATGGACGAAAAGGACCGGGAAAGCGCCCCACCTTCGGTGGGCTCGGCGGGTGTCTCAGAAGGGAGCGAAGGCTCGGTGGGGAACCGGTTTCCGTCCGAGGACGTCCCTTCTTCGGCGACGATTCGCGACGTGGCAGAACTTGCGGGGGTATCCGTCGCTTCCGTCTCTCGGTACCTCAACAAGAAGGGATACGTCGGGCAGGAAACGGCGGCGCGTATCGAGGCGGCCATTCAGGCCTTAAAGTTCGAACCCAACGTGGTTGCGAGGAATCTCGCCCGCGGGCGGAGCGGTATGATCGCGATTCTCGTCTCGGATCTCGAGAACCCCTTCTTCACGCTGCTCCTCAAGGCGGTGACGGAAGAAGCGGCGCGGGAAGGGTATGGGGTTTTGGTGTGGACCTGCGGGCAACGAAAAGGGCGAACGCTCGCCGATCTCGCCCGCCGGCGTTTCGTGGATGGCTTGATTGTTGCCGCCCACGGCATTTCTCAGGAGGAGCTCAGGGTTTTGGAAAGGCACGGAATCCCCATGGTGATGTTGGATCGCGCCCCGTCCTATTCGAAAAGCGTTGCTCTGCGCGTGCGCGATCGCCAAGGGGCCCGCAAGGCCGTCCGGCATTTGTGGGAGCAGGGATACCGAACGATCGCCCACGTAACGGGCCCCCTGGGATACGTTCCGGCTCGCGAACGTCTGGGAGGGTATATGGAAGGGCTCCTTGAGGTGGGGGCCGAGCACGGACCCATCTTCGTGGAATCGGATTTTACCTTTCGCGGCGGAATGGCTGCGGCTCGGCGCCTGTTTTTGGAACATCCGGAGGTCGACGCCGTCTTTGCTGCAAACGACCTCATGGCTTTGGGGATCCTCAAGTTTGCGGTACGCCAGGGGAGAAGGGTTCCCGAAGACGTGGGGATCGTAGGGTACGATGGGATTCCCTTGACGGAAATGTCCGAACCCGAGTTGAGCACGGTCGCCCAGCCCATCGAGCAACTCGGGCAGAAGGCCGTAACCGTCGTCCTGTCGCTTTTGGAAGATCCCAGACGGGAACCTCGAGAAGTGTGGTTTGACGTTACGCTCGTGGCCCGGAGTTCATCTCGCCGACGAGAGGATGCGTGAACCTGCACTGTCAGTGCGTCAGACGAAGACGATGGTCTTGTTTTCGTAGACGAGGATTCGGTCTTCTAGGTGCCACTTTACCGCCCGGGCGAGTACCGTACGTTCGATGTCTCTTCCGATTTGCTTAAAAGTAGCGAGGGAGGCGCGATGGGTTACGCGCGCTACGTCCTGCTCGATGATCGGTCCCTCGTCGAGGCCTTCGGTAACGTAATGGGCGGTCGCTCCGATGAGCTTGACGCCGCGGGCGTACGCCTGTTCGTAGGGATTTTTGCCTACAAAGGCGGGAAGAAAGGAATGGTGGATGTTGATGATGCGGTTCGGAAAGCGGCGGACGAAATCGGGGGAAAGGATCTGCATGTAGCGGGCAAGGACTAAGAGGTCCGGGCGGTACCCTTCGAGAAGTTCGAGGATGGTCTTTTCCGCTTCCTCCTTCTTTTCGCGGTCTACGGGTACGTGGTGGTAAGGAACGTCGTAGGCGGATACGGCATGGGCGAGGCGCGTGTGGTTGCTCACTACGGCGACGATGTCTCCGGGAAGTTCTCCGTTTCTCCAAAGGTGGAGGAGTTCGAGAAGGGCATGGTCGGCGAGGGAGGCGAAGACGACCACGCGCTTGCGCTGCGAGGCGAAGTGGAGTTGAAACTCGATGTCCCAGGATTCCGAGAGTTCGTGCAGCGATTCTTCGAGCTCCCCTCGCCTTTCTTCGAGCCCGGGGAGTAAGAACTCCACGCGCATGAACAACCTTCCGCCCCAAGGCGCCGTTGTGTACTGGTCGAGTTCGACGATGTTTGCCCCCAAGCGGTAGAGGGTACCTGAAACGTTGGCGACGATGCCCGGACGGTCGACGCAGGTGAGGAGGATGCGTGCCCGATCCGCTTCCACCTGGTTTCTCTCCTTCCCGCACACGGCGTTGGCTGTTCCGATCCAAGGGCGTCACGTGAAGTACCATACGGCATTGTGCGGGAGATGGGCAAGGGGGACTCGCAAAGGCGTTTCCCCTGCACGGCACCGAGATACGGAAAAAAGTTAACTTGAGGGAGAAAAAAATTCATAGGAATTCGTCTTGCTTCTCTTCCCCCTTGTCTGATAGCGTTATAGGCGCGGGTTGTCCTCCGGGAAGGGGGTGAGTCGATGCGGCGAGGTGCGGCACTCGCGACGCTCCTCCTTCTCGCGTTCCTTCCGGCAGGATGGGGCGCCCTGTGGTCCTGGATTTCCGAATTGAATTCCTGGTCCTTTGGCGACCTGAGCGGGTCGTCGAGCGTACGGGTGGATTGGAACGGCCAGAGCGTGGAGGTGGTGTCCCCGCTCACCGAAGTTTCGCCGGGGAGGTACGGCTCCTCTGCGTCCTTCGTAGGCGAGAAGAACGGGGTCACCATCCGCGCAGAATCCTCGACGCAGGTGTGGTTGCCCAAGCTGCCGGACGGAAAGTAGGACAAGCTCCGGGCGTTCGTACACAAACCTTAGGTGAGGAGGGATTCGGCCGTGAAAGTAGGGCAGAAGGGTCTCTTGGCGGCGGTTTTGTCCGTAGCCCTGCTCCTCCCCGTTGTCCCCGCGTTTGCGCAGGGGAACGCGTTGGGGGACCTTCTGACGGCGGTAGGTCAGCTCGTCGGCTCTACGGAGGTAAACGCGCAAGCGAAGGCGGCCATCCAGACGGGCGACGTCAGCGTGACGGCGGTTGCGGCGACGAAGGAGACGGCTGGCGGTCTCACGGGGGTCGTGACCTCCCTCATGGGCGGGAGCACTCAGGCGGGAGCGTACGCGACGTACGATCAGTATTCGGCTAAGGCGAGCGTGAACGCCGACTGGGGCCTCGCATCGACGACGCGGGCGCTTGGGGCGCTTCTTGCGGGGCTCGGCAGCGCGTTGGCCGGGAAGTAAGCCAAAGGAATTCGGAGCGGGAGTCTGACTACCTCAACAAGCGGGGGGAAGGGAAACGATGAAGGTACGCATGGGAGTCGTTGTGGCCGTATTGGCTCTCGTTCTCTTTGCCGGCGGCGGCCTGGCGTTTGCCCAGGGGAACGCCCTCGGCGACCTCCTCACGGCGGTAGGGCAATTGGTAGGTGACCACGACATCGGCGCCGTGAGCTACGTAGAGGCTACCACGCCGAACGCCGTTCTTACGGCGCAGGCGACCTACGGGAACAAGCAGACCGGCCTGAACGGCCTCGTAGGCGGCCTTTTGGGCGGGAGCTACAGCACTGCTGCGGAGATCAAGGGCCCCAACAACCTCTCCGCCGGTGCCTACACGAACGGAGACTACGGCCTTGCTTCCTCGGTCCGTGCCCTCTCCGCCGGTTTGGCGGGACTTTTGGGTGGGGTTCTCGGAAAGTAATCCGAGTGTTCCCGAGGAAGAACAAAAGGCGGGTAGCCTAAAGCTACCCGCCTTTTTCCTGGGAGGCAGAGCTTGAACCTTGGCGAGCCGTGTGCTAGAGTTCGTCGTAGGGCTGTCCTAGGAATATAAATCCGAAAGATGCGCCTCTAAAGTGGATGGCCCGTTTTCAAAATCTTACACCTCGTGGGAGGGATCGGCATGCGTATTGTCCGCCGAGGAGTAGCCGCGTTTGCCTTGTCTGCTTCGTTGCTCCTTCCTGTGATCCCTGCGTTTGCGCAGGGGAACGCGTTGGGTGACCTTTTGACCGCCGTTGGGCAACTCGTGGGTTCCACGGAAATCAACGCACAGGCGAAAGCGGGAATCCAAACCTCCGACGGCGTACGTGTGACGGCGGTTGCGGCGACGAAGGAAACTGCCGGGGGTCTGACGGGTGTAGTAAGTTCGCTTCTCGGCGGCAGCACGGAAGCCGGAGCATGCGTGACGTACGGAGAGTACTACGCCTCTTCCCGGGTGAAGGCGGACAACGGCCTTGCGTCGACGACGCGGGCGCTCGGGGCACTTCTTGCGGGGCTCGGAAGCTCTCTAAGCGGGAAGTAAGGTACCCCGAATTCCGCATGGAAAAGGGGGGATAGGGTTGTCCTTTTTCCGACGCCCGCGCGCGCGTCTCCTCCTCGCAGGGGTCGGAGTGTCCCTCGTTCTGTACGGCGTAGGGAAACCCCACGCATACGCTTCGAACTCCCTCGACGACCTCGTCGCCGAATTGCGCGGCCTTCTATCGCCAAACGCGGCAACACAGGTGAACGTCGACCTTACGACCACTACATCCGGGATCGGAAAGACGGAACAACGCGCGACGACGACGGTCACGTTTGTTTCTTTTCCACCGCTTCCTACTCTCCCTTCTCTGCCCAACTTGGGACCGGAAACCTTTCAACCTCCGGGTCACCCCATCGGCTATTTGGGCAACGGCGGCGATCAGTTCTTAAACGACACGTGCAAGCTCTGCCCGGGGCAACCACCCGAGCAACCGAAGCCACCCGAGCAGCCGAAGCCACCCGAGCAACCGAAGCCACCCGAGCAACCGGCCCCTGAGCAACCGAAGCCACCCGAGCAACCGAAGCCACCCGAGCAGCCGAAGCCACCCGAGCAACCGAAGCCACCCGAGCAGCCGAAGCCACCCGAGCAGCCGAAGCCGCCCGAGCAGCCGTCTCCTGAGCAACCGCTTGAGCAGCCGCCGGCACCGCCTGCGCCTGCGGAACCTACCCTGCAGCCCGTTACGGAAGAGCCTCCGCCGCGGCAAGGGCAGGAAGTGCGTGGGGAATCTCCCGTACTTCCACGTACCGGGGAAGTGCCAGGTTCTCTACCCCTTATCGGAGGCGCCAGTGCGCTCCTTGGGTTGGGAACCTTCTTTCTCTGGCGTAGCCGGCGCGAGGAAGACTAGTTTGCGGGAGTACCTTGGCCTCCCTTCGGGGAGGTCTCTTTTTGTGCTCAGGGGTCGGCGTGTCTCGATCGTTTCCTTGACAAGAAGGCGTGTATTGCAATATCATTACATCTCATGGTCATTGCCCCTCCCTTCCGCCTATGGTATGCTTAAACCGAGTGCGCGAAAGGAGGGGCGTACATGTTTCGCGTTGGCGATCGGGTGGTCTATCCCCTCCATGGAGCCGGAATTGTCGAGGGCATCGAAGAAAAGGAGCTCATGGGGGAACGCAAGGCGTATTACATCGTCTACCTTCCCCTGGGTTCGATGAAGGTCATGTTTCCCGTGGACCGTGTGGAAAGCCTCGGAGTACGGGAAGTCGTCGATCGTTCCAAGGTGGACGTGCTCCCGGAGATTTTGAGCGCCCCGGACGAGGAAGAGTCCTTACAGTGGAGCCACAGGCAACGGAGCTACCAGGAACGGATTCGGACGGGCGACCTGTTCGAGGTGGCCAGCGTGTTTCGGACACTCCATCGAAGGGATAAACGGAGGGGATTGTCCGCAGGAGAACGGAAGATCTACGAGCTTGCCCGGCAAATTCTCGTAAGTGAAGTTGCCTTCGTGCTTTCCGTAGATTTCGAGCAGGCGGGAGCATGGATCGAAGGCTGGGTGTGTCTCGGAGAGTGAGGCGTATACAAACTTGCGGAGACTCCCGATCCGCAAAAGGGGAGGCCGTAGGGTTTTGGGCGCGAGAAAACCGCCCACAATGTGTATCGGGAGGTGATCCTTCACATGCTGATGCGTCGCGCCTTTCAACTCTTCATGGTCCTCTTGGGCGGTGCACTCGGGTATTTCGTGACGACGCTTTTTCAGTTTTGGGAGCCGGTAAACACCGTATATGCCCCCTTCGTCGGTGCGGGGGTAGGCGGGCTTCTTTTTCTCGGGATTTCCTTCCTCTTGGCTTCTCCCTTTGAACGCGGGGTTCTTCGCCTCGAGGAGGCGCTCACCCGCATCCCGGCGGGCGACCTCCTGACCGGGATTGCCGGACTTTTTGTCGGTCTTCTCGTTTCTCTCCTTTTGTACTGGCCCCTCAAAGAAGTTCCCGTGTTGAATCTCTTCGTGCCCATTTTCTTATCCGTCTTTTTGGGGTACCTCGGATTTAAAGTAGGGGCGAGCAAAAAAGACGAACTCTTCGCTTTCTTTCAAGTCGGACGCGCACGCGAACGCGGACGCGAGCGAGAAAAAGATCGGGAAGACCGGGCGGCGCTCGCCGAACGGTCCAAGGCGAGCATAAAGATTTTGGACACAAGCGTGATCATCGACGGCCGCATTGCGGACATTTTAGACACGGGATTTCTTGAGGGCGTGCTCCTCGTTCCCCTCTTTGTTCTCGAGGAACTTCAGCACATCGCCGATTCCGCCGACGTCCTTAAGCGAAATCGCGGACGTAGAGGGTTAGATATTCTCGCGCGCATGCAAAAGGCCAAGAAGGCACCGCTCCTCATTTACGAAGGCGAGGCGGGGGACGGCCCCGTGGACATGCGTCTCGTAAAGCTGGCCAAGAAACTCGGGGCGTCGATCCTTACTACGGATTTCAACCTAAACAAAGTTTGCGAGCTTCAGGGCATCCCCGTGCTGAACGTAAACGACCTCGCCAACGCCCTCAAACCGATCGTACTTCCGGGCGAGGAGCTTACCGTGCAGATCATTCGCGACGGAAAGGAAGAAGGGCAGGGAGTCGCGTACCTCGAGGACGGGACGATGATCGTCGTGGAAGACGGGAAGGCCCACATGGGGGAGCGAGTTGCCGTCGTCGTCACGAGCGTCCTTCAGACGTCCGCCGGACGGATGGTGTTCGCAAAGCCAAAGCTATACGAAAAGGCCCTGTAGAGAGCGAGATCTCGTACGCGAGGAAGAGCACACGCGGTGGGCTCTTCCTTTTTTGCTCGGGCGACG
Organism: Brockia lithotrophica; assembly: GCF_003633725.1. Classification (NCBI taxonomy): domain Bacteria; kingdom Bacillati; phylum Bacillota; class Bacilli; order Thermicanales; family Thermicanaceae; genus Brockia; species Brockia lithotrophica. Next base: position 189,111 of record NZ_RBIJ01000002.1, on the reverse strand, counting down.
CACAGGGCAGAGGTGCGCCGCATCCGGGGAACGTCTTGCAAAATTCCGCTACAATGGACGAGAGGGGCGAAATGTCGTTGTCCGCCGCCGATTCGTCAGCTCGTCTTCTCGAAAGGGGCCTCTTTTTTCCATGGGAACAGTGGGTGTGGTACTTGTGGCGGCCGGTGAGGGAAGACGAATGGGGGGGAACGTGCGGAAGCCCTTTCTCCCCCTCGCCGGCATTCCCGTCCTCGTACGTACGGCTCAAGTATTTGCCCGCGTTTCGGAAATCGGAGAAAAGGTGATCGTCGTCCGCCGCGAAGATGTGCCGCGGGTAGGTTCCCTCTTGGCCGCTTACGGAATTCGCGGTTTTCGTATCGTTGCGGGCGGGGAACGCCGGCAAGACAGCGTGTTTTTGGGCGTTCGCGCCTTGTCCGAGGAGGTGCACGGGGTGCTCGTACACGACGGCGTGCGCCCCCTCGTGAGCGAGGCGCTCGTCCGAAGGATGGCGGCGTACGCGCGGGAAGGGCGCATCGTCGTACCGGCCCTTCCCGTGAAGGATACGATCAAGGAAATCTCCGGGCGGCAAGTTTTGCGCACGCCGAAGCGGGAAGGTCTCGTTCGGGTGCAAACTCCCCAGGCATTTCCTAGGGCGGATCTTTTGCGCGCCTTGGAAGAGGCAGAACGTCGGGGTTGGGAAGTCACGGACGAGGCGAGCGTTTTCGAGCTCCTGGGCCATCCCGTGTTTTGGACGGAAGGTGAGGAATACAACCTGAAGCTCACAACACCCGAGGATCTCGCCGTGGCGGAAGCCCTTCTACGAGTTTTGTCTGCATCCGAGGACGCCGAGGGACAGGGTTTCCGTGTTGAGTCGGGCGCTCCACCCGCGCCAAAGGGATACGACGCCGAACCGTGAGGAGGGTTTGCCCTTGTTTCGGGTGGGCATTGGCTACGACGTACACCGCTTTGCCGTAATGCGGCCGCTCGTCTTGGGGGGAGTTTCCATTCCCTACGATCGCGGGCTGGAAGGCCATTCGGATGCCGACGTGCTCCTCCACGCTCTTGCGGACGCCCTGCTTGGCGCACTCGCCTTGGGAGATATAGGCGAACACTTCCCCAATACCGATCCCCGCTTTCGCAACCTCGACAGCGGAGAAATCGTGCGGTACGCCTTCGATCTCGTGCGCGCACGTGGATACCGGGTGGGGAACGCGGATGCCGTGATCGTCGCGGAGGAACCGAAGCTGTCCCCTTATATCCCCGAGATGCGCAAAAGGATCGCCGAACTCCTCGACACTTCGCCGGAGCGCGTGAGCGTAAAGGCGACAACGCCCGAGAGGCTCGGCGCTTTGGGGAAAAAAGAAGGGATTGCCGCTTGGGCCGTCGTCCTCCTCTTCTCCTCAGAGGTTTCGGGTGCGCACGACGAAGGGAGACTGCGGTGACATGCGTGAGGAAATTGACTGGTTTTCGCGCGGTTTCGCGCAGGCAGGTCGCGTGCGAACGCGGTACGTGCTTCGGGAAGGGGCGTCGGTGTTCAGAGGAGAAGAACTCGGGGCGCTCCTCGCTTCTTGGATTTTTGCGCGTTCGCAAGCGGGAAGTTTTGTCGTTCGCGTTTACGATGTCGGCGGCGGGGCGTCGGGTGCCCGCACGTGGGAAGAGCTTCAGTCCCTCGCCCGGGAACTTTCTCTGACGTGGGACGAAGGGCCGGACGTAGGCGGACCCTACGGACCCTACCGCAGCTCGCGTCGACTCGAGGTATACCGCCACTTTGCCGAACGTCTCCTTCGGCTCGGGAAGGCCCGAGCCTATCTGGTAACGTCCGGCCCTTTTCCCGAGGCTTTGCACCCCATATCCGCCGAACGCGTCCTCGATGTCCCCGGCGAACGGAAGGAAGAGGTATGGATCGTGTATCCCTGGGAGGGTGCCGGATTTCCCTCCGGCGGCCCATTCCTTTCCCTTCCGGAAGGCGGGACGGGAGTTGTTCTCGTAGGCGAGCGGGGAGGACCGAGTCTCCCGTTTGCGGAAGTTGTCGACGACGCCTTGATGGACATCACCGCCGCCTTTCCTCCGCGCCCGCAGAAAAAAGAAGAACTTGCCGTTCGAGAAGCTCTGTTTGAGTCCCTCGGGTTTTCTTCTCCCGAATGGCGGGCATTCCCCCCGACGCCCGCATGGGAGGAATTCCGCACGGCACTCAAGAGCAAAGGCGTCGTCATTTCCTCTTCTTCGGAGCCGCCACTAAGGGAGTTTCTCCGGGTATGGCTGCGCTTGGCGGGGGCTGAAGAAGGGCTTGCGTCCGCACAAGACGCCTTCGAGGTCGTTTTCCCCAGGATTTCCCTTTCTTCGGAGGGGGCGCAGCGTCCAGTATGAGCGCAACGGTTCGGGGAAGCGAAAGGCGGGTGAGGGGACCGTGTTCCGACGACTTTGGGAAGATCTCGATGCCTTTCTCACCCACGATCCGGCGGCACGGAGCCGCTGGGAGGTCTTCTTTCTCTACCCCGGGTTTCACGCGATCCTCGCGCACCGCGTGAACCACGCCCTCTGGCGGTTAGGGCTTCGGTTTCTTGCCCGAGCGCTTTCCCAGATCGTGCGTTTCCTGACGGGGATCGAAATCCACCCCGGGGCGAAGATCGGGCGGCGCGTCGTGATCGACCACGGGATGGGCGTGGTCATCGGCGAGACGGCAGAGGTCGGGGACGATTGCGTGCTCTACCAAGGCGTCACCCTGGGGGGAACGGGGAAGGAAAAGGGGAAACGCCATCCGACGTTGGGGAGGGGCGTCCTCGTGGGTGCGGGGGCCAAGGTGTTGGGTGCGATCACGGTAGGGGATTACGCAAAGATCGGAGCCGGCGCCGTGGTACTTCGAGACGTACCACCACATGCGACGGTGGTCGGCGTACCTGGGCGCGCCGTCCGCAGGACCTTCGACCCCGCACGTCCTCCCGTTCACGTGCTCGATCACGGAGATCTTCCCGACCCTTGTTCGGAGGAGCTCGCCCTCCTCGAGGCGAAACTCGCCAACCTCCTGCACGAATTGAAGCGCTTGGACGCGATTTCCGAGGCCCTCGAAATCACCCTCCGCGAACGAAGGAAAAGCTCTTCGCGCGAATCGTAACGTTCCGGGTGCACCTCTGAGAAACGAAGCACTTCGTCCCGGATTTTGATCCCAAAGGGAAGGGCGAGGGAGGCGATCCTTCGCGCCCCAGGGGATCGCTCGAAAAAATGCCCAGAGAAAGTGAGGTTTGCCCATGGCGGAAGTTCCCTCTATCGACATCTTTCTTACAAACACCCTCACGCGGCGAAAGGAACGCTTCGAGCCCCTTCGCCCTCCCGAGGTTCGGATGTACGTGTGCGGTCCGACGGTGTACAACTACGTTCACATCGGGAACGCCCGGGTCGCCGTGGTCTTCGACGTGCTGTACCGCTTCTTGCGCGCCATGGGGTACCGCGTGACGTACGTGCACAACTACACGGACGTCGACGACAAGATTCTGCGGGCCGCGGAAGAGAGCGGCGAACCTCCGGAACGGATAGCCGCGAAGTTCATCCGGGCGTACGAGGAAGACATGGCCGCTTTGGGTGTCCTGCCGGCGACGGTTCGGCCCCGGGCGACGGAGCACATTCACGACATGGTTCGGCTCATTGAACGCCTGATCGCGCGGGGAATGGCGTACGTCGTAGACGGCGACGTGTATTTCCGCGTGCGCGCCTTTCCCGAGTACGGGAAGCTTTCCGGACAGCCTCCCGAGAAACTTCTCGCGGGGGCGCGCGTGGAGGTCGACCCGCGGAAAGAAGACCCCTTGGATTTCGCCCTGTGGAAAAAGGCCAAGCCAGGGGAGCCGACGTGGGACGCCCCTTGGTCTGCGGGCCGGCCGGGATGGCACATCGAGTGCTCGGCGATGTCCATGAAGTATCTCGGGGAGACCTTCGACATCCACGGGGGCGGGGAAGACCTCATCTTTCCCCACCACGAGAACGAGATCGCCCAATCGGAAGGGGCGACGGGGAATCCCTTCGTGCGCGTGTGGATGCACGTGGGCTTCGTGACCGTAGGGGACGAAAAGATGTCGAAGTCCCTGGGGAACGTCGTCTTGGTCCGCGACCTCCTCCGGCAAAGCGAGGGGAGCGCGATCCGCCTCTTCCTCCTCGGTACCCACTACCGAAGCCCCCTCGTCTTTCGGTTTGAGGCGATCGTACAGGCCGAACAGGCCCTCTTCCGCCTGCGCCTGGCTTACGCCGAGGCCGAACGGGCATTGGAGGGAAAGGGGATCGAGGCGAAGGAAGAGGACGTCGCCGGCCTTCTTCGCCCTTTTTGGGAGGCCCTCGCCGACGATCTGAACACGCCAAACGCCCTCAAGGTCCTATACGAGACGGCTCGGAGCGTGTACTCCCTTCTCAAGCTCGAAGACCAAGAAGGCCGGCAAAGGTTGGCGGCGGTTCGCGAAGCCCTCAGGCGTATGGCCGACGTCCTCGGCATCGACCTCAGCCTCTCCGACGTTGAGCTCACCGAGGAGGAGGCCGCCCTTCTCGCCGAACGCGAAAAGGCCCGACAGGCCCGCGACTTCGCCAAGGCCGATTCCTTGCGAGAAGAGCTCGTTCGGCGCGGGCTCATCGTCGAAGACACCCCGACGGGAACGCGAGTTCGCCGACGTCGGTCGTAACCTTTGTTCTCGAACAGGTGCCGGTCGGAGGAGGGAGCGACGTGCTCATCTACGGACGCCATCCGGTACGCGAAGCGCTCCTGCGAGGAGACGTCGTAGAGCGGATATGGCTTCAGGACGACTTGGCGCACCGCACGCGGGAGGACATCGAACGTCTGGCCCGCGCCCGCGGCGTCCCTGTCCTTTACGTCCCGCGGCAAAAGCTCGACGAACTCCTTCGCCGAGAGGCACCCGAGGTTCCGCGGATCCGGCACCAAGGCGTCGCGGCGCGCGTCGTCCTGCGCGAAGGGCCATCTTTCGCCGAACTCGTCGCGTGGGTATCCCGTACGCGGACGGCAAAGGGGCCGGAGACCCCCCTCCTCCTCGCCCTCGACCACTGGGAAGATCCGCAAAACGTCGGCGCCGCCATCCGCACCGCCGTCGCCGTCGGGGCGGGAGCGGTGCTTCTACCCGAACGTCGGAGCGCCGGGGTAACCCCTGCCGTGATCAAAGCTTCCGCCGGGGCGGCGCACATTCTTCCGCCGACGCGCGTTCCTAACCTCGTTCGGGCGTTGCAAACCCTTCAGGAGGCGGGGGCTTGGGTGATCGGTGCGGTGATGGACGGGGGAAAGGACTATCGCCGTGCGGACTATACTCCGCCTACCGTTCTTGTCGTGGGAAGTGAGGGCCGCGGATTGTCCCGCCTCGTCCTGGAGACCTGCGACGAGCGCGTCGAAATTCCTATGCGGGGGGGCGTAGGTTCGCTGAACGCCTCGGTGGCCGCCGCCCTCCTCCTCTACGAAGCCTACAGGCAGAGGTTTCCCCTGTCGTAAGTTGTACCGACGTGCAAACTCCTGGCGGAAGGCCGGACTTTGGGGACGCGGATCGATTTCCACCGCCGATCGCGGAAGCGCGAGGGAAGAAAGAGAAACTTGACGAGTGCTGAGAAAGTTCGGCATAATGGACGTGTGATAACGGGATGGCCAGGGGGGAGCGTTGTGGCGTTTGAGGTCCGCGCACCTTACCCGGGCGACGTTTCGCCTGGGCCCCTTCGGGAGCAAACCCCCAGCCCTTCGCCGGAGGTTTCCGAAGTCCGGAGTTCTTTAGAAGAGCGGAGCGACGAAGAACTCGTGCGCCTCGTGCAGCTCGGCCACAGCGAGGCGCTCGACGTATTGCTCGACCGGTACCGAACGTTCGTCCGCGTAAAGGCGCGATCGTATTTTCTCGTAGGCGCGGATCGGGAGGACATCGTGCAAGAGGGGATGATCGGTTTTTTCAAAGCGATTCGGGATTTCCGCGACGACCGACCCTCGTCTTTCCGCGCCTTTGCCGAGATGTGCGTGACGCGCCAGATGATCACAGCCGTAAAGACGGCGACGCGGCAAAAGCACCTTCCGCTCAACTCCTACGTCTCTTTGGACAAGCCCATCTACGAAGATGAGTTTTCCGAGCGCACCCTCCTCGACGTCTTGGGGGATGAGGCAGAGTCGGATCCCCTAGTTCACCTCGTGCGCGAGGAGGAACGCCGAGAACTCGGGGAAAGGCTTCGGGAAATCCTGAGCGACTTTGAAAAGAACGTCCTCCTCCTCTACCTCGACGGAAATTCGTACCAAGAAATTGCCGAACGCCTCCACCGCCAGGTGAAGGCGGTTGACAACGCCCTTCAGCGCATCAAGCGCAAACTCGAGCGACTTCTCAAAACCAACTCTGAAGCGCGCGAGGAGTGAACCGCCGCGCGACGCGCCCGAAACCGTTGACATCTCCTCCTATCCGTGCTACATTCAACGGGTATGAGGGGGTGGGGTGACGTGCGCGTCGTAGTCACGTTGGAATGCACGCAGTGCAAGCGTCGGAACTACGCGACGACGAAGAACAAGCAGAAGCACCCGGAACGTCTGGAACTCCGGAAGTACTGCAAGTACTGCCGGACGCACACCCTCCACCGGGAAACGAAGTGACCGAGGAGGGAAGTTCGTGGGGGTTGCGGCGAGGATCGGGGCGGCGTACCGGCAGATGCGGACCTTTTTCCGCGAGAGCGTTGCGGAGCTCAAAAAGGTTCGCTGGCCCACGCGGAAGGAACTCGCGACGTACACGTACGTCGTACTCGCCACCGTTGCGATCGTGGCGTTGTTCTTCTACGGGCTGGACGTGCTCCTCGCATTTCTCGTCCGAACCTTCCTCTGGTGAGTCCGGGAGGGGAGGGTATGGACGTGGGCGAAGAGCCGCAATGGTACGTTGTGCACACGTTTTCTGGGTATGAAAACAAGGTCAAGGCGAACCTCGAAAAGCGCGTGCAGTCCATGGGGATGCAGGACCGCATCTTTCGCGTGGTCGTACCTACGGAAGAGGTCGAAGAGGTAAAAAACGGCAAGGTACATAAACACGAACGCCGGATCTTCCCGGGGTACGTCCTCGTGGAGATGATCATGACCGACGAATCGTGGTACGTCGTCCGGAACACACCGGGCGTCACGGGGTTCGTCGGCGCCCAAGGTCCTGGAATGAAGCCGCTCCCCCTTTCCCCGGAGGAGGCAGAGCGCATACTCGCGCGCCTCGGCGTGGAGACCCCGCGAACAGAGGTCTCGTTTCGCGTCGGCGACCGGGTAGAGGTGCGTGAGGGTCCGCTCGAGGGGATGTACGGCGTGGTGGACCACGTGGACGAGGTTCGGAAAAAGGTGCGCGTCCTCGTGGACTTTTTTGGCCGTGAGACTCCCGTAGAGCTCGACTTCCACCAGGTGGAGCGCCACTGAGGCGGCTTCGCTTCCCGGGGCGCTCGTTGGCGCACCGCCTCGCGCCGGAGCTTGCAACGCGGTTTCGGCCGTGGTAAACTCGGGCGACGGACGTGGCTTCCGAAGGCGGAAGGGGGGAGAACGCGTGGCAAAGAAGGTCGTCAAAGTCATCAAACTCCAGATCCCTGGTGGGAAAGCTTCCCCGGCTCCGCCCGTAGGTCCGGCTTTGGGGCAGGCGGGAGTCAACATCATGGCCTTCGTCAAGGAGTTCAACGCCCGAACGGCGGACATGGCTGGCTCGATCGTGCCGGTGGAGATCACCGTGTACGAGGACCGGTCGTTTACCTTTGTGACGAAGACGCCGCCGGCATCCGACCTGCTCAAAAAGGCCGCGGGCGTGGAAAAGGGCTCGGGAGAACCCAACAAGCGGATCGTGGGCAAGATCTCCCGCGAGAAGCTGCGGGAAATCGCCGCCCTCAAGATGAAGGATTTGAACGCGAATTCCCTCGAGGCGGCGATGAGCATGATCGAGGGAACCGCCCGGAGCATGGGCATCGTCGTCGAGGACTAAAGGTTGCGTGGGAGGGGTTTCCCCGCTCGCACCACGGAGGTGGAAGGAATGCCCAAGCGCGGGAAGAACTACTTGGAAGCGCTCAAGCTCGTGGAAAAGGACCGCCGGTACAGTGTGCGGGAGGCCATCGAACTGGTAAAGCGCACGTCGTACGCCTCCTTTGACGCGACGGTAGAGGCGGCGGTGCGCCTTGGCGTGGACGTGCGTAAGGCCGACCAGCAGGTGCGCGGGACGGTCGTCCTTCCCCACGGGACGGGGAAGACGATGCGCGTCCTCGTGTTCGCCAAGGGGGACAAGGCGAAAGAGGCGCAGGAGGCCGGTGCGGATATCGTGGGGGCGGAGGAGCTCGTCTCCCGGATCGAACAGGGCTTCCTCGACTTCGACGTCGCCGTAGCCACCCCGGACATGATGGGTCTCGTCGGCCGCCTCGGGAAGATTCTCGGGCCGCGGGGACTCATGCCGAACCCGAAGACGGGGACGGTGACCCAAGACGTAGCGAAGGCCGTGCGCGAGATCAAGATGGGGCGCGTGGAGTTCCGCACCGACAAGCAGGGCAACGTCCACATCCCCATCGGCAAGGTGTCCTTCCCCACGGAACACCTCGAAGAAAACTTGCGCGCCTTTTTGGACCAGTTGAAGCGGCTCAAGCCCGCCGCCGCGCGAGGCCAGTACATTCGAAACGTCACGTTGAGCGCGACGATGGGTCCTGGGATTCCCGTGGATCTGAGCGAAATCGCCTGAGATGCAAAGAAGGTCAGGCCTTTGACCCGAATAGATTCGGAGGCACCGAAGACGGAAGGTGCCCGCGGCGACGCCGCGGCATAATGGGGAGATCCCGCCTTCCGAGGTGCGCGTCGGAAACCCGGCGTCTGTCGCCTTTTTTCGGTGCCCCGCCACGAGCGGGGTTTTTTCGTGGCGCGGCGGGTCGAAGGGATCTCGCGCAAGCGTGGAAGGGGGTGAACCGGTTGGCCCACTGGGTCGTAAAAGGTGCGGAGCGTCCGGAAAAGGTGGCTCTGGTCGAGGAGATCCGGGAGAAGATCGGCCGCAGCCAAGGGGTGTACCTCGTAGAGTACCGGGGGATCCCCGTGGCCACGTTGTCCGGATTCCGGCGGCGCGTTCGGGAGGCGGGCGGCGAGCTCGTCGTCTACAAGAACACCCTTTTCCGCCTTGCCGCTGCCGCCGCGGGGATTCGAGGTTTGGAGGGGTACCTCACAGGGCCGACGATTTTTGCCTTTGCCTACGGCGATGCTGCGGCGATGGCGAAGCTCCTCTTCGAACTTACCAAGGAGCACGAGGGCTTCCAGGTGAAGGCCGGATGGGTGGAGGGGCGCGTGTACGACCGCGACGGCGTCGACGCGATCGCCAAGCTTCCCCCGCGGGAAGTACTCCTCGCCCAACTCGTCGGTGGGATTCAGGCGCCCATCACGCGGTTCGTCGGAACGCTTCAGAGCCTCACCCATACCCCGCTGCGGAATCTGCGGTATGGTCTCGAGGAAGTCGCCAAGCTCAAGGCGCAGGCTTCGTAGCGTAGGGGCTTTATCCGGTACCCGCTTCGAAGCGCGCGCGTCTTACGCGGACGGAAGGCCGGTCTAGGCCGCGAAAACTCCAAAGGAGGTTGGAACCGTGGACGTCAAGGCGTTCATCGAAGAGATCAAGAAGATGACGGTTGCGGAGCTCAACGAGCTCGTCAAGGCCCTCGAAGAGGAATTTGGCGTGAGCGCCGTAGCTCCTGTTGCGGCGATGCCGGTTGCGGGCGCGGCGGCGGCTGCCCCTGCCGAGGCGAAGGCGGAGGAAAAGACCTCGTTCGACGTGATCCTGAAGAGCGCAGGTCAGGCAAAGATCAACGTGATCAAGGTCGTCCGCGAAATCACGGGCCTCGGGCTTAAGGAGGCCAAGGACCTTGTTGACGGCGCGCCCAAGCCGGTTAAGGAGGGCGTGAGCAAGGAGGAGGCCGAGGCGATCAAGAAGAAGCTCGAAGAAGCGGGCGCCGAAGTCGAACTCAAGTAAATCCAGTGTTCTCGTTGAGGGGCAGGAGAGGGGTTCCTTTCCTGCCCACTCCGTCTTTTCGCGCTTTTTCGGTTCGACCACGTGTGCGGAGGTGGACGCGTGGAGCACTACTTCACCCGCGATCCGGGAGCACCGCATGCCCTGCGCCGTCTGGAGGTCGTGCTTCGGGGGGAAAGGCTGGTCTTTTGGACGGATCGCGGGGTGTTTTCGCCGGAGCGGATCGACCGGGGGACGCGGCTTCTCGCGGAGGTGTTCCAAGCTCCGGACGGCGCCCGGATCCTCGATCTTGGCGCTGGGTACGGGGTTTTGGGCATCGTGGCGGCCCGCGTCGTCCCGCAGGCGGAGGTGTGGATGCTCGAGGTGAACCGTCGTGCCGCTGAGCTTGCGGAGCGCAACGCCCGCGAAAACAGGGTGGAGCGCGTCCACGTCGTCGTCGGCGAGGACCTCGACGTTCTCCCTCCCGACCTCAGGTTTCATACCGTGCTCACGAATCCTCCCATTCGCGCAGGGCAGGCGCTCGTCTTTTCCCTCTACCGGCAAGCCCTCGCGCGCTTGATCCCCGGAGGCGAGCTTTGGACGGTCGTGCGCACGCGCCAGGGTGCCGAGCGGCACCTCGCCTTTCTCGCCGACCTCGCCGGGGAGGCGGAACTCGTCGCCCGCGGCGGCGGATACCGCGTGTTTCGTGCCGCGCGGCGGCGGAATTTTGGGGAGTAGCCCCTTGCGTTGCCGGCGCCTTCTTGATAGAATACACAAATGCCATTGATCAGACGGGCGCATAACCTCCCGGCGTTTGGGCACATACTGAGGGGATAGGTGGGCCCGGTTTTTCTTTTTTGCGTTTGACCACGGGGTGGAGGTGTTGGTCCTTGGCGGGGAAGTGGGTCACCTACGGCCGTAGGACCCGGCGGACGTACTCGCGCCTGCCCGAAGTGCTCGAGCTTCCCAACCTCATCGAGATCCAACGCGCGTCCTACGAGTGGTTCCTTAAGGAGGGCCTTCTTGAGCTGTTCCGGGAAATCTCCCCGATTCAGGACTATACGGGGAACCTCCAGCTCGAGTTCCTCGACTACACGCTCGGGGAGCCGAAGTACTCGGTCGAGGAATGCAAGGATCGCGACCAGACGTACGCCGCGCCTTTGCGCGCCCGCGTGCGCCTCATCAACCTCCAGACGGGGGAAGTCAAGGAGCAGGAGGTCTTCATGGGCGACCTCCCGCTCATGACGGAGACGGGGACGTTTATCATCAACGGGGCGGAACGGGTGATCGTAAGCCAACTCGTGCGCTCGCCCAGCGTCTACTTTTCCGAACAGGTGGACAAAAACGGGAAGCGCGCGTACGGCGCTACCGTGATTCCCAACCGCGGGGCGTGGCTTGAGTTCGAGGGGGACTTTCGGGACGTCCTCTACACGCGCGTAGACCGCACGCGCAAACTCCCGGTGACGATCCTTCTGCGCGCCCTAGGTTTTTCCACCTCGTACGAGATCCTCAACCTCTTCGGGGACGACGTCCTCCTCGCGAACACCTTAGATAAGGACAACGTGGACAGCGCCGAGCGCGCGCTCGTGGAAATTTACGAGCGCTTGCGGCCGGGAGAGCCGCCCACCGCGGAAAACGCGCGTGCCCTCCTCCTGAGCCGCTTCTTCGATCCGCGGCGCTACGACCTCGCTCCCGTCGGCCGATACAAGATCAACAAGAAGCTCTCCTTAAAGAACCGCCTTTTGGGACTCCGCCTCGCAGAGAACCTCGTGGATCCGGAAACCGGCGAGCTCCTGGCCGAGGAAGGCCGAACGGTTGACCGCCGACTTCTCGACCGGCTGATTCCCTACTTCGACCGAGGCTTGGGCGAGAAGGTGTACCGCCTGAGCGCACCTCTGGGAGAAGAGCGGGAAGTGCGCGTTCAGGAGGTGCTCGTCTACTCCCGCACGCAGGAAGGGAAGGTCGTCAAGGTCATCGGGAACGGGAGAATCCCCGAGGACGTCCGCGTGCTCACGCTGGCGGACATCGTGGCGACCGTGAACTACCTGATCGGATTGTACCACGGAATCGGGTCGACGGACGACATCGACCACCTGGGGAACCGGCGCGTGCGCGCCGTGGGCGAACTCCTGCAGGGGCAGTTTCGCGTGGGTCTCGCGCGCATGGAGCGCGTGATCCGCGAGCGCATGAGCATTCAGGACAACGAGGGAGCCACGCCGGCGAGCTTGATCAACATCCGGCCTGTCATCGCCGCGATCAAGGAGTTCTTCGGCTCGAGCCAACTTTCCCAGTTCATGGACCAGACGAACCCCTTGGCGGAACTTACGAACAAGCGTCGCCTGTCCGCCCTCGGGCCCGGGGGGCTTACGCGGGAACGGGCGGGCTTCGAGGTGCGCGACGTCCATCCTTCGCACTACGGACGGATGTGTCCCATTGAAACGCCGGAAGGACCTAACATCGGGCTCATCAACACCCTCGCCACGTACGCGCGGATCAACAAGTACGGGTTCCTCGAAACTCCGTACCGCCGCGTCGATCCGGAGACGCGGCGCGTGACGGACGAGATCGTCTACCTCACGGCGGACGAAGAGGAGCTCTACACGATCGCCCAGGCCAACGCTCCTGTAGAGGAGGACGGACGACTCAAGGACACGCTCATCGCGGCGCGGCGTGCAGGCGAAATCGTCACCGTGCCTCCGGATCAGATCGACTTCATCGACGTCTCGCCAAAGCAGCTCGTCTCCGTCTCTACGGCGTGCATCCCCTTCCTCGAGAACGACGACGCCAACCGCGCCCTCATGGGCGCGAACATGCAGCGCCAAGCGGTGCCGCTCCTCGTGCCGGAGGCGCCGCGCATCGCCACGGGGATCGAGCACCGGGTTGCGCTGGACTCCGGCGTACTCGTTGTCGCGCGTCACGACGGGGTCGTGGAGAAGGTCACGGCGCGGGAGATCCACGTCCGGCGGATCGAGGTTCGCGACGGCCAAGAGGTTCTCGGCGACGTGGACGTTTACCGCCTCGTGAAGTTCCGGCGTTCCAACCAGGGGACGACATTGAACCAACGTCCCATCGTCCGCAAGGGCGACCGTGTGAAGAAGGGGGACATCCTCGCCGACGGTCCGTCCACGGAGCAGGGAGAACTCGCGCTCGGACGCAACGTACTCGTCGCGTTCCTCCCTTGGGAAGGGTACAACTACGAAGACGCGATCCTCTTGAGCGAACGGCTCGTGAAGGAGGACATCTTTACCTCCATCCACATCGAAGAGTACGAGATCGAGGCGCGGGAGACGAAGCTCGGCCCCGAGGAGATCACCCGCGACATCCCCAACGTCGGAGAAGACGCCCTGCGCAACCTGGACGAACGGGGCATCGTCCGCATCGGGGCGGAGGTAAAGGACGGCGACATCTTGGTCGGAAAGGTCACGCCCAAGGGGATGACGGAGCTCACCGCCGAAGAGCGGCTCCTGCACGCGATCTTTGGGGAAAAGGCGCGCGAGGTTCGCGACACGTCCCTCCGCGTCCCCCACGGGGGTGCGGGAATCGTCGTCGACGTGAAGGTCTTCCGCCGCGAGGACGGCGACGAGCTTCCGCCCGGGGTAAACATGGCCGTGCGCGTGTACGTCGCCCAAAAGCGCAAGATTTCCGTTGGCGACAAGATGGCGGGTCGTCACGGGAATAAGGGCGTCGTATCCCGCATCCTTCCCGTAGAGGATATGCCCTTTCTGCCCGACGGGACGCCCGTAGACATCGTCCTCAATCCCCTGGGCGTTCCTTCGCGGATGAACATCGGCCAGATCCTCGAGACGCACCTCGGTTGGGCGGCGGAAAAACTCGGGATCTGGGTGGCCACGCCCGTCTTCGACGGGGCGAATGAGTACGACATCTGGGAGACGTTGCGCGAGGCCGGGCTGCCGGAGGACGGCAAGACCGTGCTCTACGACGGGCGTACGGGAGAGCCCTTCGACAACCGGGTGACCGTGGGCGTGATCTACATGCTCAAGCTCATCCACCTCGTCGACGATAAGATTCACGCCCGCTCTACGGGCCCGTACTCCCTCGTCACGCAGCAACCCCTCGGCGGAAAGGCGCAATTCGGCGGCCAACGGTTCGGGGAGATGGAGGTGTGGGCCCTCGAAGCCTACGGCGCGGCGCATACGCTCCAAGAGCTCCTCACGGTGAAGTCCGACGACGTCGTGGGTCGCGTCAAGACGTACGAGGCGATCGTAAAGGGCGAAAACATTCCCGAGCCTACGGTTCCCGAGTCGTTTAAGGTGCTCGTCAAGGAACTTCAGAGCCTGGCTCTCGACGTGCGGATCCTCGACCACGAGGGGAAAGAAATCGTCCTGCGCGAGGATCTCCTGGACGAGGAGACGCGCTACGAAAAGGCCCTCTTCTTCCCGCTTACGGTGACGCCGGAATCCGGGCACGAGTGAGGAGGAGGAATGTCGGTGGACGTCAACCGCATTGCGGCGATCCAAATCGGCCTGGCGTCGCCCGAGACGATTCGCTCTTGGTCGTACGGCGAGGTGAAGAAGCCGGAAACGATCAACTACCGCACCTTGCGGCCGGAGCGCGACGGGCTCTTCTGCGAGCGGATCTTCGGGCCCACCCGGGACTACGAGTGCGCCTGCGGCAAGTATAAGCGTTCGCGCTACAAGGGGATTGTATGCGACCGTTGCGGCGTCGAGGTAACGACGTCCCGCGTCCGGCGGGAGCGCATGGGCCACATCGAGCTTGCGGCCCCGGTGGCGCACATCTGGTTTCTCAAGGGAATCCCAAGCCGCATGGCCCTGATCTTGGACATGTCTCCGCGGGCGCTCGAGGAAGTCGTCTACTTCGCCTCGTACGTCGTCCTCGACCCCGGCCTCACTCCCCTGGAAAAGAAGCAGGTGCTCTCCGAGCGCGAGTACCGCAACTACCGGGACAAGTTCGGCGACGCCTTTGTCGTGGGAATCGGCGCCGAGGCCATCCGCTCGCTTCTTGAGGAGATCGACCTCGAGGCGGAAGCGGCGAACCTGCGCGAAGAGCTCCAACGGGCGCAGGGCCAGCGACGCGAGAGGATCATCCGCCGCCTGGAGGTCGTCGAGGCGTTCCGCCAGTCGGGGAACCGTCCCGAGTGGATGATCCTCGAAGTGCTCCCCGTACTTCCGCCGGAACTTCGGCCCATGGTACAGCTCGACGGCGGCCGCTTTGCGACGAGTGACCTCAACGACCTCTACCGACGGGTGATCAACCGGAACAACCGCCTCAAGCGGCTCCTCGAACTCGGCGCCCCGGACATCATCGTGCAAAACGAAAAGCGCATGCTCCAAGAGGCCGTCGACGCCCTCATCGACAATGGGCGTCGCGGTCGCCCGGTGACAGGTCCGGGGAACCGGCCGCTTAAGTCCCTCTCCCACATGCTCAAGGGGAAGCAGGGGCGTTTCCGCCAGAACCTCCTCGGGAAGCGCGTCGACTACTCCGGGCGTTCGGTCATCGTGGTCGGTCCCAAGCTCAAGATGACCCAGTGCGGTTTGCCCAAGGAAATGGCCCTTGAGCTCTTCAAACCCTTTGTGATGCGCGAACTCGTCCGCCGCGGTCTGGCGAACAACATCAAAAACGCCAAGCGGCGCGTGGAACGGGCCCGTCCGGAAGTGTGGGACGCCCTCGAGGCGGTGATCAAAGAACACCCCGTACTCTTGAACCGCGCCCCTACCCTCCACCGCCTCGGAATTCAGGCCTTCGAGCCCGTGCTCGTGGAAGGTCGGGCGATCCAACTTCACCCCCTCGTGTGTACGGCGTACAACGCGGACTTCGACGGCGACCAGATGGCCGTCCACGTCCCTCTGTCCATGGAGGCGCAGGCCGAGGCGCGGGTGCTCATGCTCGCCGCACAAAACATCCTGAGCCCGAAGGACGGCCGCCCCATCGTCACGCCGACGCAGGACATGGTCCTCGGAAACTACTACCTCACCTTGGAGAAGGAAGGGGCCAAGGGCGAAGGACGCGTCTTCGCCTCCGTCGCCGAGGCGCTCCTCGCCCACGAGAAAGGGGAAGTGGAACTCCACGCCCGCATCGTTCTTCCCGTGCGTGCGGTGGGGAAGACGTCCTTCCCCGAGCACGTCCAAGGCGGCTATCTCGTGACGACGGTGGGGAAGCTCCTCTTCAACGAGGTCTTCCCGCCGGACTTCCCCTACATCAACGGCGGCCTCAAGGGTTCTCTGGAGAGCAGCTTCCCCGAGACGCACATCGTGCTCGGGAAGGGCACGGATTTCCGCGCCTACGTCGCCTCGCTTCCCGTCCTCGAGGCCGTGAAGAAGAGTGACCTTGGGAAGATCATCGCCCGCGTCTACGAGCGCTACGGGACCACCGTGACGTCGGAAATCCTCGACAAGGTGAAGGACCTCGGCTTTCGCTACGCCACGAAGTCGGGAACGACGCTCGCTGCGGTGGACATCGTGGTTCCGCCGGAAAAGAAGGAGATCCTCCGGCGGGCGGAAGAGGAGGTCGCCCGCGTGACCGCGCAGTACCGCCGCGGTCTCATCACGGACGACGAGCGGTACAACCGCGTGATTCAAATTTGGTCGCGGGCGAAGGACGAGATCCAAGAAAAGCTCATGCAGAGCCTCGATAAGTTCAACCCGATCAACCTCATGGCCACCTCCGGTGCCCGCGGCAATGTGTCGAACTTTACCCAGCTCGGCGGAATGCGCGGCCTTATGGCCAACCCCGCAGGGCAAATCATCGAGTACCCCATTCGCGCGAGCTTCCGCGAGGGGCTCACGGTGCTCGAGTACTTCATCTCCACCCACGGTGCCCGAAAGGGGCTTGCGGACACGGCCCTGCGGACGGCGGACTCGGGGTACCTCACCCGGCGCCTCGTGGACGTCGCCCAAGACGTGATCGTCCGGGAAGAGGACTGCGGGACGGACGAGGGGATCGTCGTCCGCCTTGGGGCGCCCGGGAGCGAAGACCGTGCCGCCTTTCTCGAGCGCATTGCCGGCCGGACTTCCCTCCGCACGATTCGCCACCCGCAGACCGGCGAAGTGCTCGTTCGGAAGAACGAGATGATCACGGAAGCGATCGGGGAAAGGCTCCTCGAGGCCGGCGTGCACGAGGTGGAAATTCGGAGCGTGCTCACCTGCCGCACGTCGCACGGCGTTTGCCGCCTCTGCTACGGTCGGGACAACGCCACGGGCCGGATGGTGGAAATCGGGGAATCCGTGGGGATCATCGCCGCGCAGTCCATCGGGGAACCGGGGACGCAGCTTACGATGCGCACGTTCCACACGGGCGGCGTCGCCGGCGAAGACATCACCCAAGGTCTTCCCCGCGTGCAGGAACTCTTCGAGGCGCGCAACCCCAAGGGGCAGGCGACGATTGCGGAAATCGACGGCGTCGTCGTGGACATCCGCGACGGCCGCGACCGAAGGGAAATCGAAGTCAAGGGAGAAAACGAGATCCGTACGTACGGCGTTTCCTACGGCGCCCGCCTCCTCGTCTCCGTGGGGGATCGCGTGGAAAAGGGGCAGCCCCTCACGGAAGGGAACATCGACCCCAAGGAACTTCTCAAGGTCAAGGGCATCCGGGCGGCCGAGGAATACATCTTGCGCGAGGTGCAGAAGGTCTACCGGATGCAGGGTGTGGAAATCAGCGACAAGCACATCGAAATCATGATCCGCCAGATGCTCCGCAAGGTGCGGGTGCTGCACGCGGGAGATACGCCGCTCCTCTTGGGAACCCTCGTGGACGTCGACGAGTTCGAGCGGGCCAACCTCGAGGCGTTCCGCCAGGGGAAACGCCCAGCCGTGGGGCGGGCGGTCCTCATGGGGATCACCAAGGCCTCTCTCGAAACGGAGTCGTTCCTCTCCGCCGCCTCCTTCCAGGAGACGACGCGCGTGCTCACGGATGCCGCCATCCGCGGCAAGCGCGACGAACTCCTGGGCCTCAAAGAAAACGTGATCATCGGCAAGCTCATACCCGCCGGAACGGGAGTCGCGCGCTACCGCCTCGCCCAGGTGGAACCCCGAGCCGCCGTAGGCGGAGAATTGACAAGCGGCGAAGGGAATGTGTAATATATCTACCGTGCCATGGGCCAGGGAGGAAGTGCGGATGGCGTACGACGAACTCCGCAGGGCGTCGCGCCGCATCGTCGGGGCAAAGGCCGTACGCCGCGCCTTGGAAGCCGGCGGGGTGCGACTCGTCGTCGTCGCCCGCGACGCGGAAGAACACGTCATCGCACCGATCGTCGCGCTTGCCCGGCGCACGGGGGTTCCCATAGAACTCGTCGATTCCATGGTAGAGTTGGGGCGGGCTTCGGGGATCGATGTCGGAGCAAGCGTCGTCGCCCTTCCGCGGGAAGAGGAGTGAAGGGCGCGGCATGCGGACTGCCCTGGGCGAGTCTCGGAAGCCGCGCCGACCGCAGGGTCGCCCGGGGACGCGAAGGCGGCCGAAGATTCGGCCGCCCTTTCGTGCGCACGGAAGCCGAGGAAATTTCGAGGGGGTGAACAAATGCCGACGATTCAGCAACTCATCCGCAAGGGTCGGGAAAAGTTCCAGGAGAAGTCCAAGGCGCCGGCGCTTCTCTACCACTACAACAGCTTGAAAAAGGAACGCCGCGTGCTTCCCGCGCCGCAAAAACGGGGCGTGTGCATTCGCGTAGGTACGATGACGCCCAGGAAACCCAACTCCGCCTTGCGGAAGTACGCCCGCGTTCGTCTGACGAACGGCATCGAGGTTACGGCGTACATCCCGGGGATCGGACACAACCTTCAGGAACACAGCGTCGTTCTCGTGCGCGGGGGTCGCGTGAAGGACCTCCCGGGCGTGCGCTACAAGGTGATCCGCGGCGCGTTGGATGCCGCGGGTGTGGCGAACCGGAAGCAGGGGCGTTCGAAGTACGGCGCTAAGCGGCCCAAGGAAGCCAAGGCCAAGAAGTAAAGAGACGGGAACCGCCGGGTACCGTCAAAAGAAAGGAGGGGGCTTATGCCGCGGAGAGGGCCCGTTCCCAAACGCGAAATCGCCCCGGATCCCGTATACCAAAACGTTTACGTTCACAAGCTCATCAACCGCGTGATGCTCGACGGGAAGAAGAGCTTGGCCATGCGCATCGTCTATGGCGCGTTTGACCGCATTCGCGAGCGCACGGGGAAGAACCCTGTCGAGGTATTCGAGGCGGCGCTCAAAAACGTGATGCCCGTGCTCGAGGTGCGCCCGCGGCGCGTCGGCGGCGCGAACTACCTCGTTCCCGTGGAGGTAAACCCACACCGCCGCGTGAGCCTGGGGATCCGTTGGATCGTCCTCGCCGCACGTGAGCGGGAAGGACGTTCCATGATCGACAAGCTTGCCGCGGAAATTCTCGACGCCGCGCAAGGTACGGGCGGAGCGGTAAAGAAGCGCGAGGAAATGCACCGCATGGCCGAAGCCAACCGCGCCTTTGCCCACTACCGCTGGTGAGCGCCGCCCGGCACAAGGACGGGCTTCGGGCTGCCGAAGCGTCTGGAGGAGAGTGAGGATGTCCCGACACGTGCCGATCGAACGCCTGCGCAACATCGGGATCATGGCGCACATCGACGCCGGAAAGACGACGACGACGGAACGCATTCTCTTTTACGCTGGAAAGATCCACAAGATCGGCGAGGTGCACGAAGGTGCCGCGACCATGGACTGGATGCCGCAGGAACAAGAGCGAGGGATCACGATCACCTCGGCGGCGACCACCGTCTTTTGGCGCGAGCACCAGATCAACATCATCGACACGCCAGGGCACGTAGACTTCACGGTCGAGGTAGAGCGCTCGCTTCGCGTGCTCGACGGGGCGATTGCGATCTTCAGCGCCAAGGAAGGGGTAGAGCCGCAGTCGGAAACCGTCTGGCGGCAGGCGGATAAGTACCACGTGCCGCGGCTCGCCTACGTGAACAAGATGGACATCGTCGGCGCGGACTTCTTCGCCGTCGTCGAGGAAATCAAGAAGCGGCTGGGCGCTCACCCCGTACCGATTCAGGTGCCGATCGGCACGGAGTCGGAGTTTCGCGGGCTCATCGACCTCGTGACCATGCAGGCGTACTACTACCTCGACGACCTCGGCACGCGTACGGCGGCGCAGCCGATTCCCGAGGAGTACCGCGAGGTGGCCGAACGTTGGCGTACGCACCTCCTCGAGGCGGTGGCGGAACTCGACGACGCCCTCATGGAGAAGTACCTCGAGGGCGAGGAGATCACACCCGAAGAGATCCGCCGTGCGCTTCGCCGCGGGACGCTCGATTTTAAGATCGTCCCCGTGTTGGCGGGCTCGAGCTACCGCAACAAGGGCGTACAGTTCCTCATGGACGCCGTCGTCGACTACCTCCCCTCGCCGGTGGACATTCCTCCGGTAAAGGGCACCGATCCGGAAACGGGAGAACCCATCGAACGGCGCGCTTCGGACGATGAACCTCTGGCGGCCCTCGCCTTTAAGATCATGAGCGATCCGTACATCGGACGCCTCACCTACCTCCGGATCTACTCTGGAGTTCTGCGAAGCGGGATCTACCTCCTTAACCCGCGCAAAGGGCACCGGGAGCGCATCGGTCGAATCCTCCGGATGCACGCCAACCACCGCGAGGAGATCGACGAAGTCCCGGCGGGGGAAATCGTGGCCGTCGTCGGCCTCAAGGACACGATGACGGGGGATACGTTGTGCGACGAGAAGGCGCCCATCGTCCTCGAGGCGATGACCTTCCCCGAACCGGTCATCAGCGTAGCCATCGAACCTAAGTCCAAGGCGGACCAAGACAAACTCGCCCTTGCCCTGCAGCGCCTCGCGGAGGAAGACCCGACGTTCCGCACGTGGACGGACCAGGAAACGGGTCAGACGATCATCGCGGGGATGGGCGAGCTCCACTTGGACGTCCTCGTCGACCGCATGCGGCGCGAGTTCAAAGTCGAGGCCAACGTGGGGGCGCCGCAGGTCGCCTACCGGGAAACGTTCACCGTTCCGGTCAAGGTGGAAGGCAAGTACATCCGCCAGACGGGCGGCCGCGGGCAGTACGGTCACGTCTGGATCGAGTTCATCCCCTTGGGGCGAGGCGAGGGGTTCGTCTTCGAAAACCGCATCGTCGGCGGCGTCATTCCCAAGGAATACATCCCCGCTGTGGAGGCTGGCCTGCGGGAGGCGCTGCAAAACGGCGTGCTCGCCGGTTACCCCCTCACGGACCTGAAGGCCGTCCTCTTCGACGGGAGTTACCACGAGGTCGACTCCTCGGAGATGGCCTTCAAGATCGCCGCATCCCTCGCCCTCAAGGAGGCCGCCAAGCAGGCGCGCCCCGTACTCCTCGAGCCGATTATGAAGCTTGAGGTGAGCGTTCCCGAAGATTACCTGGGGGACGTGATCGGCGACCTCAACGCGCGCCGCGGGCGCGTGGAGGGAATGGAGCGGCGGGGCAACGTGCAGGTAATCCGTGCGTACGTCCCGCTCGCGGAGATGTTTGGCTACGCCACCGACCTCCGGTCGCGCACTCAGGGGCGCGGAACGTACATCATGCAGTTTTCGCACTACGAGGAGGTCCCCGCGGGCATCGCCAAAGCGGTGATCGAGCGCAGCAAAGGCGCTTGACCCCATACAAGATGTTCCTTTTCTCGTTTGCCCCTTCCACAACTACGCACTCGCGTTCCGCGAGTCCGTCAAAGGAGGAAGCAGAATGGCGAAGCAGAAGTTCGAGCGGACGAAGCCGCACGTGAACATCGGTACGATCGGTCACGTGGACCACGGGAAGACGACGCTTACCGCGGCGATCACCAAGGTGCTCGCCTTGCGGGGCCTCGCTCAGGAGAAGTCCTACGACCAGATCGACAACGCTCCGGAAGAAAAGCAACGGGGAATTACGATCAACATCTCCCACGTGGAGTACGAGACGGACAAGCGGCACTACGCCCACATCGACGCTCCCGGCCACGCGGACTACGTGAAGAACATGATCACGGGTGCGGCGCAGATGGACGGCGCGATCCTCGTCGTCTCCGGCGCGGACGGTCCCATGCCCCAGACTCGGGAGCACATTCTCCTCGCCCGTCAGGTCGGCGTGCCGTACATCGTCGTGTTCATCAACAAGGTGGACATGGTCGACGACCCCGAGCTCCTCGACCTCGTAGAGATGGAGGTTCGCGACCTTTTGAGCCACTACGGCTACCCCGGGGACGAGGTCCCCGTGATCCGCGGATCCGCGCTCAAGGCGTTGGAGGACCCGCAGGGGGAGTGGGGTCAGAAGATCCTCGAGCTCATGAACGTCGTAGACGAGTACATTCCGACGCCTGAGCGCGACGTCGACAAGCCCTTCCTCATGCCCATCGAGGACGTCTTTACGATCACGGGCCGCGGTACGGTCGTCACGGGCCGCGTCGAACGCGGGCGCCTGAAGCTCGGTGAAGAGGTGGAGATCGTCGGACTCAGGGACGAGGTGCGCAAGACCACGGTCACGGGCATCGAGATGTTCCGGAAGATCCTCGATGAGGCCGTGGCGGGTGACAACATCGGCGTCCTCCTTCGCGGGATCGACCGCCGCGACGTCGAACGCGGAATGGTTCTCGCGAAGCCCGGGACGATCACGCCGCACACGAAGTTTGAAGCGGAAGTGTACGTCCTCACGAAGGAAGAAGGAGGACGCGAAAAGCCGTTCTTCACCGGGTACCGTCCGCAGTTCTACTTCCGTACGACGGACGTCACCGGGACGATTACCCTGCCCGAGGGCGTGGAGATGGTCATGCCCGGCGACAACGTTCGCTTTACGGTAGAACTCATCGCCCCCATCGCCGTCGAAGAAGGGACGCGCTTCGCGATCCGCGAGGGCGGACGTACGATCGGCGCCGGGGTGGTCACGAAGATCCTTCAGTAACTCCTGCCGGCGGGTTCGATGCGCCCGCGGCCATGCGCCGCGGGCGTTTTTCTGCCTTGCCTTTCTTCCCCCCGCGCGATATAATGTAAAACCGTTGGCCGTGACGTTTGTCGGGATGGCGACACGCCCGAAGCCATTGTCATACGAGCGCTCGAGTTGCCGCCTCAGATGCGGGTTTTGGGCAGGAAGGAGGAGTTCAGCGTGGCCAAGCAGCGGATCCGCATTCGCCTGCGGGCGTTCGACTTTCGCGTACTCGACCAATCCGCAGCGAAGATCGTGGAGACGGCCCGGCGTACGGGGGCAAAGGTTTCCGGCCCGATCCCCTTGCCCACGGAACGGTCGTTGTACACGGTTATCCGGGCCCCCCACAAGTACAAGGACTCGCGCGAGCAGTTCGAGATGAAGACGCACAAGCGGCTCATCGACATCCACGAACCTACCCCGCAAACGGTCGAAGCGCTCATGCGCCTTGACCTCCCCGCGGGCGTGGACATCGAGATCAAGCTGTAAGGGGGTGAGGGAAGGTGCGCAAGGGCCTACTCGGGCAGAAGATCGGGATGACGCACATCTTTGCGGAGGACGGCACGCTCATCCCTGTGACCGTAATCCTCGCGGGTCCGAACTACGTCGTACAGAAAAAGACGCCGGAAAAGGACGGCTACGTGGCGGTACAGCTTGGATTCGGCGTGCAAAAGGAGCAGCGCCTCACCCGCCCCCTTCTCGGACATCTCAAGAAGGCGGGAGTTCCCCCGGTGCGGTACCTCCGGGAGATCCGCGACGTCGACCTCGACCGCTACGAGGTCGGACAGACCGTAGACGTGGACATCTTCGCCCCGGGAGAGCTCGTCGACGTCACGGGTACGAGCAAGGGGAAGGGAACGCAGGGCCCGATCAAGCGGCACGGCTTTGCCCGCGGTCGGATGTCCCATGGGTCTGGGTTTCACCGCACACACGGATCCATTGGTGCCGTCGGGCCCTATCGCGTACTCAAGGGTATGCCGCACATGGGGCGGATGGGGAACGAACGCGTCACCGTGCAAAACCTGGAGATCGTCCGTGTGATTCCGGAGGAGCACGTGCTGCTCGTTCGCGGTTCGGTTCCCGGGCCGCGGGGGGGCCTCGTGATCATTCGGAACGCCGCGCGCAAACTCATTCGCGCCTAGGTGACGGGAACGGGAAAGGAGGAGGACCATGCCGACCGTCCCGCTGTACGACCAGGAAGGGAACGTCATCGGAGAACTCGACCTAAGCGACAAACTCTTCGGCATCGAGCCGCACGCCGACGCGCTCCACCGGGCGGTCGTTCTCAAGCTCGCTTCCGAGCGGCAGGGTACGCACGCGACGAAGACCCGGGGAGAGGTGCGTGGGGGCGGACGGAAGCCTTGGCGGCAGAAGGGCACGGGTCGCGCGCGCCACGGGAGCATCCGCTCGCCGCTTTGGGTAGGCGGCGGCGTGACCCACGGCCCCAAGCCGCGGGAGTACGGCTTCACCCTTCCCAAGAAGCTGCGCCGCCTCGCGCTCGCCTCGGCGCTTTCTCTGCGCGTGCGCGAATCGAAGCTTTGGGCCCTCGACCGCCTCTCCCTCGAGCGGCCGCGGACGAAGGAAATGGTGCGGATCTTTCGCAACCTCCAACTCCCTTCCAAAGTACTCGTCGTTCTCGGGGAAGAGGACGCAAACGTCGAACTTTCCGCCCGCAACCTGCCGGGCGTGAAGGTCGTGACGTGGGATCGCACGAACACCTACGACATCTTGAACCACGAGGCGCTCGTGGCAACGGTGGACGCGATCCGGAAGCTGGAGGAGGTCTTCGCGCGATGAAGGATCCGCACGACATCATTCTCCGACCTGTGATCACGGAGAAGACCACCGACCTCATGCGGGAACGGAAGTACGTCTTCGAGGTGGATCCGCGGGCGACGAAGCCGGAGATCCGCAAGGCCGTGGAGGCGATCTTCGGCGTCAAGGTAGAAAAGGTGAACACGATGCACGTGCGCGGAAAGCTGAAGCGCCAAGGCCGCTCCGTGGGGCGGACGAAGTCTTGGAAAAAGGCGATCGTCAAGCTCACGCCCGACTCCAAGACCCCCGACTTTTTCGAAGGCGTGCAGGCGTGAGCCTGTAAGGGAGGGAACGAGATGGGGATCCGGCATTACCGCCCGACTTCGCCGGGGCGCCGGGGGATGACGGTATACACGTTCGAAGAGATTACCAAGACGGAGCCGGAGAAGTCCCTCGTCGAGCCCCTTAAGAGCAAGGCGGGGCGCAACAACATGGGGCGGGTCACCGTGCGCTTCCGCGGCGGTGGCCACAAGCGGATGTACCGGATCATCGACTTTCGCCGGAACAAGGACGGCGTTCCGGGGAAGGTGGCGGCGATCGAGTACGATCCGAACCGTACGGCGCGCATTGCGCTCATTCACTATGCGGATGGGGAAAAGCGCTACATCCTCGCCCCGGAAGGCCTTAAGGTCGGAGACACGGTGATGAGCGGGCCGAACGCCGAGATTCGCGTGGGGAACGCCCTCCCCTTGGAAAACATCCCCGTCGGAACTGTAGTGCACAACATCGAGCTCAAGCCGGGGAAGGGCGGTCAGATCGCCCGCGCCGCCGGTGCTTCCGCTCAGATTCTCGGGCGTGAAGG
Organism: Brockia lithotrophica; assembly: GCF_003633725.1. Classification (NCBI taxonomy): domain Bacteria; kingdom Bacillati; phylum Bacillota; class Bacilli; order Thermicanales; family Thermicanaceae; genus Brockia; species Brockia lithotrophica. Next base: position 163,726 of record NZ_RBIJ01000002.1, on the reverse strand, counting down.
CGACTACGTGATCTTGCGTCTTACGTCCGGGGAGGTCCGCAAGATTCACAAGTCGTGTCGGGCGACGATTGGACAGGTGGGCAACGTCGAGCACGAGCTCATCGTCCTCGGTAAGGCGGGGCGCAGCCGCTGGCTCGGGCGCCGTCCGCACGTGCGCGGGTCGGCGATGAACCCCGTGGATCACCCCCACGGCGGTGGGGAAGGGAAGGCCCCCATCGGGATGCCTTCGCCAAAGAGTCCATGGGGGAAACCCACGCTCGGAAAGAAGACGCGCAACCCCCGCAAGCCTTCGAGCCGCTTCATCCTCGAGCGGCGTAAGAAGAAGCGCTGAGGACGGGTTCGGGAATCCCGCGAGGAAGGAGGGACGGCCGTGGGGCGCAGCTTGAAAAAGGGTCCCTTTGTTGACGACCACCTGCTGGAAAAGGTTCGCAAGCTCAACGAGACGGGCGAGAAGCGCGTGATCAAGACGTGGTCACGTCGTTCGACGATTTTGCCGGAGTTCGTGGGGCACACGTTTGCCGTATACGACGGAAGGAAGCACGTTCCCGTATACGTGACGGAAGAGATGGTGGGGCACAAGCTAGGAGAATTCGTCCCGACGCGGACGTTCCGCGGTCACGCCGGGGACGACAAGAAGACGCAGCGGCGCTGAAGAGGGGAGGTGCACGCCGTGAAGTCGGAAACCAAGACCAAGGAGGAAAAGGTCGCGCGGGCGATCGCCCGCCACGTCCGCATCGCCCCGCGGAAGCTCCGCCTCGTCGCCGATCTCGTGCGCGGGAAGCAGGCGCTTCACGCCCTGGCGATCCTCCGCTTCACCCCTAAGCGCGGGGCGAAGATCGTGGAGAAGACGATCCGCTCCGCGATGGCCAACGCGGAAAACAACCACGAAATGGACGTAGAAAAGCTCTACGTGAAGGAGATCTACGTAGACGAAGGTCCGAGGCTTAAGCGTTGGCGTGCACGGGCGATGGGGCGTGCCGCGCGGATCATCAAGCGAACGAGCCACCTGACGGTCGTGCTCGCGGAAAGGGAGGGGAAACCGTGGGGCAAAAGGTAAGCCCGGTGGGACTTCGCCTTGGCATCATCCGCGACTGGGAGACGAAGTGGTACGCCAGGGGTAAGAAGGAGTTTCAGGAACTCCTCCACGAGGACCTCAAGATCCGCTCCTTTCTCGAGGAACGCCTGCGGGGTGCGGCTCTCGCTCGGGTGGAGATCGAACGGGCGGCAAACCGCGTAAACGTCACCGTGCACACGGCGAAACCCGGAATGGTGATCGGGCGCGGCGGACAGGAGATCGAGCACCTGCGCGAAGCGCTTCAGGCCCTCACGGGGAAGAAGGTGCACGTAAACGTCGTCGAGGTGAAAAAGCCGGATCTCGAGGCCAAGCTGGTCGCCGAGAGCATCGCCCGGCAGCTGGAACAGCGGGTTTCCTTCCGTCGGGCCATGAAGCAGGCGATCCAGAGGGTGATGCGCGCCGGGGCGAAAGGGGTGCGCGTCCAAGTTTCCGGCCGTCTCGGCGGTGCGGAAATCGCCCGTACGGAAGGGTACCTGGAGGGGAAGGTTCCCCTGCACACGTTGCGGGCGGACATCGACTTCGCCCGTGCCGAGGCGTTTACGACCTACGGCGTGATCGGCGTAAAGGTTTGGATTTACCGCGGGGACGTGTTGCCGAAAAAGGGAAAGGCCAAAGAGGAGTGACCGCCATGCTCATGCCGCGCAGGACGAAGTGGCGCAAGCAGCACCGCGGCCGTACAAAGGGGCGCGCGACGCGCGGGAACCGCGTCGTGTTCGGCGATTTCGGGCTCGTCGCCCTCGAACCCGGGTGGATTACGGACCGGCAAATCGAGGCCGCGCGTATCGCTATCACCCGACACATGCGCCGCGGCGGCAAGGTGATCATCCGCATCTTTCCGGATAAGCCGTACACGAAGAAGCCCCTCGAGGTGCGTATGGGCGGAGGAAAAGGGAGCGTAGAGGGCTGGGTGGCCGTGGTGAAACCCGACCGCGTCCTCTTCGAGGTAGGCGGGGTGGACGAAGAGGTCGCCCTGGAAGCCCTGCGTCTGGCGCGGTATAAGCTCCCTATCCGCACGAAGATCGTACGGCGGGAAGGGTGAGGTGAGGAGCATGAAGCCTCAGGACCTGCGGAAGCTCACGGACGAGGAAATCGCTGCGAAGATTCGCGAACTCAAGGAAGAGCTCTTCCGTCTTCGCTTTCAGCAGGCGATGGGCCAGCTCGACAAGCCTCACCGCCTGAAGGAAGTGAAAAAGGACATCGCACGTGCGAAGACGATCCTTCGCGAGCGCGAGCTCGGTCTTAAGCGGTAAGCGAGGGGGTGGAAGGCGTGAGCGAAGACCTCAGGGAGTCGACGAAGGAACGGGGGCGGCGGCGCGTGCTCGAAGGGGTTGTCGTTTCCGCGAAGATGGAAAAGACGATCGCCGTTCGCGTGGACCGCGTCGTCCACCACCCGATCTACAAGAAGGCGATCGTCCGCTCTAAGAAGTACCTCGTCCACGACGAACACGGCGAGGCGCGTGTCGGTGACCGGGTGCGCATCGTGGAAACCCGTCCGCTTTCGCGTCGCAAGCACTTTCGCCTCCTCGAAATCGTGGAACGGCCAAAGGGCGGAGAACTCCGCGTGGTCGACAAGCACCATGCGGAAGAGGCGCCCGAGCCTGCCGCAGAGTGAGGGGTGACCTAAGGTGATCCGTCCTCAGACCCGGCTTGTCGTAGCCGACAACACGGGAGCCAAGGAAATCATGTGCATCCGCGTTCTCGGCCACGGAAATCCGAAGTACGCGAACATCGGCGACATCATCGTCGCTTCCGTAAAGAGCGCCACGCCCGGAGGCGTTGTCCAAAAGGGCGACGTCGTAAAGGCGGTGGTCGTCCGCACGCGAAAGGGAATTCGTAGGCCTGACGGTTCGTACATCCGCTTCGACGACAACGCCGCGGTGATCATCCGCGACGACAAGAGCCCGCGGGGCACGCGCATTTTCGGTCCCGTCGCGCGGGAGCTCCGCGAGAAAGACTTCACGCGGATCATCTCCCTCGCACCGGAAGTGGTGTAGGAGGTCTCTGCCATGCACGTGAAGAAGGGTGACGAGGTCATCGTCATTTCCGGAAAGGACAAAGGGAAGCGCGGGCGCGTCCTCGCCGTGTACCCCAAGAAGAACCGCGTGCTCGTAGAGGGCGTGAACGTCGTGAAAAAGCACATGCGCCCCTCGCCCAAAAACCCGCGTGGGGGGATCATCGAAATCGAGGCTCCGATCCACGCCTCCAACGTACTTCCCGTAGACCCCAAAACGGGGAAGCCGACCCGCATAGGGTACAAGGTTCTCGAGGACGGCCGCAAGGTCAGGTACGCGAAGCGCTCCGGCGCCATCTTGGATTGAGGGGGTGAGCGGCGTGTCCGAAACAAGCGCCAAGCCCATGCCGCGCCTCAAGGAAAAGTACCTCAAGGAAGTCGTTCCCGCCCTCATGGCGCAATTCGGCTACACAAACCCCATGCAAGTTCCCCGCTTGGAAAAGGTCGTGATCAACGTAGGCGTGGGCGAAGGAGCGCACCAGCCCAAGCTCATCGACTCTACGGTCGAGGAAATCGCTGCGATCACAGGCCAACGTCCGGTCGTCACGCGGGCGCGCAAGAGCGTGGCGAGCTTTCGGATTCGCAAAGGCATGCCCGTCGGGGTGAAGGTGACCCTGCGGGGAAACCGCATGTACTACTTTCTCGACAAGCTCTTCCACCTCGCCCTCCCGCGCGTCCGCGACTTTCGAGGCGTAAGCCCGCGAGGTTTTGACGGGCGCGGGAACTACACGTTGGGTCTCAAGGAGCAGCTCGTCTTTCCCGAAGTGGACTACGACAAAGTGGAAAAGATCCGCGGCATGGAGATTTCGATCATCACCACGGCGAAGACGGACGAAGAGGCCTACGCCCTCCTCAAGGAGCTGGGCATGCCCTTCGCCCGGAGCTGACGTCCCCTAGGCCGGTACGGGAAGGTCCGATCGGTCGGATTCTCCGGTTTGCCGAAGCGGGAAGAAAACTCCATCGTGCGTAAAGGAGGGAGACATGTGGCGCGTAAGGCTTTGGTCGTAAAGGCGCAGCGCGAGCCGAAGTACAAGGTGCGCAAGTACACGCGGTGCAAGCGGTGCGGGCGTGCTCGCGCCGTATACCGGAAGTTCGGCCTTTGCCGGATTTGCCTGCGGGAGCTTGCCCACAAGGGGCAGATCCCGGGGCTTAAGAAGGCGAGCTGGTGAGCGGGTGGTCGGGAAGGGAGGGAGTGCCATGATGACGGACCCCATTGCCGATATGCTCACGCGCATCCGCAACGCCAATCAGGTGCGGAAGGATCGCGTGGAGGTACCTGCTTCTAAGATGAAGCGGGCGATTCTGGAAATCCTCAAGCGCGAGGGGTACATTCGCGATTTCGAAGTCGTGCAAAACGGCCCCAAGGCGACCCTGCGGATTTACCTGAAGTACGGACCCGGGGGAGAACGGGTGATCACGGGCCTTAGGCGGATTTCCAAGCCGGGCTTGCGCGTGTACGTCGGTGCGGACGACATTCCCCGCGTTCTGGGCGGCCTCGGGATTGCCGTTCTCTCCACTTCGCGCGGGATCATGACGGACAAGGAGGCGCGCAAGGCGCGCGTCGGCGGCGAAGTCATCGCGTACATCTGGTGAGGTCGTGGGAAAGGGGGGTAAGAGATGTCTCGCATCGGCCGAAAGCCGATCCCCATCCCTCCGGGCGTGAGCGTGTCGCTCGAGGGGAGGCGGGTGAGCGTGAAGGGCCCTAAGGGCACCCTCGAGCTCGAAGTACACCCCGAGGTAGAAGTAGCCGTGGAAGACGGTTCGCTCGTCGTGCGGCGCAAGGGCGATGAAAAGTTCCAGCGTGCGATGCACGGCACGACGCGGGCGCTCCTCGCGAACCTCGTGGAAGGGGTAACCAAGGGCTTTGAGGTGCGTCTGGACATCGTCGGCGTAGGATACCGCGCGCAAAAGCAGGGGAAAAAGCTCGTGCTCAGCTTGGGCTATTCCCACCCCGTCGAATTCGACCCGCCGGAGGGCATCGAGTTCGACGTTCCGCAACCGACGAAGATCGTCGTGCGCGGCATCGACAAGCAAAAGGTCGGCCTCGTAGCCGCAAACATCCGCGCCGCCCGTCCGCCCGAGCCGTACAAAGGAAAAGGAATTCGCTACGAAGGCGAAGAAGTGCATCTCAAGGCCGGTAAGGCTGGTAAGGCCGGCGGCAAGAAGAAGTGAGGGGTGACCGGCCGTGATCAAACGAGAGTCGCGCAACGAACTGCGCAAAGTCCGCCACCGCCGCATTCGCAAGAAGGTCGTAGGCACTCCGGAACGGCCGCGGCTTTCCGTATACCGCTCTCTCCGCTACATCTACGCCCAGATCATCGACGATACGCGGGGGCATACGCTCGTCGCGGCGTCCTCCCTCGAACCGGAGATCCGTAGCGGCCTTACCTCCACAAAGGACATAGAAGCGGCACGTCGCGTGGGCGAGGTCATCGCCCGCCGCGCGCTCGAGAAGGGGATCACGCGTGTCGTCTTCGATCGCGGCGGCTATCCGTACCACGGACGAATTCAGGCCTTGGCAGAGGCCGCACGCGAAGCCGGTTTGGAATTCTGACGCCCATTTCGAAAGGAGGGTGACCATGGCACGCCGCCCCCGCGAAGAACGCCTCGATCCGGAGGCGCTTAAGCTCGAAGAACGCGTCGTCATGATTCGCCGTACGGCCAAGGTGGTCGAAGGCGGACGGCGCTTTCACTTTTCCGTTCTCGTGGTCGTCGGCGATAGAGAAGGCCACGTAGGGGCTGCGCTTGGCAAGGCGACAGAAGTGCCCGATGCCATCCGCAAAGGCGTGGAAAAGGCCAAGAAGGAGCTCATCACCGTCCCCCTACGCGGCACGACGATCCCGCACGAGATCATCGGAGAATTCGTCTCCTCCAAGGTCTTGCTCAAACCCGCCGCTCCCGGTACGGGAGTAATTGCCGGAGGCCCGGTGCGCGCAGTGCTGGAACTCGCGGGTGTCAAAGACGTCCTCACGAAGTCCCTAGGGTCGAACAACCCGATCAACGTGGTGTACGCAACGCTCGAAGCCCTCAAACAGCTCAAGACCGTAGAGCAGGTGGCACGGCTTCGGGGCAAGCGCCCGGAGGAAATCCTCGGCTGAGGAGGAATCGCCATGCGCCTCAAGATTACCCTCAAGCGGAGCCTCATCGGCCGGACGGAGGAACAACGGGCTACCGTGCGGTCGCTCGGCCTTCGGAAAATCCGGCAGTCCGTGATCCACGAGGATCATCCGTCGATTCGGGGGATGATCGCCAAGGTCGCCCACTTGGTGGACGTGGAGGAACTTCCCGATGAGGCGGGCGGAAAGGAGGAAGCGCGATGAAGCTGCACGAGCTCCGGCCAACCCCGGGGTCGAAAAAGCGGAAGAAGCGCGTCGGTCGCGGAACGGCGAGCGGGCACGGGAAGACGTCCGGTCGCGGGCACAAGGGCCAGAAGGCTCGCTCTGGCGGCGGCGTGCGTCCCGGGTTCGAGGGCGGACAAAACCCCCTCATCCTCCGCCTGCCCAAGCGCGGATTTACGAATGCGCCCTTTAAAAAGGAGTACGCGTACGTGAACGTGGGCGAGCTCAACGTCTTTCCTCCGGGTTCCGTCGTGGGCCCCGAAGAGCTCCTCGCCCGGGGGATCGTGAAGAAGCTGGGCGACGGGCTCAAGGTTTTGGGAGACGGCGAGCTCGAAGTCACCCTCACGGTTCGGGCGCACAAGTTTTCCCGCGGAGCGGTGGAGAAAATCGAGGCGGCCGGCGGTCGCGTCGAGGTGATCTGAGTGTTCCGCACGCTGGCGAACGCCTTCCGCGTTCCGGACCTCCGGCGGCGACTCCTCTACACCCTCTTCGCCTTCGTCGTCTTTCGCATCGGCAGCTACATTCCCGTCCCGGGCATCGACGTCGCCGCGCTGCACCGCGGCCTGGCGTCGAGTGCCCTCTTCGGACTTTTCGACGCCTTTTCCGGTCGGGCGCTGTCGAACTTCTCCCTTTTCGCCATGGGCGTGATGCCCTACATCACCGCGTCGATCATCGTTCAGCTCCTCTCCATGGACGTGATCCCTGCCTTTAGCGAGTGGGCGAAGGAAGGGGAGGTCGGGCGGCGCAAACTGGCCCAGGTTACCCGCTACCTCACAGCCGCTCTCGCCTTTCTTCAAGCCATCGGGTTTACGATGACGCTCCAGAGCCAGTACCACCTTCTTCGGGAACCGGGTCTCGGGAGCTACCTCCTCACCGCCCTCACCCTGACGACGGGCACGATGTTCCTCATGTGGCTCGGGGAGCAGATCACGGAAAAGGGGATCGGAAACGGGATTTCCCTCCTGATCTTTGCGGGGATTGCCGCCTCCATTCCCTCGACGCTCGAACAGATCTACGTATCCAAGTTCTTCACGGAAGAAGGAAGGGTAAGCCCCTTTCTCGTCGTGTTGGGCACGCTCTTTCTCCTCCTCCTCGTTGTCGTCCTCTTCGCAGGTGTGATCTTTGTACAGGAGGGGATTCGGCGGATCCCCGTTCAGTACGCGAAGCGCGTCGTGGGGAGGCGGGTGTACGGAGGGCAGATGACGCACATCCCCCTCCGCGTAAACTCGGCGGGGGTCATTCCCGTAATCTTTGCCGTTTCGATTCTCATGTTTCCCTCGATCGTAGCCTCCTTTTTCCCCGCCAGCGGTTTTGCCCAAGCTGTCGCGCGGATGTTCGCCTTTGACGCGCCGCTGGGCCTTTTCCTCTACGTGACGCTCATCGTCGCCTTCACCTACTTCTACACGTATGTACAACTCAACCCCCAGCAACTTGCGGAAAACCTGCAAAAGCAGGGGGGGTTTATCCCCGGCGTGCGCCCGGGAAAGGCCACGGAGGTCTACCTCACACGGGTGATCAACCGGATCACGCTTTTCGGCGGGCTCTTTCTCGCCCTTGTCGCCGTCCTGCCCGTGTTTTTCACGGACGTCTTTGGTCTCCCGCGTTCCGTCCGGATTGGAGGGACATCCCTCCTCATCCTCATCGGGGTGGCTTTGGAGACGATGAAGAACATCGAGAGCCAGCTCGTGCGGAGGCACTACGAGGGATTCTTGCGTTAGGGTAGGCATGCGGCGAGCGCTCTCGCGACGAAGGAGGCTAGGAGATGCGCGCCCTCCTAATGGGCTTGCCCGGGGCAGGCAAGGGGACGCAGGCAGAACGTATCGTGAAGCGGTACGGCGTCCCGCACATCGCCACCGGGGACATGTTCCGTCGGGCGGTAGAGCTCGGCACCCCGCTCGGCCTTGAGGCAAAGCGCTATATGGATCAGGGGCTCCTCGTGCCCGACGAGGTGACGATCGGGATCGTGCGCGAACGGCTTCTCGAACCGGATGCCGCCCGGGGGTTTCTCCTCGACGGGTTTCCCCGTACGATTCCCCAGGCGGAAGCTTTGGAAGCCCTCCTCGCCGAACTCGGTCGTCCACTGGAGGCGGTCCTCTACATTGCCGTGCCGCGAGACGACCTCGTGGAGCGGCTTACCGGAAGGCGGATCTGTCCGAAGTGCGGTGCGATCTACCACGTAAAGTTCCGCCCGCCGCGCGTTGAGGGAATCTGCGACATTTGCGGTACCCCCCTCAAGCAACGCGACGACGACCGAGAGGAAGTCGTCGTAAAACGCCTCGAAGTGAATGCCGCCCAACTCGAGCCTTTGCTTGCGTTCTACCGCGAGAAGGGGCTCTTGTACGAGGTGGACGGGACCCCGCCGGTTGACGAGGTTACGCAGGCGATCTTTGAGATCCTCGATCGGGTGAAGGGAACGCGATGATCCACCTGTACACGGCGGAGGAGATCCGCAAAATTCGCGAGGCGGGACGCATCGTGGCCCACGTGCACAAGGTCCTTTCGGAACTCATCGCACCGGGGATCACGACGCGGGAGCTCGACCAGGTGGCCGAGCGCGAAATCCGAAGCCTCGGAGCTCTCCCTTCCTTTCTCGGATACAACGGCTATCCCGCGAGCATTTGCACCTCGATCAACGAAGAAGTCGTCCACGGGATTCCCTCGGAACGCGTCTTGCGCGAAGGCGACATCTTGAGCATCGATGTAGGGGCGTATTACGACGGCTTCCACGGCGACGGCGCGTGGACGTACGCCGTGGGCCGGGTATCCCCCGAAGATCAGAAGCTCCTCGACGTCGCCCGCGAAGCTCTGTTTCGGGGGATCGAAGCGGCCCGACCGGGAAATCACCTCTCCGACATCTCGCACGCCATTCAGACGTACGTAGAAGCCCACGGGTTTTCCGTGGTTCGGGCGTATGTGGGACACGGGGTAGGTCGCAACCTGCACGAAGAGCCCCCGGTGCCCAATTTCGGGCCGCCGGGTCGAGGGCCGAAGCTTCGGCCGGGAATGGTGCTCGCCATCGAGCCGATGGTGAACGCGGGGACTTTCGAGGTGCGTACGCTGGACGACGGATGGACCGTGGTGACGGCGGACGGGCGACGTTCCGCCCACTTCGAGCACACCGTGGCCATTACGGAGGAAGGGCCGATCATCCTCACCCGGCTGGACTGAGGTCTTTCTCCGGATGAAATCCATCCCTCGTCCGAACGGGAATGCCATCGGGGAAGGAGGGAGAGAAGGTGGGCAAGGATGTCATCGAAATGGAAGGGACCGTCGTCGAAGCTTTGCCCAACGCGATGTTTCGCGTACAATTGATCAACGGGCACACGGTCCTCGCCCACGCCTCCGGGAAGATCCGCATGCACTACATCCGGATTCTTCCTGGGGACCGCGTGACGGTCGAACTTTCCCCGTACGACCTCACGCGCGGTCGGATCACTTACCGCCACAAGTGAAAGAGGGGGTTTCTCCGCACGCCGGATGCGCTCCGCCCCCGCATGGGTTTGCGGCGGCATCGTGCCCGGGGGCGAACGCCGTCCCCGCGCGTGCGGGTTTGCAGCGCTTTCGCGCGGTTTCGAGCTCCTTTTCTCTGAAGAGGCGAAGGGAAATCCGCACGAGCGGGTACATCCGTACGCGAGTGCGAAGAGGAGGCGATTTCCGTGAAAGTCCGACCCTCGGTAAAGCCGATGTGTGAGAAGTGTAAGGTCATCCGCCGCCACGGGAAGGTCATGGTGATCTGTTCTAACCCCAAACACAAGCAGCGGCAAGGTTGAGGAGGGAATTCCATGGCGCGAATTGCCGGGGTCGACATCCCCCGCGACAAGCGGGTTGTCATCTCGCTTACGTACATCTACGGGATCGGGCGTTCGCTCAGCGAGAAAATCCTGAAGGAGACGGGCGTAGATCCGAACAAGCGCGTGCGCGATCTCACGGAAGACGAAATCGGAAGGATCCGCACGTACATCGAGCGGAACCTCAAGGTCGAAGGGGACCTGCGCCGTGAAGTGGCGATGAACATTCGCCGCCTGATCGAAATCGGAAGCTACCGGGGCAGCCGCCACCGCCGCAACCTCCCCGTTCGCGGCCAACGTACGCGCACGAACGCACGTACGCGAAAGGGACCGCGGCGGACGGTCGCCGGGAAGAAGAAGGCTACGAAGAAGTAAGACAAGGGGGGATATCGTTTGGCGACGAAGAAGCGCACGACGACGCGCGTGAAGCGCCGCGAGCGGAAAAACGTTCTCAAGGGAATCGCCCACATCAACTCCACGTTCAACAACACGATCGTCACGATCACGGATCCGCAGGGCAACACGATCGCTTGGGCGAGCGGGGGTACGGCAGGGTTTAAGGGAACGCGAAAGGGAACGCCCTTTGCCGCACAGCTGGCCGCAGAACAGGCGGCGCGCGCGGCGATCGAGCACGGGATGCGCGAGGTGGAGGTTCGCGTCAAGGGGCCCGGATCTGGACGCGAGGCGGCAATCCGTACGCTCCAGGCAGCCGGCCTCGAGGTTACCGTAATTCGCGACGTCACCCCGATCCCCCACAACGGTTGTCGTCCCCCCAAGCGGCGTCGGGTGTAACCGGAGGATTTGTAAAAATGTTTACGAAAGCGCGGATTGGGTGAAGCTGAGTCTATGCCCGACGCAGCACGCCCGAGAGGGGGAAGACGCACGCTATGATCGAAATGGAAAAACCCCGTGTTGAAGTGGCGGAGATCTCACCCGACGGAAGCTACGGGAAATTCGTCGTAGAGCCGCTCGAACGCGGCTTCGGCACGACGTTGGGGAACTCTCTCCGCCGCGTTCTCCTCTCGTCGATCCCCGGTGCCGCCATCACCTCTGTGTACATTGACGGCGTTCTGCACGAATTCTCCACGATCGAGGGCGTCCTCGAGGACGTTACGGAGATCGTCCTCAACCTCAAGCGCGTGGCCCTCCGGATCCACTCTGACGAGGAAAAAATCCTGGAGATCGAGGCGGAAGGCGAGGGAACGGTTACCGCAGGGGACATTCGTGCAGACAGCGACGTAGAGATCTTGAACCCCGAACACCACATCGCCACCCTCACGGAGGGGGCGCGACTGTACATGCGGATGACGGCCCGACGTGGCCGTGGGTACGTAGGGGCGGAGAACAACAAGCGCGAAGACGCCCCGATCGGGGTCATCCCCATCGACGCCATCTACTCCCCTGTCGTCCGCGTGAACTACACGGTCGAGGATACGCGTGTGGGACAGATCACGAACTACGACCGCCTCATCCTCGAGGTGTGGACGGATCGAACCGTACGCCCGGACGAAGCGGTGGGCTACGCGGCGCGAATTCTCACGGACCACCTTTCGCTCTTTACCTCCCTCTCCGGAGGAGGGGATCCGGGGTCTGTACTCGTGGAACGTTCTGCCGACCCCAAGGATCGCCTTTACGAAATGCCCATCGAGGATTTGGACCTTTCCGTGCGTTCCTACAACAGCTTGAAGCGTGCGGGAATCAACACCGTTCAGGAACTCGTTTCGCGCACGGAAGAGGACATGATGAAGATCCGCAACTTGGGCAAGAAGTCCCTCGAAGAAATTCGCGCCAAACTTGCCGAGCTCGGCCTCGACTTTCGCAAGGAAGATTGAGGTCGCGCCTTTCCTGTGAGGAGGGAGTCTCTCATGTCCTACCGGAAACTCCGGCGCCCGACGTCGGCGCGCCTGGCAATGCTCCGCAGCCTCGTAACCGACCTCATCCTCTACGAGCGGATCGTGACGACCGAAACTCGGGCCAAGGAAGTGCGGAAGTTGGCCGACAAACTCGTAACGTGGGCGAAGGACGGCTCCCTGCACGCCCGGAGGCAGGCTGCCCGGATCGTCCGCAAAGAACGGGAAAATCCCGACGACCCCCGTTCGCGGGACGCGCTGCGGAAGCTCTTTGACGAAATCGCTCCTCGGTACCGGGACCGCGCCGGGGGATACACGCGCGTGCTCAAACTCGGACCGCGCCGCGGCGACGCCGCTCCCATGGCCGTGATCGAATGGGTGGAAGAATAGGGCCTTTCGCGGTCTACGGGAGGGGGCCGCGGCTGTCCCGAGAAGGGAAGGGCGGGCGTCTTTGCGAGGGCAAGAGCCGCGCCGTTGCACGCGGCGTTTTCGCTTTTTCGCACGGGGGCGAAGCCTTTGCCCCTCCGGGTCGCCGGCTTCCCTCCTTGCGAACGGGTCAAGGGGAAACTCCTCGGAGGTGACCGTCCTTGCGTGTGGCCCTCCGAGTTGCGTACGAAGGAACCGGGTTCTTCGGCTTCGAGCGTCAAAAGCAGGGACGCACGGTTCAAGACGAACTCGAAGCCGCGCTTCTCGAGACGTACGGTCGCCCGATTCGCGTGGTTCCCGCAGGTCGGACCGACGCTGGGGTTCACGCCGTAGGTCAGGTCGTGCACTGCGACGTGGACGCCAACGTCCCCGTCGAAAAGATTCCGTACGCCTTGAATACCCGCCTCCCGCCGGACGTTCGGGTGTGGGAGGCTCACGTCGTTCCCTCCGAGTTTCACGCCCGAAAGGACGCCATACGCAAACGTTACGTGTACCGCTTCGATACCCGACCGATACGCCTTCCCTTTCTCCGCACCTTTTCCGCCCATGTTCCCGGAAGGTTGGACGTCGAGCGGATGGCCGAAGCGGCACGTTACCTCGTGGGTACGCACGACTTTCGCGCCTTTCGCAACCTAGGATCTTCTGCCCGAACGACGGTTCGGACGGTGTTCCGCGCCGAAGTTTTCGCCCGCGGTTTCGACGTCTTTTTCCTCGTGGAAGGCGACGGCTTTCTCTACCACATGGTGCGCATCCTTGCGGGGACCCTTTTGGAAGTCGGGCGCAACCGCCGTACTCCGGAAGACGTCGCCCGTCTTCTCACTTCCGGACGTCGCGAGGAGGCGGGACCTACGGCTCCGCCCGAGGGCTTGTGGCTTTTCCACGTGTACTATCCGCCGCATCTCTTGCCGGACCCGCCCGCCGTTCAGCTGTTTGACTTCCCCGAAGACATCCGCTAAGATGGTTCGGGTAAAGGAGGACGAACGCGATGCAGGTCCAGAGGACCTTTATGCCTACGGAAGAAGAAGCGCTCGCGCAGCGCAAGTGGTACGTTGTCGACGCCGCGGGACAGCCCCTGGGGCGGATTGCGGCGGAGATCGCCCGGATCTTGCGGGGGAAGCACAAGGCCATCTTCGTTCCGCATCTCGATGTCGGCGACTTCGTGATCGTCGTCAACGCGGACAAGGTGGAACTTACCGGGGAGAAGTGGGAGAAAAAGCTGTACCACTTCCACTCCCGCTATCCCGGTGGGTTGCGCACGTACACGGCCCGTCAGCTTTGGCAAAAGCGCCCGGAGCGGTTGCTCGAGCTCGCCGTTCGGCGGATGCTTCCCAAAAACCGGCTCGGGCGTAAGCTCATGAAGAAGTTGTACGTATACGCGGGTCCCGACCATCCACACGCCGCCCAAAAGCCGGAACCTTGGCCGTTGGGAAAGTTTTGGCCTACGGGCCGGGAACGCGCGTCGCACGACGGGGGTGAAACGAAGTGAGCACGCTCCAGTACATGGCAACCGGTCGTCGCAAAGAAGCGGTAGCCCGGGTGCGTCTCGTTCCTGGGGATGGCAAGATCTTCGTAAACGGAGAGCCCTTCGAGAAGCGCTACAGCCTCCTCGCCTACCGCCTGATCGTACAGGAGCCGCTTGAACGCGCGGGGGTTCTTGGGCAGTACGACGTGTACGCAAACGTAAGCGGAGGCGGGATTACCGGACAACTGGGGGCGATCCGTCACGGAATTGCCCGAGCCCTCCTCCTTATCAACCCGGAATTCCGCCCCGTTCTCAAAAAGGCGGGTCTTTTGCGTCGCGACCCGCGGATGAAGGAACGGAAGAAGTACGGTCTCAAGAAGGCGCGGCGGGCGCCGCAGTTTTCGAAACGGTGAGGGTTTGGTTCGATCTGGACGGTCGATCCAAGGAACACCGCTTGCCCTGGGCAGGCGGTGTTTTTTTTTGCTCTGGCGCATACGTTGGAGCGAGGGACAACCGCGGGGGTTTTCGAAAGGTGGGAGGGCTACGTCCGATGGGGATTCGCCGCGTGCGGTTTGCAGTTCGCCCGGAACAGCGAAAAGCCCTTGTTTTCCTTCTGGGAATTGTCCTGGGAAGCGCGGCGATTTTCGCCCTGCGCGTCGTCCCGTGGAGCTCGGGGCGGTGGTTTGCTGCATCTTCGGCCGCGTCTTCGCACGGGGCCCTAGCCGGGAAGGTCGTCGTTCTTGATCCCGGGCACGGCGGCATTGACGGTGGGGCCGTGGGTCTGGGTGGGGAAATCGTCGAGGACGACACGGTTTTGGCTATTGCCCTTTACCTTCGGGATTACCTCCAGGGTGCGGGAGCATACGTGCGGCTCACGCGGGAGGGGGATTACGATCTCGCGGGTGAGGGGAGAGGACGGAGAAAGGAACGCGACATGCGCGCCCGCGCCCAGATCATGAATTCTCCAGACGTGGACCTTGCCGTAAGCATCCACCTCAACAGCGTTCCTTCCCCCAAGTGGTGGGGGGCTCAGGTGTTTTACGGTGAGGATCCTCCAGAGAGCGCCTGCCTGGCCTGGCACGTGCAGCGTGCCTTGGCCGAGCACTTAGGGACGCCTCGGCTTCCCAAGAAGCGAGACGACCTCTACCTTCTGCGGGTTGCGAGGGTTCCCACGATCCTCGTCGAAGCCGGCTTTCTTTCCCATCCCGAAGAGGCCCGCCTCCTTCTCGATCGGACGTACCAAAGACGCGTAGCTCTGGCCGTTTACGACGGGATTGCACGGTACGCGGCAGGGAACGAACCCTGTCCTCCGCCTTCTTCCGTCCCTGCGCAAGGGGAATTTCGGGATTGAACGACCAAGGGGGCTGCAAGGGCCCCTTTTCCCTTTGGGAACTTCAAAGGAAGAGGTGTTCAAGAGAAGTTCACCGTTCTGCGGTAGCGCTTTCCTAAGGAACTGGTCTATAATGAAAACGAGGGCAAAAAAGCCCTCTTCTTTTTGCCGTCTTCCGTACGTCTGTACCGGGGTAGGGAAAGATCGGGAAAGGAAGGTGCAATCCGTGGCCCTTACGGTAGAAGAGGTGCGCGAGGCGTTGCGCACCGTCGAAGACCCCGAACTTCGTCAAAGCCTCGTCGATCTCGATATGGTCAAAGACATCGAAGTCGAGGGGGATACGGTTCGCGTCGTAATCGCGCTCACCGTGCCGAACTGCCCGCTTCAGGGCGTAATTTCCGAACGGGCAAAGGAGGCCATCCTAGCCGCGGGGGCGAAGAAGGTGTACGTACGCCTCACGGCGATGACCGAAGCGGAACGACAGGCCCTTGCCGCTAAGCTTCAAGCTTCTAAAGGCCTTGTTACGCTCACGCCGGACCGCCCTCCCGGTTCGGAAAAGACCGTGTACCTCACGGTTTCCTCGGGAAAGGGTGGTGTAGGGAAGTCCACAGTTACCGCCAACCTCGCGTACGCCCTCGCCCGCTCCGGGCTCAAGGTGGGGCTCATCGACGCGGATATTTACGGTTTCAGCATCCCCGAGATCCTCGGAATTCGCCGCCAGCCCACGGTTCTCGAAAAGCTCATCGTGCCCCTGTACAGCTTCGGGATGAGCGTGATCTCCATGGGGTTTTTCGTTCCCCACAACACCCCCGTCATCTGGCGCGGGCCTATGCTCGGGAAGATGCTCGACACGTTCTTTAAAGAGGTTCACTGGGACGAGGACCTTGACGTCCTCCTCTTTGACCTACCTCCCGGTACGGGGGACATTCCCCTGGACATCAGCCGGCGCGTGAGCTGGGCCATGGACATCCTCGTCACCACGCCGCATCCGACGGCGACGCGCGTCGCCGCCCGTGCCGGGGCGATGACCTTACGCCTCAACCGTTCGATCTTGGGAATTGTAGAAAACATGTCCTACGTCGAATGTCCCGACGGGACGCGCGTATACCCCTTTGGCGAAGGCGGGGGGCGCGATCTCGCGGCCCACTTCCGGACGGAACTTTTGGCACAGATCCCCTTGGCGGGAGATTCTCCCGGGGTCGAAGACCCCGTGACGGGAGAAACCGCCCCGGGGCTCTTCCCGGCGGATCACCCCGTGGGAAAGGTCTACGCCTCTCTCGCGGAAAAGGTCATGGAGAAGCTCGGCCTCGAACCGCGTCCGGAAGCCGTCCGCTGAAGGCACGTCGCCCGGGAAAGAATTTCCGGGCGCTTTTTTATTGTCCTCCCTGTCCTTCCTCTTCTCGTCCTTCGGATTCCGTCTTTTCTTTCTGTTTTTGTTCCTTTTGTTCCTTGTCTCCTTGCTTTTGTCCTTGGGGCTTTGCCTGTTGTTCAACCTGGCTCTTTACGAGTTTTGCCACCCGTTCTTGAAAGAGGGGGCCTTCAAGGACTTCCTGGGCGGTCTCTTTGACCACCGAGCGAAAGTCCGAGGACTGAAGCGTGTGCACGATGTGTTGGGAAAATTCCGGGCTTTTGAGCGTCGTGAGAAGGAGTTTTTGGTAGTCGGGATCCTTCATGAGATCTTTCAAGAGTTTGGCGTGTTCCTGAGCGGTCGCCTTTGCGTACTCCGCCACAAAGGCCGGATCGTGAAAGGTCTCTTGTAAGAGTTGCGTCCCTTCGGGAGAAAGGAGCGTTTCCCGGATGGTCGCCTTGGCTTCCGTTTCCTGAAGGTACAGGGATTTCCTCACCTCGGGATCTTTAAGCGCCTCGCGGAGGGCGTTCTTTCCTTCTTCCGTCTGCAGGATGTCCCGCACCATTTCTTTAAGGGAGGAATATTCGCTGCCACGGTTCGTCCCGGTAGTTTGCCCTTCGGAGGCACATCCCCCCATGGCTCCCATGAGGACGGCCAAGGCGCCCGCAAGTACGCCCCAAAGCCGCAAACGTTTGAGCCACCTGCGCCACACGCGTCGGCGTTTCATCGGTTTCCCCCCTTTACCCGTTCCTTGCAAAATCAACGGTTTGCGGAAGACGCTCCGAAGGCGCCCTCACCCGGTAGGCTGGGTGGGGTACGGGTGGGGTATGTGCTTCTCCCTTCGCCAGTTTTGGGGAAGCTCCCCTCGGCAGGTCCGCTTCGCCCCCACATCCCCCTATTGCGGTACGATGCGTGCGTTTTCGCCGTAGACCAAGTTCCGTAAAGGAACTACGTTCCACCGACCTTGGAGATCCCGCAGCTCTTTCTCCACCCATTCGGGGGTTGCCCCTTCGTCCCACGTCAGGACGACGAGACCTCCCCCGTACGCGGGTTTCTTTTCCTGACCTCCGTCGTGCGGGGTGACGGTCCTTTGTCCTACGACGAGCCGCATACCCTCCTGCTGGCAGATCCGGGCCAAGGTGTCGACGTCCGCCCGGCGGTAAGGAAACATGGGGAGCAAGAGGTACGAAACTTCTTCCGGCGAGCGGCCGAAAAGCCGTGCGGCCTCGTTGCGCTCGTGCTGAAGCCGGTTGGCAAGTTCTTCTTCCCCAGGGCGGCTGTCCGACTCTGCCCCGGCGGCCGAGACAAGGGCCTCGCTTCGGCGAAACGACGTACGAAACGGAGAATCCGTGGCGTTTTGTCCGTCCTTTTGAAGGAGCGCTTCCCAGACAAGCCCTAGTTCCCACGTCGGGGGCCAGAAGGCTTCCCGGTCGGGGAGGCGAAGGTACGGAGCGGATGGGTGGCGGCTTTCCTCCTCCCGTTTCCACGTCTGGGGGTCGAGAAAGACGGTGAGCGGCGGTTTTCCCGCCCCTTCCCATCCGATCTTCATCGCTTCGTACGCCCTCCGGTGAGGAACGTAAACCCCGACCGCGATCGCCCTTTCTTCCCCGGGTACGGCGAAGAAGGGCTTGGCTTCCGCGTACGCTTTCTCGGCGGTCTCATTCGGCTGGGCGTGTTCTCGGGGTTCTTCGGGAGGAACCGCCGCGGTGAAAAAAAGAATTCCCAGGAAGGCCAGGCCTTTTTGGAATCCGAGGAAGACCGGGTGCATGTCCCATCACGTCGCTTTCCCATGCGAATTTCGGCAACGAACGCATTCACCTAAGGCCGAACCCTCTTCCGTTCCCTTTTCCTTAGGCCTTGGGAAAGATTATACTGGGTAGGGTAATGTGAATAGCGGCGCAAAGGGGGAGTCCACGTGCACGTCGAAACACTTTGGGAAGGGAATTTGCGCTTTCGGTCTACGGGTCCGAGCGGGCATTCTGTCGTGATCGACACGGACCCCGACCACGGGGGAACGGACCAAGGTCCGCGTCCCATGGAACTTTTGCTTCACGGACTGGCCGGATGCACGGGAATAGACATCGTCCTCATCTTGCAACGAATGCGCGTGCCACTCGAGGGATTTTCGATTCAAGTGAACGCCGAACGTGCGGAAGAACATCCGCGGAGATTTACCAAAATCCACCTCCACTACCGTTTCGTGGGTACAAATCTGCCCGAGGACAAAGTCAAACGGGCGGTCGGCCTATCCGTAGAAAAGTACTGCTCGGCCTCTGCTTCGATTGCCGCCCCCATCGTGGTCACGTACGAGGTCAACGGCCAGACGTACACGTACGGGACAAAACTCCCCCATTGCGTATCGGAAGGGGAGAGTTAGAGGCTCAGGGTTAGGGTTGCCCGGCCGCTTGCACGCATGCCGTGGAAGAATGTGGTCTATCTTTTGGAAGGGTGGAAGGGCCCGCGGATTTTGCCGACGGGCCTCCTTTGCATTTTCAAAGCGCAAAAGGTGTCGGACTTATGCCGGGCACGGCGGCCAACGACGTTTTTTGCGAAGGCTCCGATGCTCCGTCGCTTTGCCGGCGTTTTCCGGGTTTGGGGTACAAGAAGGCCGGGAACGATTCCCAACATGGCCTCGTGCTGCGCCGGGCAAAGCCACCTCCTTCTCAGGAAGAAGGTTGCGTTTCCGCGGACGTGTGGTTTCGCCAAGAGCCGAATCAACCTATACGTGTGGAGAGGAGGGACGGAGTTGGCAAAATTGGGCATGCTCCTTACGCCGCACGAACAGGTAGAACTCGAATACATCTTGCGCAAGGAGTTGGAAGACCTCCTTACCGACCTCGAAGACCGACGTCTCGAAGGGCTCCTTCGGAGCGTTCTCGAAGAACGCTACGCACTTCTCTTACGCCTGTACAGCCGGGTGGCCCCTCCACGGGAGGTGCGACGTTTTTTACGGTCTCCGTAACCACCTAATTTCCGGGAACGGGCTTCAACAAGCGCTTGGGGTCTCGCCCGACAGAGGGTACCCGGGCGTGCGCCCCGAGCGCCAAGTTCTTCCGCTCGCCCGGAAAGAAGAGGCGAGGCCGTTTTGCGTTTCGTATCTTGCCTTTTCTCTCGGGGGTCGCTATAATGAATAGCGCGTTTGGCCTGCTCCTGTAGCTCAGTGGCAGAGCGCATCCTTGGTAAGGATGAGGCCGCAGGTTCGATCCCTGCCGGGAGCACCATCCACGGCCCCTTGGTCGAGTGGTTAAGACACCACCCTTTCAAGGTGGTAGCAGGGGTTCGATTCCCCTAGGGGTCACCAATGGACGATTAGCTCAGTGGGAGAGCACCTGCCTTACAAGCAGGGGGTCGGCGGTTCGAATCCGTCATCGTCCACCAGTTGGAGGGGTAGCGAAGCGGTCAAACGCGGCAGACTGTAAATCTGCTCCCTCTTGGGTTCGGGGGTTCGAATCCCTCCCCCTCCACCACGATCCTGTCGTTGGGGTGTAGCCAAGCGGTAAGGCAGCGGACTTTGGATCCGCGATTCGTAGGTTCGAATCCTACCACCCCAGCCATTTGCCGTGAGCCGGTAGCTCAGCCGGTAGAGCACCGGACTTTTAATCCGGGTGTCGCGGGTTCGATTCCCGCCCGGCTCACCACTCCTATAGTGGACGGCGTTTTTGCGATGGAGGGAAATTTTTCTATATACACAGGTATCAGAATATTCTTTCGGTAGATCCAAAAGATCTACCGATTTTTATTTTTATAAAAAGACTCATACACACTTTCCATCTTTTTCACGCTACTTTCCCAAGAAAATTTTTGAATAACAAATTCTCTTGCACTATTCTTCATCTTGTTTAGTATTTCTCTATTTAAAGCAAAAAGAACAATTTTCTCGGCTGCAGATTGCGGGTTTTCTTTAGGGACGACAAACCCCGTAGATTCGTGGGATACGACTTCGGGGAGCCCCCCTACGTCGGAGACGATGACGGGGATCCCGCAGGCCTGGGCTTCGAGTACGGCTACCCCGAAGCTTTCGTATCGGCTGAGGGCGATGTAGACGTCCAATTGGTTGAGGTAACGAGTTACTTCTCTGTGGGGAACGGCCCCCACGAACGTTGTTCTTTTGTCGATCCCGAGATGTCTGCTCAGGGCTTCCAGACGTTTGCGTTCCGGTCCGTCTCCCACAATGAGCAGGCGGAGCGAACGCCCGACGTCGGGGGCGGTTTCCACGAGGTATCTTTGGGCCAAGGCAAAGGCGTGGAGTAGGAGGTCTATACCGTATTGCGGGGCGAGGGATTTTACCGTGCCGACGGTAAAGAAGCGTGGGTCTTTGTATTCCGGTTGGGGACGAAATTGGGCGACGTCGACGCCGAAGGGGGTGATTTCAATTCCCCGAACGTTTGGTTCGAGTTTGAGGGTTTGTTGGGCCATGGCACGACTGGTCGACAAGATGAGATCTGCCGCTCGGAGGTTTTTTGTGACGATGTAGCGGTGAAGCGGCGAGTAAAAGGGGTATTCGTACACGTCGGAGCCCCATACGGATAGGAGAAAGGGCCGGAAACGGGAAAGGCGCCCCAAGGTTCCGTATCCCGTTGCGTAGTGGGCGTGCAAGATGTCCGGTTTGACCTCGGAAATTTTTTTCCTGAGGGCAGGGGCGGAAAAGAAATAGGAAAGGGCCGGTTTGGGGAACAGTCCGTGGATTTCGTGCACGCGAACGGCAGGATGTACCGGTTCTCTTTCCGGATGAACGGTAAACAGGTGGATTTCGTACCCCCGGTCTGCCAAAGCGTTTACCCAACGGACCGTGTGAACGGAACTCTGTGCGGCAAGGAAGGCGATTTTCACCGGCCGAGAAGCTCCCTTCGTCGTGTAGCGTTTTTTGTCTAGACTTCCTAGCTCCGCATTCTTATACTAGGAAGGGCACATAGCAATTGCCCCGCTTCTTCATCCATTCTACCTTTCGGGAGGGCAAGGAGACCACATGGGACTTTGGCACACGAGGAGAAGGAAAAGACGCGAAGAGCCGTGGAACATGCTGGTCGCGCACCACATCCCCGAGTCCGAAGAGGCGGAGTCGTTTCGCATCCTCCGCACGAACCTCTTTTTTCGCGGGGTCGGGGTGCCGCTTCGCTCCGCAGCCATTGTAAGTTCCCTGCCCGATGAAGGGAAGAGTTTTGTGGCGGCCAATTTGGCAATCGTCGTAGCGCAGTCCGGGAAGCGGGTGCTCCTCGTCGATGCAGACTTGCGCAAACCCTCACTCCATAGGTATTTTAGGAGCCGCCAGAGCCCCGGCCTTTCTTCGCTTCTTGCGGGGATGGTCTCTTTACCGGACGCAGTGGTTCCGACTCCCGTTCCCAACCTCTTCCTCCTTCCCTCGGGCCCCCTCCCTCCGACTCCTGCGGAACTTTTGGCATCGGAATCGATGGACGGCGTGTGTGCGGAAGTCTCTTCTCTTTTTGACTTTGTGCTGTTCGATACCCCCCCGCTCTTGCTCATGGCGGACGGCGTGATCGTTTCCTCGCGTACGGATGGAGCCGTCTTAGTAGTTCGCGGGAAGCACACTCGCAAAGAAGACGCGAAAAAATCTGTTAAAATTTTAACAAATTCTAATGTAAAAATATTAGGGGCTGTATTCAACGGAAGTGTCAAAGAAAAAAACTATTATAATGATGTAAAATATTATTACAATTATTGACAAACAAAGCAATTTCTCTCATAAATTCCTAGGTACTAGAATCCGAAATCTATGGAATTCGCTGTCGCGTGATCGATTTCTCGATGGTTCGACACTCCTCGCTTGCGAACGCGAACCTTTTTGTCGTATGCTAAAACGAGCGGGATCGAGGGTTACGTGGTCCGCATGGCGGATCTCCCGGGGGAAACGGGTGACGAGGTTGCGAAAGGAGGAACCTCCTTGTCGGAGGAACTTGGCCTACAAGATGTCGTTCGGGTTTTGCGTAAACGGTTAATTTGGATTATTTTACTCACAATAATAGGAGCGCTTATTGCGTATGTTTTTAGTGCTTATTTTACTACCCCTGTATACTCTGCTTCAACGCAACTTATCGTTAATCCAAAACAGAACGAAAATGCTCCTTTAACTTACTCAGATTTACAAATAAGCCTAAATTTGATAGAAACTTACAAAGAAGTTTTAAAAAGCCCTAGGATTTTAGAAAAAGTAGTTCAATTAACGGGATATTCAAAAGGAGTAGGCGAACTTAATAAACACGTAAAAGTAAATACGGTAAAGCAATCCCAGGTCCTTTCTGTGACTGTTGAAGATACATCGCCCGAACGGGCGGCGGTTTTGGCAAACGCAATCGCAAAGGTATTTCAGCAAGAGATTCCAAAAATACTAAGAGTTGATAACGTAGAGATTCTTGCTGAAGCGTATCCGCCTTCTTCGCCTGTACGCCCTAAAGTTTTCTTGAATACTCTCGTCGGGGGTGTGATTGGACTTTTCGCAGGAATTTTGCTTGCGTTTCTTCTCGAAGCCTTAGATACTACATTTCGCGAAGAAAAGCAAATAGAGGAGGTTTTGGGGCTTCCGGTTTTGGGAGAGGTCGGAATTGTATCCACAGCTGGGCGAAGAAAGCGACCGCGAGGTTTGGCGCCGACTGCAATGTTCCAGGAGGAGGAGAAAGCGAAACCGAAACCCGGAACTTCGACTTCCGGTTCTCCTCCTCACGAAGGGAGGGTGGAGGTGTGATTGGCAAGATCTTTCATAACCGCGTATCCAAGGACGAGCGCCATACCCAGCTCGTAAGTTGGGACGATCCGACGTCTCCCGAGGCCGAAGCCTTTCGGAGCCTGCGTACGAATTTGCAGTTTGCGGCTGCGGCCCGGCCTTACCGATCGCTTCTCGTTACAAGCACTGTTCCGGGAGAGGGAAAGAGCCTCGTTACGGCCAATTTGGGCGTAGTTTTTGCGCAGGCCGGGAAGAAGGTTCTCCTCGTAGACGCCGATCTGCGGCGTCCTACGTTGCACAGGTACCTTCGGACGTCCAACCGCGTAGGGTTGACCAACGTCCTCGTAGGCACGTATTCCCTTTCTCCGGCAATCCAAGAGTTGCGCATTCCGGGACTTTCATTTTTGCCCTCGGGCCCCGTACCGCCAAACCCCGGCGAACTTTTGGGTTCGCAAGCCATGCAACAGCTCCTCGGGCAGCTTGCCGATCGGTTCGACCTCGTTTTGGTGGATACACCGCCGGTCTTGCTCATGAGCGACGCACGTCTTCTCGCCCCTTCCGTTGACGGGGCCCTCCTCGTCGTACGTTGGAAGTTTGCTCACCGTGAGCTCGTAAAAAAAGCGGTTCAGCTTTTGCGCCTAACGAATACCCATATTTACGGAGTAATTTTTAATTATGTGGTAAATTACGAGATGAATTCTTACTATGGTGGCTACGGGTATTTGAAATAGTGTGTTTTCAATTCCGGGTAGGTGGGTTCCACGTGGTCGACCTTCACACCCACTTGTTTCCGGGTCTGGACGACGGAGCGCAGGACGAGGACGAATTCCTCCGTATGGCCGAAGCTGCCGTACGAGAGGGAATCCGGACGGTTGTCGGTACTCCTCACCACCTGAACGGAGTATACGTGAATCCCGCCGACAGGGTACTGAAGGCGGAGGGAAGAGCCCGTGCCCTTCTCTTGGAACGAGAAATTCCCCTTCAGATTCGCGCTGCGCAAGAAGTGCATTTGAGCGTAGAGCTCTTTTCGGCAATTGACAACGATGAGATCTTGTTTCTCGACGGGAGGAAGGGACGCTACCTCCTTCTCGAACTGCCTCATCGTATTCCTTCGGACATTGACCGGTGGGTATACGAACTTCGCCTTCGGGGAATCGTTCCAGTGCTTGCTCACGTGGAGCGATACGCTTATTTTCGCGAACGGCCCCAACGTCTCTTCGCTCTCGTCGAAGAGGGTGCGGTTCTGCAAGTTACGGCTGGCAGTTTTTCCGGGGTATTTGGAGAGGACGTGAGAACTTTCGCCCTACGGCTTGCGGAACACGGGTGGGTCCACCTCGTGGCCTCCGACGCCCATAGAGCGTTTGGTCGAAGAGGGTTTCACCTCGCGGAGGCCAACCAGATTCTCGAACGCATACTCGGGCCGGAGGAGGTTGCGGCTATGTACACGCGTGCCCAGGAAATCCTTTCCGGCCGAGAAATTTTCGTCGAGGAGGGAGAACCCTTCTCTCCGCCAGGGAAGACGGAGGTCTTCTTCACCCGCTTGAGGAGCTTGTTCGTCCGCAAACGGTAGTTTGGAACGTACGGTGTTCTAAGGGGGTTATCGAAAAGGGCGGGCGGTTTATCCCCGCCCTTTCTCTTGTGGTAGACTTACGTACGTCGTGATCGGTAGCGGGATGTGGACCTTCGCACACCGCGCATGCGAGGTAAGGAGAAGGAGAACCCGATGACCAAGATCCTCACCGTAGTCGGCGCTCGCCCCCAGTTCATTAAAGCCTCCGTCGTTTCCCGCGAACTTCGGAAGCTCGGCGAAACCGTGAGAGAAGTCCTCGTCCACACGGGGCAGCATTTTGACCCCTATATGTCCGACGTGTTTTTCCGCGAACTGGAGCTTCCCAACCCCGACTACCATTTGGGAATCGGGGGTGGTACCCATGGCCAAAACACGGGGCGTATGCTGGAGGCCGTAGAAAGCGTGCTCTTTCGCGAACGCCCAGACGTCGTCCTCGTGTACGGGGATACGGACAGCACCTTGGCGGGAGCCCTCGCTGCGGCAAAGCTTCACATTCCCGTAGTTCACGTCGAAGCGGGACTTCGCTCGTTTAACCGACGCATGCCGGAGGAGATCAACCGTGTCCTTACGGACCACGTCTCCGACCTCCTCTTTGCCCCGACGGAGCAAGCCGTGGAAAACCTTAGGCGGGAGGGAATTTCGGGGGAGCGCGTTCGTCTCGTAGGAGATGTGATGTATGACGCGGCCTTGTGGTTTGCCGAGAGTGTAGGTGGGCAGGAAGACATCCTCGCTTCGTACGGCATCCGTCCGAACGCATACGCCTTGGTTACCGTTCATCGTGCGGAAAATACAGATCGTCCGGAACGGCTGTTGACCATCGTACAGGGGTTTCTCCGTTTTGCCGAACTCATGCCTGTCGTCTGGCCTCTTCATCCCCGGACGCGCAAGGTCTTCGAGACATTCCTTGAGGAGGATGTTTTTCCCCAGGACGTTCGTGGTGTGATCGACCGGGAGTTTTTGGCCGAGCTTGATGCATCGGGTGCGGTTGTCCGGAGAAACGTTTGGTGGCTCCGACCCGTAGGATACGGAGAAATGATCGTTTTGGAGCGGAACGCCCGTTTCATCGCTACGGATTCGGGCGGCGTACAAAAGGAGGCCTTCTTTTACCGCGTGCCGTGCGCTACACTACGGGAAGAAACCGAGTGGACCGAACTTGTCGAACTCGGTTGGAATCGGCTCTGCCCGCCGTCGAGCGTCGACGATTTGTACGCATGCCTCACAGAGGCATATCAAAGTCGCGGGCGCGAGGCCTTTCCGTACGGCAGAGGAGACGCTTCGCGGAAGATCGTACAAGAACTCCTTCGGCGGTACGGGTAGGTACGCGCTTCATCCGAAGGATACGTCTTTTCCTCGCTTGCGGATGAGGAAGGCGCTCTCCCGATGGTTTTGGAGAGGAACGTCTACACGGAGGACGGACCGACCTTGCGTTCGATGAACATCTGGATCGTAAACCAGTACGCCGGCGCTCCCGATCAACCCGGGTTTACCCGGCACTACAGCCTTGCGCGGGAGCTCATTCGTCGCGGACACCGCGTGAGCATCGTCGCGACAAGCTTCCACCACACCTTGCGAAAGGACACGCGCTTAGAACCGGGGGAAGCGTGGCGCTATGAGGAAGTTGAGGGCGTTCCCTTCCTCTGGCTTCGGACTCCCGCCTATCGGGGGAATTCCGCAGCGCGCGTTTGGAACATGGTGTCCTTCGGGCTTTCTGCCGTGCGCCGAAGCCGTCCGGAAATTTTAGGTGTTCCGGACGTCGTTTTGGGCTCCGTCCCCCATCCCTTTATCGGACTTGCCGCAGAACGCCTTTCCCGGAGGTACCGCGTTCCTTTCGTGCTCGAGGTTCGAGATCTTTGGCCAGATTCCCTCATCGATTTGGGAGACGTTTCTCCGTTCCATCCGTTCATCCTCTGGATGCGGTGGGCCGAACGTTACCTGTACCGGAAATCGACGCGTATCCTTTCCATACTTCCTTACGCCCATGAACACATGGTGCGCCAAGGTGCGGCACGGGAGAAGATTTTTTGGCTCCCCAACGGAATTGACCTTACGAACGTCCCATCCTTTCTCCCTCCGCCGGAAGGAGAGACCTTTACCGTGATGTACGCGGGGAGCCACGGCTTGGCCAACGATCTCGATCGCGTTCTCGACGCGGCCCGCCTCCTGCAAAACGAGGGGGGCGAAAGGGCAATCCGTTTCGTCCTCGTAGGAGACGGTCCGGAAAAGGAAAGGCTGATGGAGAAGGCCCGGCAAATGGGGCTTCACAACGTGGAGTTCCGTGACCCCGTTCCCAAACGCGAGGTCTTTCGCGTGTTGGCCGAGGCGGATGCGTTCCTCCTCCTTCTCAAGGAAGCTCCCGTATTTCGATTTGGCGCAAGCCCGAACAAGCTGTACGACTACATGGCGATGGGGCGACCGGTAATCTTTGCCGTAAATTCTCCGTACAACCCCGTCCAAGAGTCGCGTGCGGGAATTACGGTTTCGGACGCAAGTCCGGGTGCCTTGGCGAGGGCGGTGCGCGACCTCGCATCTCTCTCGCGGGAAGAACGGGAAGCCATGGGCAGGCGGGCACGCGCATACGTGGAAGAGCATCACAGCTTTCCGAAGCTGGCGGAGCGGTTGGAAGGGATTTTGCAAGAGATCGTCCCCCTTCGGAACCGTCCTTAGAAATCCGCCTTCGACGGCAGAAAGTCGCGGCTGCACCTTTTCGCACCCGTTTCGGGAAGGCGTGAAAGTACGCATAGGGAAGGGGGATTTCTCCGTGCGTGATTCGTTTCTTCCCTTTTCTCCTCCGCTCATCGGCGAAGAGGAGATCCAAGAGGTGGTGGACACGCTGCGGTCTGAGTGGATCACCACGGGCCCGAAAACCAAGGAATTCGAGCGCAGGTTTCAGGAATTCTTGGGGGCTCCCGGAGCCTTGGCGTTGAATTCCTGCACGGCAGCCCTTCACACGGCCCTCGTGACCTTAGGTATTGGTCCCGGAGACGAAGTGATCACCACCCCCCACACCTTTGCGGCAACGGCAAACGTGATCGAACACGTCGGAGCACGTCCTGTCTTCGTCGACGTAGAACCTGATACGTTGAACATCGATCCGTCGCGCATCGAGGCGGCCCTTACGCCGCGGACGCGCGCCATCATGCCCGTGCACTTCGCCGGACATCCGGCGGACCTCGATCCCATACGGGAGATCGCGCAAGCACACGGGCTCGCTCTCATCGAGGATGCGGCCCATGCCCTTCCGGCGCGCTATCGAGGGCAGATGATCGGGTCGAGCCGTAACCCCGTGGCGTTTAGCTTTTACGCGACCAAAAACCTCACGACCGCAGAAGGCGGGATGCTTACGGGCACACCGGACTTTTTGGCTAAGGCTGCCGTCCTCGCCTTGCACGGGATGACTCGGGACGCGTGGAAGCGGTACGGGAAGGAGGGGTCCTGGTACTACGAAGTAACCGTCCCCGGCTTTAAGTACAACATGACGGACATCCAGGCGTCCCTCGGGCTCCACCAGTTGAGAAAGCTGCCGGAATTTCACAGGCGCAGGCGGGAAATTGCCGCACGGTACACGGCGGCCTTTTCCGAACGTGAGGAGCTCGTCGTGCCCGTGGAGCGGCCGGACGTAGAACACGCGTGGCATCTCTACGTTCTCCGACTCAACCTTTCCGCTCTTACGATCGACCGAGCCCGGTTTATCGAAGAGCTCAAACAGAGGAATATTGGGACTTCCGTGCATTTCATTCCCGTTCACCTCCACCCATACTACCGCGAGAAGTACGGGTACCGTCCGGAGGATTTCCCGGTTTCCTACGAAAACTACCTGCGGAGCATCAGCCTTCCCCTTCATCCCGGCCTCAGCGACCGCGACGTGGACGACGTCATCGAGGCGGTCCTGGACGTCGTTCGCGAATTTCGGCGGTGAGGTCTTCGGAGTTTTTTTCGGGAGGCGGTGGCGTGCGGCGATCGAAGCGCCTTTTTGACATCTTCTGGAGCGCGCTGGGCCTTCTTCTCCTCCTCCCCGTGTTTCTCGGAATCGCACTGGCGATCAAACTCGACGACGGAGGGCCTGTGTTTTTCCGCCAACAGCGCATCGGGTACCGGGGACGGCCGTTTACGATGTGGAAGTTCCGCACGATGGTCGTCGATGCGGAGCGAAGGGGAGGGCCCCTTACCGTGGGAAGGGACCCGAGGGTTACGCGCGTGGGGTACTGGTTGCGGAAGACCAAGCTCGACGAACTCCCGCAGCTTTGGAACGTACTTAAGGGCGAGATGAGCCTCGTGGGTCCGAGGCCGGAAGTTCCCCAGTACGTCGCCCTTTACACGGAAGAACAGCGGCGAGTTCTAGAACTCGTACCGGGAATTACCGACCCCGCTTCTATTCGCTTTCGCCACGAAAGCGAACTCCTCGCCCGTTCTCCGGATCCTGAAAGGACATATGTCGAGGTCGTCATGCCGGAAAAAATCCGCTTGAATTTGGAGTATGCCGAGCGCGCTACGGTATGGAGCGACTTTGCGGTAATCTTGCACACGTTTTTGGCCCTCTTTCGGTCTTCGGACATGGGTCCCACCGTCGAGCCCTCGGATGACAGGCGTTCCGATTTAGGGTAAGCTATACGGGGAACTGCGCGCCAAAATGCGGACGGGGAACGACTTCTTAGCCCGAGGGCGAAAGCAAGGTGAAGGCGCAATGCCTCGGAGTTTCCTGAAGTTTTCGCTCGATCTTTTGGCGTGGAGCGCGGCGGCGCTTCTCAGCTTTTGGCTCCGGTTGGAGGATCCCCTCCCCCTCTACGCACGCCCCTTGCTCCTGTACGTGCTCCTGGGGGCGGTTGTAGGCGGGCTCGTAATCGCCGCTCTCGGGTTGCCGCGGCAGGCTTGGAACAAGGCGGGTTTGCGGGATGCCTTTGCGGTGTTTCGGGCTACGGCCCTGGGGACCGGGTTCCTCTTTCTCATCGTCGGCGTCGGCCACCCCGATCTCGGAATACCCCGAAGCATTCCCCTCATCCACGGAGTTCTCGCCCTGCTCTTTCTCGGGGGGTTGCGCGTGATCGTCCGCATGTCCGAGGAACGGAGCGGTCGGCGGGCGCTTTCGGGAAGGGAACGCCGCGTCCTCATCGTAGGTGCCGGGGAAGCCGGAACGATGATCGCGCGGGAGATGCTCAGGCATCCGGAAACCGGGCTTATGCCCGTGGGCTTTCTCGACGATGATCCGAACAAAGCCGGACAAAGGTACCTAGGGCTCCGCGTTTTGGGAAAGCTGGGTGACCTTCCGCGAGTCGTACGGCACACGGCCGCAGAAGAGGTGCTCATCGCCATTCCGTCCGCCCCCGGCACGGTGGTCCGCCGGGTCGTAGACCTCGCCCGCAAGGCGGGCGTGCGCTACCGCATCATCCCCGGGATCTACGACATCCTTGCGGACCGCGTAAGCGTAACCCAAATCCGCGAGGTGGACGTGGAAGACCTCCTCCGGCGCGATCCTGTACGTCTCCAGGTAGAAGAAATCGCCGGCTACCTCGAAGACAAGGTGATTTTGGTTACGGGGGCCGGGGGCTCTATCGGGAGCGAGATCGTTCGGCAGGTGCTTCCGTTTCGCCCCAAATTTCTCGTGCTCGTGGGGCGGGGCGAAAACAGCCTGTACGAACTCGAGAAGCGCTTGGAGCGGGAGTATCCTTCCGCCCGGTGGGCGACGATCGTCGCGGACGTTCGTCGGAAGGACAAGCTGATTTCTATCTTCGAGCGTTTTCGCCCACAGGTGGTCTTTCACGCGGCCGCCCACAAGCACGTGCCGCTCATGGAACTCAACCCCGACGAGGCGATTTTCAACAACGTCGGGGGTACGAAGAACCTGGTGGAGGTCTCCCTGAGTTTCGGCGTCGAGCGGTTTGTCAACATCTCCACGGACAAGGCGGTCAACCCGACTTCGATCATGGGAGCGAGCAAGCGGGTTGCGGAGTACATCGTAACTTGGGCGGCGTCCCGCGCTCGACCTGGTCAGGTGTTCGTCTCCGTGCGCTTCGGCAACGTCTTGGGGAGCAGGGGGAGCGTGATTCCGCTCTTTAAGGAGCAAATCCGTCGGGGCGGTCCGGTGACGATCACCCACCCGGATATGGTTCGGTATTTCATGACCATTCCCGAAGCGGCCCAACTCGTCTTGCAGGCGGGCGGCCTGGGCGAAAACGGCGCCGTGTACGTCCTCGACATGGGAGAACCCGTCCGCATCCTCGACTTGGCGTACGACCTCATCCGCCTTTCCGGCCTGGAACCCCACGTGGACATCGACATCGTGTTCACCGGGAAACGGCCGGGAGAAAAGCTCTTCGAGGAACTCCTCACGGCAGAAGAGGGTACGCGTGCGACAAAACACGAAAAGATCTTTGTGGCCCGTAATACCGACGTTCCGCCCGACTTCGAGGAAAAGTTGCACGCGCTTTTCGAAGCGGCTCGGACGGGGAACGGAGACGCGATCCGCAAGGCCCTGCGCGAACTCGTGCCGACGTACACCCCCGCCTCGTTTTCCGGAGAAGACGGGAAGAGGTTGGAAAACGGTCGGGAAACGCGGAGGGCGGACGGTTCGGGTTCCTCTGGAGGCGATTTGGTCGTCTCCCAGGCCCAGGAGCTCCTGTGGCCTTCCCGGAGTGCGACGGGAGGGACGTGAGGGCGTTGGCGTTCCACGAGTTCGGGGCGGGTTCGAAAAAGACCCCGAGAGATGAGGAAACTATTCTACCTTCACACGGGAGGAAGGCCCATGGGGGATTTGCACCGCACGAAGGAAGAGCTCCTTCGCAAGATCCGCAATCGAAATGCCGTCGTCGGGGTCGTAGGGTTGGGGTACGTAGGTCTTCCGCTGGCCGTGGAAATTGCCCGCGTAGGTTTTCGCGTCTTGGGAGTAGAGCGGAATCCCAAACGAGTCGATCTCGTGAATTCCGGGAAAAGCTACATCGACGATGTTCCTACGGAAAAACTTGCCGAAGTGGTCCGGGAGGGGCGGTTGGAAGCTCGCGTAGATTTTTCGCGCGTTCCCGAGATGGACGTAATCGTGATTGCCGTCCCCACCCCTCTCACCCGAAATCTCGTACCGGACTTGCAGTACGTAGAGGGTGTGACCCGCGAACTTTCTTCGCGGCTCCGCCCCGGACAGCTCGTAAGCCTCGAATCTACGACGTACCCCGGGACTACCGAGGAAGTCATGCTTCCCATCTTGGAACGTGGCTCCGGCCTTCGCGTCGAGGAGGACTTCTTCCTCGCGCACTCTCCGGAACGCGTTGATCCCGGGAACAAGAACTTCACCACAAAAAATACCTCTAAGGTCGTCGGCGGCGTTGGCCCGGCGTCGTTGGAGGTGGCCTCGGCCTTTTACGCCCAAGTGATCGATCAAGTCGTACCCGTATCGAGTGCGAAGGCGGCGGAACTCGTCAAGGTGTACGAGAACACGTTTCGCGCCGTAAACATCGCCCTCGTCAACGAACTCGCTCTGCTTTGCGACCGCATGGGGCTGAACGTGTGGGAGGTATTGGACGCGGCGTTTACCAAGCCGTTCGGGATCATGCCGTTTTACCCCGGCCCCGGAGTCGGGGGCCACTGCATCCCGATCGACCCCCACTACCTGGAGTGGAAGGCGAAGGAGTTCAACTTCAATACGCACTTCATCGCGCTGGCGGGCGAGATTAACCGCAAGATGCCCGAGTTCGTCCTCGAAAAGGTCCGGAGGATTCTGAACGACATGCGCCTCGCCCCTTCTGCCGCCCGCGTTCTCCTCTTGGGCGTTGCCTACAAGAAGGACGTTTCGGACTTGCGGGAAAGCCCCGCCCTCGACGTCCTCCGCCTTCTGAGGCGGGAGGGCGCTCAGGTGGCTTATCACGACCCGTTTGTTCCGGAACTTTCTTGGGAGGGGATCTCCCTCCGCAGTGTTCCGCTTACGGACGAGGTCCTTCGGGAACACGACCTCGTCGTTCTGACGACGGACCACACGAGTGTCGACTACGAGTTTGTGCGCAGACACGCACGTAAGATTTTGGATACGCGGGGCGTGTATCGGCGTTCGCCTTCGGACAACGTCGTCCTCTTGTGACCCGCCCGTACGCCCGTACCGGAAAGAACGGGTTCCGGGGCAGTTTGCGTCGTTTCTATCCCCGATTCGCGTAGGGGGAATTCGCTCTTCGGGAGAGACGAGAGCATGAAGCGTTTTGCTCTTATCGGCGCCGGGGGCTATATCGCTCCGCGGCACCTCGCGGCCATTCGCGACACGGGAAACCTCCTCGTCGCCGCGCTCGACCCCGTGGACGCCTCGGAACGCGTTCACGCCTTCTTTCCGGGAGCGCGGGTGTTTCGCGAAGAAGGGGAATTCGAAGACTACCTTCGGGTTCTGCTTGAACGAGGCGAAGGCGTGGACTACGTGAGCATTGCCAGCCCCAACCATCTACACGCAGCACATATCCGCCTCGCCCTTCGCGTAGGCGCCCACGCCCTTTGCGAAAAACCGCTGGCTGTTCGCGTTGAGGACCTCGAAGACCTCAAGCAACGGGAGCGGGAAACGGGACGTCGGGTGTACACGGTCCTCCAACTCAGGGTACATCCCGAACTCGCCCGCCTCCGCGAGCGTTTGCGCGCGGACGACCGCGTGCACGAAGTGTTCCTCACCTACGTGACGGGGCGCGATCCTTCGTACCTCAAAACCTGGAAGGGGCAAAGCGAAAAGAGCGGCGGACTGGCGATGCACATCGGGATCCACTTTTTCGACCTCCTCCTTTGGTACTTTGGAAATCCCGTTCATCTCGAAGTCCACCGTCGGGACGATGCCACCGTTGCGGGCTTTCTCGAGCTCGAAAGGGCGCGCGTGCGGTGGTTTCTCTCACTTGACACTGCCTATGTTCCCGAACTCTACCGGCAAGCGGGGAAGACGACGTACCGGTCGATTGCGGTGAACGGCGAAGAGATTGACTTTTCCCGCGTACCGCCGGAGCTTCATACGGAAGTGTATCGACGAACGCTTGCGGGCGAAGGGTTCGGCATCTCGGAGGCCGAAGCATCCATACGTCTCACGGCGGCGATCCGCGAACTTCCCGTGGTTTCCCCTTCTCCCGCGTACGTTCATCCATTGCTCGCGGACAGGAAGTAATCGGACGCGAGAAGACGTCGGAGCGGCCGACCAATCCGGCAAAGGAGGGGTCCCGTTGCAGGGCGGGGAAACGGCGGATTCTTTGCTCTCTTTGGGGTTACGCGTGTGGGAAGGGAAGGCGTATGTCCACGAGACGGCGGTCGTAGATCCAGGGGCGGAGATCGGTGAGGGAACTCGAATTTGGCATTTTTCTCACGTGATGGCGGGTGCACGGATCGGTCCGCGCTGCAATCTAGGGCAAAACGTCTTCGTAGCCCGAGGGGCCGTCATCGGGGCGGGGTGCAAGATCCAAAATAACGTCTCGGTGTACGAGGGCGTCGTTTTGGAAGACGAGGTTTTTGTCGGCCCAAGTGCCGTATTTACGAACGTCAAGACGCCTCGGGCGGGCTTTCCCCGCAATACGTCGGAAGACTACGTGCGTACGGTTGTGCGCCGCGGGGCGTCCATCGGGGCAAATGCCACCATCGTATGCGGCGTGACGATCGGAGAATGGGCCATGGTGGGTGCTGGGGCGGTCGTCACCCGAGACGTCCCTCCGTACGCCCTCGTCCTCGGGGTGCCCGCCAGGATTTCTGGGTGGGTCTGCGAATGCGGGCTCCCCCTCTCTTTTGATTCTTCGGGGCATGCGGTGTGTTCGTGCGGGCGGCGCTACGAGCGCGTAGACGAAACTACGGTAAGGAAGGTGGGGGACGGTGGAACGGTCGAAAATCCCCGTTCTTGATCTGACGCCGGAGGTCGAGGAACTTTGGGAGGACTTCCAGGCGGCCATTGCGCGGGTGCTTCGTTCGGGACAGTTCATCCTTGGCCCCGAGGTAGAGGCGTTTGAACGGGAGGTGGCGGAATACCTCGGCGTCAAGCACGCGATTGGGGTAAATTCGGGGACAGACGCTCTGGTACTTTCTCTGCGCGCTTTGGAAATCGGCCCCGGAGACGAGGTGATCACGACCCCCTTTACCTTTTTTGCCACGGCAGAAGCGATCCATCTCGTCGGGGCGACACCCGTCTACGTGGACATCGATCCCGAGAGCTTCAACCTCGATCCGAAACGCATCGAAGAGGCCATCACCCCGAGAACGCGAGCCATCCTTCCCGTGCACCTGTACGGTCGTCCGGCGGATATGGATGCGATCTTGGCAGTTGCCCGCGCGTACGGCCTCAAGGTGATCGAGGACACGGCGCAGGCCTTTGGGGCGGTCGTCGGCGGCAAGAAAGCGGGGACGTTGGGCGACGTCGGCGCCTTTTCCTTTTTTCCCAGCAAGAATCTCGGGGCTTATGGCGACGGAGGCCTTGTGGTCACCGACGACGACGAAGTAGCGGAGCGCGTACGCATGCTTCGCGCACACGGCTCTCGGAAGAAGTACTTCAACGAGATGATCGGGTACAATTCCCGCCTCGACGCCCTTCAGGCGGCAATCCTCCGCGTCAAGCTCCCCCATATCGACCGTTGGAACGCGGCGCGAAGGTTGGTGGCCCGCCGCTACAA
Organism: Brockia lithotrophica; assembly: GCF_003633725.1. NCBI lineage: Bacteria > Bacillati > Bacillota > Bacilli > Thermicanales > Thermicanaceae > Brockia > Brockia lithotrophica. The sequence continues at coordinate 128,263 of NZ_RBIJ01000002.1, read as the reverse complement.
CGCCCTGCTCGAGGGGGTACCGGGAATCGTAATCCCCGACGTGCAGGAGGGGTACGTGTTTCACCAGTACACCATCCGCGTCTTGGGCGGAAAGCGGGACGCCGTGCGGCGTTTTCTTGCCGACCGGGGGATTGCCACGATGGTGTACTACCCCGTACCGCTGCACCGCCTCCCCGTGTACTCCACCCCTCCGGGCGAATTTCCCGAAGCAGAGCGGGCGGCTTCCGAGGTCCTGTCCCTTCCGATTTGGCCCAAACTTCCCCCGGCCGTCCTCCACGAGGTTGCACACGCCGTACGCGAAGCGGTGGGATCCGAAGAATAGGAGCAACTTGCCCCCTGCGGTTTTTCCGGTTCGTCGCCCCTCACCGGAGAGATCCGTTGACAGGAGGGGGATTCTGAAGTATAATATTCTTTGCTGGCCGAAGGGCCATGCGCCCGTAGCTCAATTGGATAGAGCATCTGACTACGGATCAGAAGGTTGGGGGTTCGAGTCCCTCCGGGCGCGCCACTTCGGGATTTAGCTCAGCTTGGCAGAGCGCTTGGTTTGGGACCAAGAGGTCGCAGGTTCAAATCCTGCAATCCCGACCAGCACAGGCGGGCGTAGTTCAATGGCAGAACTCCAGCCTTCCAAGCTGGCGATGCGGGTTCGATTCCCGTCGCCCGCTCCATGATGCGAAAAAACGGAGCCGCTGAAAGCGGCTCTTTTTTCATTTCCTGGGTTGTCCAGACCCGGCCGTGGGATCCACGGCGGTCGGCGGCGACTTTTTCTCGGGAAGAGAAATGTGCTAATCTGGGTGCGAAGCGCTAGGGGTCGCCGGGGCGGAAGAAGGCGGTGAAGCGCCGGGTGGGCAACTTTTGGGAGGTCTTTTGGCGGTACGCCACGGACATCCTCGACATCGCCCTCGTTTCCGTAGTCTTTTACTACCTCATCGTCCTCCTCCGGGGAACGAAGGCCGTCCAACTGTTAAAGGGCTACCTCATCATCGTAGCCGTTTGGCTCGTAAGTTCTTTCTTACACCTTCGGGCCCTTCAATGGCTCATGTCGCAGGCCTTTAGCCTCGGGGTCTTTGCCATCCTCATCATCTTCCAGCCGGAGCTCCGTCGGGCGCTTGAAGAGCTCGGAAGCGGTCGCCTCCTGCAACCTGCAAGGGAAGGTGCACGTCGGGCGGAAGAGCACATCGCCGAGACTTTGGCGTCCGCAGCATCGTACATGGCCAAACGACGGATTGGGGCACTCATCGCCCTCGAGGGCCACGTGAGCCTGAAAAGCTATGCGGATACGGGTACGGCGATCGGCGCGCGCCTTTCGGAGCCGCTCCTCATCCAGATCTTCATTCCCAACACCCCCCTGCACGACGGTGCGGTGATCGTCCGCGGAGACGAAATCGTCGCCGCCGGATGCTACTTTCCCCTCAGCGAACGGCGCGACCTTCGCCGAGGATTGGGGACACGGCACCGCGCGGCCGTGGGGTTGTCGGAACTGAGCGACGCCCTCGTACTCGTCGTCTCCGAAGAAACCGGGAACATCTCGCTCGCGTATCAAGGGCTTTTGGAGGAAGGTCTCGGTGAAGAGCAGCTCCGCGAGCGAATTCGAGAATGGCTGCGCGAACGGCGTCCTCGAGCTTCGGGGATGAGGAGGGGGTTCCTCCGTGGAACGCTTACTCGAGAATAACCTTTTCGTCCGCGTCCTCTCCGTCCTCCTCGCCTTTATGCTCTGGCTTATTTTGCGCAGCGAAACTCCGCCCGGCGGCGAGCGGGTGGCCGTACCCCCTCTTACCGAGACGGTCGAGCGAGAGTTTCGCGGCCTCGACATCCACCCCGAACTTCACGATACCTCTGTCGCCATCGTCTCGATTCCCACAAAGGCCGACGTCGTCCTTCGCGGGCCGCGCGTGGCGGTTTCGGGGGTGTTGCGGGAGAGCCTACGTGTGGTTGCCCCGCTTCAGGGGCTTGGTCCCGGCCGGCATGAAGTCCCCCTTATCCTCGAAGGAGTTCCCATAGGCGTGGAATGGAAGGTTGTCCCTGAGCGCGTGGAAGTCGTCTTAGAAAAGGTCGTGGAACAGGAGTTCCCCGTAAACGTGGAGATCCTCGGAGATGCCAAACCGTACGTGTTGGACGTACAACCAGACCCTTCGCGCATCGTCGTCCGCGGAGCGGAAAGCCTCGTCGCACGCGTGGCGATCGTCAAGGCGTTTCTCACCCTCGACGCGCCGAAACCTCCGGAGTCCACGTATACGGCGAGCCTCTCGGCGTACGACGCCCAAGGGAAGGGACTTTCTGTGGCAATTCTTCCCGCTCAGGTAAAGATCCGCGTCGCCTTTGCGGAAGCGTACGGGGAAGTCCCGCTGCGCCCGCAAGTTCGTGGCTCTCCTCGGGACGGGTTCGCAATTGCCGACGTAACCGTATCCCCCCAGCGCGTCCGGATCTTGGGGGGGGATCAGGCCGTGCGCGGAGTTTCCGAACTCGTGCTTCCGCCGGTGGACGTTTCGAATGCCCAGGACAGCGTACATCGTTCGGTGCAAATCCTTCTCCCCGCGGGGGTTCAGCGAGTAATCCCGCAAACCGCCACAGTCACCGTTCGCCTCGTGCCTGCAGAGGATCGGAGGGTCGAACTTCCGCTGGAGGTGCGGGACGTTCCGGAGGGTGCAGAGTTTCGTTGGAGCGACGGGTTTGCCGGAAAGGTCGCGGTGACGCTCCGCGGGGCTCCCTCGGTTTTGGACGGCGTGACCCCCACATCGATCCACGCCTACGTTTCCCTCGCCGGCCTTCCTGCGGACGGTTCCGCGCACGAAGTTCCCGTCCGTGTGGACCTTGGGAATTTGAGGTGGGTGACTGCCGTGCAGGTGACTCCCGATCGGGTCGGCGTGATCCTCACCTCAGGGCGAACCGGTGCGTCTACACCGGTGCCCTGAGGCGCCGAAGGAGGTGGTGAGCGGTCGGCAGGAAGCCAAAGGGACAACGCCGGCGGAAAGCGACGTAGCCTACGTTGGGAAAGAGATTTTGCAAGGGAGGTCGACGGAGTGGGTCGGTACTTTGGAACGGACGGAATCCGGGGTATTGCCAATCAGGAGCTCACCCCCGAACTCGCCTATCGTGTGGGGCGTGCTGCAGGGTACCTCTTGCGCAAAGGCGAAGGCGCACCGCAGGTCGTCGTAGGGCGCGATCCGCGGATTTCGGGGACGCTTCTCGAGTGCGCCTTGGTTGCGGGCCTTCTATCGGTCGGCGCGGAGGTCGTGCGTCTCGGAGTCTTTACGACGCCCGGGGTAGCGTACATGACCCGCGCTCTTGGAGCGGATGCCGGAGCGGTGATCTCCGCCTCCCACAATCCCATGGAGGACAATGGGATCAAATTCTTCGGACCCGACGGATTCAAGCTTTCCGACGCCGTGGAGGATGCCATAGAAACGCACCTCGAGGGAGAGGATCGGCTGCCCCGTCCCATAGGGGCCGGGATCGGTCGACTCGTAGACTATCCAGAGGGCGTCCAGAAGTACCTCGCCTTTTTGAAGCAGAGCGTCCCTGTAGACCTTTCCGGCAGAAAGATCGTCCTCGACTGTGCCAACGGAGCGGCTTCCCCTGTGGCAGAACGGCTCTTCGTCGACCTCGGGGCAGAGGTCGTGTCGATCTGCTGCCGGCCGGACGGAACGAACATCAACGCCGGTTGCGGTTCTACGAAGCCGGCTAAGCTCGCGGAGACGGTCGTCCGCGAAGGGGCCGACCTCGGTCTCGCCTTCGACGGCGACGCCGACCGCCTCATCGCCGTCGATTCCCAAGGGGAAATCGTGGACGGCGACCGCATCTTGGGGATCTTAGCGGAAGACCTTCAGGCACGCTCCGCCCTTCCGCAAAACACGCTCGTTGGAACGGTGATGACCAACGAAGGGCTCGTCCAGTACCTGGCGACGAAGGGAATCCGCGTAGAACGCGTCGCTGTCGGCGACCGCTACATCCTCGAACGGATGCGGGAACGGGGGTACACCCTTGGCGGGGAGCCATCCGGCCACATCATCCTCCTTGCGCGGCACACGACCGGAGACGGCCTTCTCACGGCGCTTGCGCTCCTACAGGTACTTCAGGCGCGGAAGACCGCGCTTCGGGACCTCGCCTTTACGTGGAAGGCGTACCCCAACATCCTCGTGAACGTCCGCGTTGCGTCGAAGGAAGGGTGGGACTCTCGGGAGGGGATCCAAGCGGCAATCGCCGAAGCTCAAGAGGCGCTTGCGGGCAAGGGCAGGATTGTCGTACGCCCTTCGGGGACGGAGCCCCTCCTTCGCGTGATGGTGGAAGCCGAAGAACGGACTCTTGCCGAAACCCTCGCCCGTCGCATTGCCGAGGCGATTGCCCGGGAGATGGGGGGAAACCTCGTAGAGTGAGATCCTCCGCGCTTTTCGTTTCCTCCGGTAGACCTCATCCGCCGCCGCATTTGGGCGGTGGGTGGGGTTGGCCGGGGTTTTTGTGTTCCGGCGGTTTCCGCCGCCCCGGCGAAATTTCCTTGCACTTCGAGGGGGAGTGAGTATAATAGGCTCGAATCGGCGACAAAGGGAAACCGGCGAGGGGTGGGGATGGGACGATGGAGCCCATCGTTCGTCTCGAGGGCGTAACGGTGCGGTATGGCGACGACCCCCCGGTGCTTGCGGATTTCTTCTTGGACATCGAGGAGGGAAAGTTTACCACGCTCCTCGGACCTTCGGGTTGTGGCAAGACTACGATCCTTAGGCTCATCGCGGGATTCGTCCGACCGCAGCGTGGCGAGATCTACTTTCGGCGGCAACGCATCACGGATCTCCCTCCGAACCGCCGCAAGGTGAATACCGTGTTTCAGGACTACGCCCTCTTCCCCCACCTCGACGTCTTTGAGAACGTCGCATTCGGCCTACGCGTGCGGGGGGAAAGGGAGGCTAAGGTACGCGAAAGGGTCCTCGATGCCCTACGCTTTGTCAACCTTCTCGGGTTCGAGCGCCGGCACGTGCACGAACTTTCCGGCGGTCAGAGGCAGCGCGTGGCCATCGCGCGGGCGATCGTCAACGAACCGGAGATCCTCCTCCTCGACGAGCCTCTTTCCGCCCTGGACCGCAAGCTGCGTGCGGAAATGCAGTACGAGCTTCGCAACCTCCAGCGCAAGTTGGGGATTACCTTCGTGTTCGTCACCCACGACCAGGAAGAGGCGCTCGCCATGTCCGACACCGTAGTCGTCCTCAACGAAGGGAAGATCCAGCAGATTGGGACGCCCAAGCAGATCTACGACGAGCCGGCCAACCGCTTCGTGGCCCGGTTCATTGGCGAGTCAAACCTCTTCGAGGGCGTCATGCTCGAAGACTACCGCGTGGCCTTTCAAGGCCGCGTCTTTACCTGTGTTGATCGCGGATTTCCGCGGGAAGCCCCCGTGGACGTCGTCCTTCGCCCCGAAGACCTCGAAATCGTTCCGGCGGGGGAAGGACTTCTCGACGTCCGCATCGTTTCGGAACTCTTCCGCGGCGTGCACTACGAAATGGTGGGCATCGACGACCTCGGGGGGCGTTGGCTCATCCACTCCACGCGCCGCGTTGCCGAGGGAACGCTCGTAGGAATTCGCTTTGATCCCGACGCCATCCACGTAATGCCCCGCGTACGCGAGGAAAACGGATCTTTCTCGGACTCGGCCGCACCTGCGGACGGTCTCGCCGAGGAAGGGGGGACACCCGCCCTTGCTCGGTAAGATCCGCATCCTCTTTTGGATTACCTACGGGGTTTGGCTTGCCGCTTTCGTCGTCCTTCCGATCCTCCTCGTCCTCTACCAAAGCCTTCACGACGTCCACGGAAGGTGGACGTTGGAAAACTTCTTCCGGTTCTTTTCCCCGGTCTACCTTCGGATGGCCGGGGACTCTCTTTGGTACGCGTTTTGGATTACCTTTCTCTCTCTTGTCGTGGCCTATCCCGCAGCCCTCGCCCTCGTACGCCTTGCGTCGCGCGACTTCTGGCTCGTCGCCCTCATCCTTCCTTCCTGGGTGAACCTCCTCCTCAAGGCCTACGCCTTTCTCGGGATCCTTTCCGAGCACGGGCCCGTCAACGCCCTCGTTTCCCTCGTAGGCCTGGGGCCCGTCCCGCTTCTCTTTACCGACCTCGGTTTCGTGCTCGTTTCCGTGTACATCTTTATTCCCTTTATGATCCTCCCCATCTTCAATGCCGTTCGCGCCATTCCTGCAGAACTCATCGACGCCGCCCGCGACCTGGGCGCTTCCCCCTTACAGGTCGTCCGCCGGGTCATCTGGCCTCTGAGCCTTCCGGGGGTGCGGGCGGGTGTTCAGGCGACCTTCATCCCCGCGTTGTCTCTCTTCATGATCACGCGGCTCATCGCGGGAAACCGCGTTATTACCTTGGGGACCGCCATCGAGCAGCACTTTCTCGTGACGGGCGATTGGGGGATGGGGTCGGCCATCGCCGTCGTCCTCCTCCTTCTCATGAGCGCGTCCGTGATCTTCGCCCGGCGGAGTTTCTTTGCCGCTCCCGTCGGGGGCGAGTAGGTTTCAGAGCCGCAAGGAACGATGGCGAGGGTGCAGGTACGGCCGACAAGGGGGTGAATTTCCGCGGTGGAAGAAGGACGGGCTCGAAGGATGTGGGAGCGGACGGGAGGGCGCCTGGGGAAGGCGTACCTCGTCTTCGTGTTTTTCGTCCTCTACGCGCCAATTCTCTACTTGATCGCGTTTTCTTTCAACGCCGGGGACACGATGTACGCTTGGGAAGGGTTTTCGCTCGACTGGTACCGCGAACTTCTGAACGACGAGCGCCTGCTCGTGATCGCGTTGAATACGCTCGTGATCGCCCTCGCCTCGAGCATCTTGGCCACGGTTGTGGGAACGGCGGGTGCCCTCCTCATCGGCATGTCGGAAGCGCGGCGTAGGCGGGAGACGCTCCTCCTTTTGAACAACGTGCTCCTCGTAAGTCCCGATGTGCAGATCGGAATTTCCTTCCTCCTTCTCTTTACGCTAGCAGGGATCGCCCTCGGCGAAGGCTCGGTCCTTCTGGCGCACGTAGCGTTCAGCGTACCGATCGTCGTCCTCATGGTTCTCCCGCAGGTGGAGAAGATGCCCAAGACGCTCCTCGACGCCGCCTACGACCTCGGGGCGTCCCACCGCGACGTCCTCTTCCGCGTGATCCTCCCCTACATCACCCCTGGGATTCTCGCCGGCTTTTTCATGGCCCTTACGTACTCCTTCGACGACTTCGCCGTAACCTTTTTTGTCACTGGGGGCGGTTTTTCCACCTTGCCCGTGGAGATCTACTCGCGCGCCCGCCGCGGAGTGTCTCTAGAGCTCAACGCCCTGTCCGCCCTTCTCTTCCTTCTGAGCTTTGCCTTTGCGTTCGGCTACTACTGGATTCAACGTCGGGAGATGCGTCCCCGGAGCGAGGCACGCCGCTAGTTCGCGCGCGATTGCCGCTTCCAGCACTCGGGTTTACGCGTTTTTGGCAGAAGTGCGAAGGGAAGTGAAGCCATGCGGACGCTCGTTCGCTTTTTTGCCTTCGTGGGGCTCCTCCTCGCCCTCGTCGTTTCCGCCCGCGCCGCCGTTACGGCAAAGTACCGAGCATACGGGGAAAACGTCCTCCACGTCTACAACTGGGGCGACTACATCGACCCTGCGCTCCTCGAACGCTTTCAGGAGGAGACAGGGATCCGAGTCGTTTACGAGACGTTCGATTCCAACGAAGAGATGCTGGCGAAGCTCCGCCAGGGCGGGACCTCGTACGACGTCGCCGTGCCCAGCGACTACGCGATCCAGCGCCTGATCCGCGAAGGTCTCCTCCTCCCCCTCGACCACGACCGACTTCCCAATTTGCGATACATCGATCCCCGGTTTCTCGACCTTCCTTTCGACCCGGGGAATCGGTACTCCGTTCCCTACTTCTGGGGGACGCTCGGCATCGCCTACCGCCCCGATCGGGTTCCTTTCGAGATTCGGAGTTGGCGGGACCTTTGGTCTTTGGACCTTCGGGGGCAGGTACTCCTCGTCGACGGCCCGCGGGAAGTGGTTGGCATAGGGCTTCAGACGTTGGGCTATTCTTTAAACGACGCGGATCCCGCCCACCTCGAGGAAGCCAAGGCGCTTTTGGACACCTTGGTGCCCAACGTAAAGGCCATCGTAGGCGACGAGATCCGCGTGCTTTTGGCGCAGGATGAGGCAAGCGTGGGCGTGATCTGGTCGGGCGACGCCAAGAGCGTCCTCGAGCACAACCCGTCCTTCGAGTACGTGATTCCCGAGGAAGGTTCGAACATCTGGTTTGACAACTTCGTCATCCCCAAGACGGCGCGCAACGTGGAGGGGGCGTACAAGTTCATCAACTTCTTCCTCGATCCGGAGGTCGCAGCCCAAAACGCGGAATACGTCGGGTACGCAACACCCAACCGTGAAGCCTTCGCCCTTCTCCCCGAAGAGGTCACCTCCGACGAACGCTTCTATCCTCCGGAGGAGGTACTGCGGCGCCTCGAAGTCTACCTCGACCTAGGGCGGGACGCCGTGGCACGCTACAACGAGCTCTTCCTCGAGTTCAAAATGCACCGGAAGTGATCCCCCGCCCCTTCGGCATGCCCGCCGAGTGCGTGCCGGAACGGTACTGCCGAAGCGATCCCCCCTTGACGCCGCATGTGTTCCGGAGTACAATTGCGTCCGACAAGGAGAGAATGTAACTTCCGCATATAAACGCAAGTGCGAACTTTGAGGAGGCATATTCTCATGTCTCCGCTGTTGAGGCGTGCGCCCATCGCGTGCGTCTCTTTTCCGGCCGCCGGGTCGGCCGGTTTGTCGTCGAGAGGGCGAATGTCCGGACGGCTTTCCGCGAAATCCGTGTCGGGGCGCAGGCGGTGTCCCGTCTCTTTTTTGTCTCTTTTGCCCTTTGCGGCCTTTCCCTGTATCTCTCCGTGCGTCGGAGAAGGACAACCGCGCTTTATGTGTGAACGCGCACCGCCGTCGGCACCCCGAGCGCATACTACGGCCGGGACGGCCGAACGCACCTCGGGCAAAGGGGAAAAGGGGGAAGCGAGTATGGGGGATGTGTGGATGATCCTCCTCACCCTGGCGAGTTTTGCCGCGTTCGTGCTTTGGATTCCGGGGATCGAGTGGATCCTCCGCGACGAAGGAGGGAACGGAAGGTGACGGCCCTCCTCGCGTTGACGGTACTTCTCTTCGTCTACCTCGCCTACGCGCTGCTTTTCGCAGAACGGTTTTAGGAGACTCGAGGATCGCCGCACCCGAAGGGTACAGGGGTTACATGAAGTCGCACCACTCGGGTATGGACAGGGAGGGGAACCCGTGAACGGTCCGGATTTTCTGGAGGTTTTGGTCTTCGTCCTCCTCGTGACGGCTCTCATGGTTCCTACGGGGAACTACCTCTACCGCCTCATGGAGGCAGGAGAAGGTCCGTTCGGTCGTGTGTTTCTCCCCGTGGAGCGGCCGCTCTACCGGCTTATGGGCGTAGATCCCGACGAGGAGATGGACTTTCGCGCCTATGCCAAGGCACTCGTGCTCTCTAACCTCTTCATGATGCTCCTCGGGTACGCCGTCTTCCGCCTTCAGGCGTACCTCCCCCTCAATCCCGACGGGATTCCAAACCAATCGCCGGATTTGGCCTTTAACACGGCGGCTTCCTTCATCACGAACACAAACTGGCAGTCGTACTCCGGCGAAACGGCGATGAGCATCCTCGGCCAGATGCTCGGCATCACCTTTCTCATGACCGTGTCCGCCGCCACGGGGATCGTGGCCGCCTTTGCCGCCATCCGGGGAATTCGCGGGGACCGCACCCTTGGGAATTTCTACCGCGACTTTACCCGCGTCGTGGTGCGCTTCCTCCTTCCCCTTTCCTTCGTCGTGGCGCTCCTCTACGTCGCCGAAGGCATGCCCCAAACCCTACTCGGGCGCGTAACCGTTACTACGCTCGACGGCGCCCAACAGGTAATTGCCCGTGGCCCCATAGCCACCCTCGAGGTAATCAAGCACTTGGGGACGAACGGGGGCGGGTACTTCGGGGCAAACGCCGCCCACCCATACGAAAACCCTACGCCCTTTACCAACCTCCTCCACATGCTCCTCATGATGCTCGTTCCCACCGCACTTCTCGTCACCTTCGGCCGGGCCACGGGGAGGATGCGGCTCGCCTGGCTCCTCTATGCGGGTGTGTTTGCGATCTTTCTCACCCATTTCGCCGTCGTCTACGCCGCGGAAACCTGGGGGACACCGGCGCTCCGCGAACTCGGAGTTCAGGGCGGCAACTTCGAGGGCAAGGAGTGGCGTTTCGGCATCGTCGGTGCCAGCCTCTTTACCACGGTGACGACGGCGGCCACGACCGGTTCTGTGGACAACATGCACGACTCCCTTACGCCCCTCGGAGGGATGATCCCGCTGTTTCAAATGATGCTCAACACCGTCTTCGGGGGCGTAGGGGCGGGGTTTCTCAACATCCTCATGTACGTCCTTCTCACCGTTTTCCTCTCGGGTCTGCTCGTGGGACGGACGCCCGAGTTTCTCGGCCGCAAGATCGAGCCTAAGGAAATGAAGCTCCTCGTGATCGCCTTGCTCATGCACCCGCTCCTCATCCTCTTCCCCACGGCCCTCGCCCTTTCCCTGCCCGGGCCGCGGGAATCCATCCTCAACCCCTTCTTCCACGGAATCTCCGAAGTTGCCTATGCCTATGCCTCCGGGGCGGCCAACAACGGATCCGCCTTTGCGGGGCTCAACGCCGACACGCCCTTTTACAACGTCTCCATCGGGCTCGTCATGCTCTTCGGCCGCTTTGTGTCCCTCCTCGCGCTCGTCGCCGTCGCCGCGTCGTTGGGCCAAAAGCGCGTGGTCCCCGAGTCTACGGGGACGCTCAAGGTAGACACCCCGCTCTTCGCTTCCCTCGTCGTCTTCGTGATTTGGGTGGTCGGGGGTCTCACGTTCTTTCCGGTCCTCGCGCTGGGGCCCTTGGCGGAGCACTTTACAATGCTCGTACAGGGCGTAGCCCCGTAAGAATCCGGTTTGCGGCCGGGACCGGGAAGCGACGGAGGACACCGGTGCGCCTTCCGACAAGCATCCCCTACGGGGGTAGGTGCGCGAAGGAGGTTTAGGTCGTGGTCGAACGCAAAGCGGTGCAACCCTACAGCCGGGAACTCTTAGGGGAAGCCGTCCGCATGAGCTTTGTCAAGCTCGACCCCCGCCAGATGGTAAAGAATCCCGTGATGTTCCTCGTGGAGGTTGGCGCCTTCCTCACCCTCCTCCTCACGATTTGGCCCGATCTCTTCGGGGCTTCCGAAGCCGGTCGTGGGTACAACTTCGCCATGTTCCTCATCCTCTTCTTCACCGTCCTCTTCGCGAACTTCGCCGAAGCCGTAGCAGAGGGGCGCGGAAAGGCGCAGGCCGCGGCGCTCCGCAAGACCCGTGGAGAGACGATGGCGCGCCGGCTGAAGAAGGACGGCGAGTTCGAATGGGTTCCGGCTTCCGCCTTGCGAAAGGGCGACGTCGTTCGAGTAGAGGAAGGGGAGATCATCCCCGCCGACGGAGAGATCGTTGAAGGTCTCGCCGCCATCGACGAGTCGGTAATCACCGGGGAGTCCGCTCCGGTGATCAAAGAGGCGGGCGGCGACTTCTCCTCCGTAACCGCAGGTACGCGCGTGATTTCCGACTGGATCGTCGTCCGCGTCACCCACGACCCGGGGGAAACGTTTCTCGACCGAATGATCGCCCTCGTGGAAGGGGCGAAGCGGAAAAAAACGCCGAACGAGGTGGCGCTTACCATCCTCCTCGTGGCGCTTACGCTCATCTTCCTCCTCGTCGTCGCCACCCTCGTCCCCGTTGCCGGCTATCTGGGGATCTCCTTTGACGCCGTAAACCTCATCGCCCTTCTCGTGGCGCTTATTCCCACGACAATCGGCGGTCTACTTTCGGCGATCGGCATCGCGGGGATGGACCGCCTGGCCCAGGCCAACGTGATCGCCATGAGCGGTCGGGCAATCGAGGCGGCCGGCGACATCGACGTGATCGTCCTCGACAAAACGGGAACCATTACCTACGGACACCGCATGGCCGCGGAGTTCATCCCTGTGGGTACGCACTCGGAGAGCGAGGTTGCGGAGGCCGCCTACCGCGCTTCGGTGCGCGACGAGACGCCGGAAGGGCGTTCGATTGTCGATCTTGCCCGACGCAAGGGCGTAGTTTGGGCCGAAGAGGCCCAAGCCCTCGAAGGGGCGACGGTGATCGAGTTTTCGGCGGAGACACGGAAATCCGGCCTCCGCCTCGCTTCGGGGGAGACGTTTGTGAAAGGCGCCGTCGACGTGATCCGCCGCGAAGCCGAGGCTAAGGGCTTGCCCGTGCCGCCCGACCTCGCTCCTAAGACGGAACGCATCGCGCGCGAGGGTGGGACGCCGCTTGCCGTGGCGGTAAACGGGGAGATCCTCGGGCTCATCTACCTCAAGGACACCGTCAAACCCGGGCTTAAGGAGCGTTTTGCCGAGCTTCGCGCCATGGGGATCAAGACGATCATGCTCACGGGCGACAACCCGCTTACGGCGGCGACGATCGCCCAGGAGGCGGGGGTCGACGAGTTCGTCGCCGAGGCGCACCCGGAGGACAAGATCCGTATCATCGAGCGCGAACAGCGCCAAGGGAAGCTCGTGGCGATGACCGGTGACGGGACGAACGACGCGCCGGCCCTCGCCCAGGCAGATGTGGGCCTCGCCATGAATTCGGGGACCCAGGCGGCCAAGGAAGCGGCAAACATGGTGGATCTGGACAGCGACCCGACCAAGCTCTTGACCGTGATCGCCATAGGAAAGCAGCTTCTCATCACCCGCGGAGCCCTCACCGCCTTTTCCGTGGCAAACGACGTCGCGAAGTACTTCACGATCTTTCCGGCGATTGTCGTAAGCGGGATTCCCGCCCTCGACGCGCTCAACGTCCTTCACCTTACGTCGCCTCGGACGGCGATCCTCTCGGCGATGATCTTCAACGCGATCATCATCCCCCTCCTCATCCCCTTGGCCCTTCGGGGTGTGCGCTACCGGCCGGCCACCGCCGACCAGCTCCTCGCCCGCAACATCCTGATCTACGGCTTGGGCGGGGTGATCGCTCCCTTTGTCGGGATCAAGCTCATCGACGTGTTCCTTACGTTCTTAGGCGTTCGCTAGGTCCGCACCTTTGCGGGTAAAGGAGTGGTGCACCGTGATTCCCGCTCTTCGGGCGGCGGTCGTCTTTGCCCTTCTCACGGGACTGGTCTACCCCCTCGTGACCGTGGGAGCCGCCGAACTCTTCTTCCCGTGGCAAGCCCGAGGAAGCCTCGTCGAGCGAAACGGCGAGGTCCTCGGCTCGCCGCTCGTAGGTCAGACGTATGCTTGGCCGGAGTTCTTTCACCCTCGGCCAAGTGCGGGGGGCTATGATCCCCTGGGTACGGGGGGTACGAACCTCGCGGTCGCGAGCCCGAAGTACAAAGAAAGTTTGGCCCAACGGGTCGCCGAAGTCCGACGAGAGGAGGGCGTTTCGGGACCGCTTCCCGCGGACTACGTGACGGCTTCCGGTTCGGGGCTCGACCCCCACATTTCCGTTGCCGCCGCCGAGCTCCAAATCCCCCGCATCGCTCGCGTGACGGGGATTTCCGAGGCAGAACTTCGGGAGATGGTGGCCCGGCACACGCTAGGGAAAAGTTTCGGGATTTGGGGAGAGCCACGCGTAGAACTCTTTTCCCTGAACGCCGAAATCGCCGAGCGTCTGGGCCGCCTTCCGCAATCCGGTACTTCTTCGCCCTGACGTGAAGGTGCCAGGTGCGTTGGGGATCCTCGCCCGGAATTTCCAGAAAACGATTTTGGGCTCCGGCTCTTCCGGAGCCCTTGTTTTTGGCGCGTCTTCTTTTGTACACCGCGGTGTTTCCGCGTTACGATAAACGAAGGACGTACCTCTTTGGGGTGGGTGGGAACTACATGGGGTTCGAAAATGGAGGTCGACGGCGTACCCCTCAGGAAATCCTCGAGGAAATTCAAAGGAGCAACCGCGGGTACCTGAAGATCTTTCTCGGTGCCGCCCCCGGCGTCGGCAAAACGGTGGCCATGCTCCGGGAAGCGAACGAGATGCTCCGTCAGGGGATCGACATCGTCGTCGGCATCGTGGAAACCCACGGCCGCAAGGGGACGGAGGAGGCAATTGGCAACCTCCCCGTACTTCCTTTGAAGCCGATCGAGTACAAGGGGCGCACCTTTTATGAATTGGACGTAGAAGGGGTGCTTCGTCGGCGGCCACAATTCGTCGTCGTCGACGAGCTCGCCCACACGAACGTCCCCGGCAGCAAAAACCGCAAGCGGTACGAGGACGTCCTCGAGATCCTCGAGGCGGGGATCAGCGTCCTCACGACGATGAACGTCCAACACCTGGAAAGCCTGCACAATACGGTCGAAGAACTCACGGGCGTTACCGTAAACGAACGGGTTCCTGACTGGATTCTCGACGTCGCGAACGAGGTCCAAATCGTCGACATCTCGCCGGAAAAGCTCATCGAACGCCTCAAGGCAGGCCAGGTGTACCCCGATCCGCGAAAAATCGAGCAGGCCCTGCGAAACTACTTCCGGCCGGAAAACCTCACGATCCTGCGCGAGCTCGCGTTGCGGGAACTGGCCGACGACGTCGACGAACGCCTGGAGCAGCTCACGGGGCGCACGGGGGAAGAAGGTGAGGAAGAACACGCCCCCGTATGCCACCGAATTCTCGTGGCGGTAGACAACGACAAGAACGCCGAACGCCTCATCCGCCGCGGTTGGCGCGTGGCCAAGCGGCTCAAGGGGGACCTCCTCGTACTTCACGTGATCACCCGTTCGAATCGCCGCCACGCGGAGGAGGAGAGGCGGAAGCTCCGGAAGATCGAGGAAATCGCCAAAGACCTCGGCGCGAAGTTTTACGTGGAGTACAGTTTGGGGAAAAGACCTGTAGACGTCATCGTCGACTTCGTGAAAAAGCACGGAGTGACGCAGGTGATCCTGGGCGAGAGCGCGCGTTCGCGCCTCAAGGAAATCCTCTTCGGTTCGATCGCCACGCACATCCTGCGCAAGACGAAATACGTGGATGTGCTCATCGTCGCCGACGTCCCCGAAGAAGAACGCGAACGCGAAGCGCCGTAGAGCCGAAAAAAAATGCCCAGCGGGGTTCCCCGGACTGGGCGGTAGGTGGAGATGGGTGAAGGTGGTACCCATGGGCGCCGGCGCGCCCGAGGAAGGTCACCGGAGGACGACGCCCCCTGCAAGGGATTTTTCGGGGGTGAGTTTTCTGCGGTGGCCTTCTTCGCGCGTGCCCTCGCGTTTGTCTGACTGTAGTAGCAAAGGTTGAGTCTGTTATACAAAAAAGGGGGAACGGTTGTCAAGAGGGAAGGGATGGCGCCTACGGGATTTCTTCCGAGGCCCGCGGGGGCAAGAAACGTTCGGAGTTTGGGCAAATTCCTCCGGAAAAGGTTTGTGTTCTCTCCCGGAGCTGCTGTACAATTAGGAGCGGATTTCGGCACTTTGAATCTTTTTGTTCGGCAGGGGTGAGGGCGATGGCGAACGTGGGGACGGACGTCCGGTCTTTGGGTGAAGCGGAAGCTTACGTGGAGCGCGTCCTCGAGGACGTCAAACGTCGCAATCCGGGGGAACCAGAATTTCACCAGGCGGCCGAGGAGGTTCTCACCTCGCTCGTACCCGTCCTCGCGCGACGTCCCGAGTTTCGCCGTTGGGGGATCCTCGAGCGCCTCGTCGAACCCGAGAGGCTCATCGTGTTTCAGGTGCCCTGGATCGACGACGGCGGCGCAGTTCGCGTGAACCGCGGGTTTCGCGTGCAGTTTTCGAGCGCCCTCGGCCCCTATAAGGGTGGACTTCGCTTTCACCCCTCCGTAAACGCCGGCGTGATCAAGTTCCTCGGCTTCGAGCAGATCTTTAAGAATGCCCTTACGGGACTTCCGATCGGCGGCGGGAAGGGCGGATCCGACTTCGATCCGAAGGGAAAGTCGGACGCGGAGGTCATGCGCTTCGTACAGAGCTTCATGACGGAGCTTTATCGCCACATCGGTCCCGACGTAGACGTCCCCGCCGGAGACAACGGCGTGGGGGGCGCGGGAAATCGGGTACATGTTCGGTTGGTATCGCCGCGTAACGGGGCGGTACGAAGCGGGCGTCCTTACGGGCAAGGCCCTCGGGTATTGGGGGAGCTACGCGCGTAAGGAAGCTACGGGATACGGCTGCGTGTACTTCGTAGCCGAAATCCTCCGGGAACGAGGCGAGGACTTCCGTGGGAAGCGCGTGATCGTTTCCGGTTCGGGGAACGTAGCGATTTACGCCGCGGAGAAGGCCGCGGAGCTCGGGGCGACCGTGGTGGCGATGAGCGATTCTTCCGGGTATGTGTACGACCCCGAGGGCATCGACCTCGAGGTGATGAAGACGATCAAAGAAGTCGAGCGGGGGAGGATATCCGCCTATGCGGAACGCGTTCCCAGGGCCCGCTTTGTACCCGATCCCCGCGGGATTTGGGGGGTAGGCGGAGAAATCGCGCTTCCGAGCGCCACGCAAAACGAAATCGACGTCCCTGAGGCGGAAGCGCTTCTCGCGGGTGGAGCGATCGTCGTCGGGGAGTGCGCGAACATGCCCACCACGCTCGCTGCCCTCCGGATCTTGCGCGAGCGGGGCGTCGTCGTCGCCCCTGCCAAGGCGGCAAACGCAGGGGGGGTGGCGGTTTCGGCGCTGGAGATGGCGCAAAACAGCATGCGCCTTCAGTGGACCTTCGCCGAGGTAGACGCAAAGCTTCGGGAGATCATGGTCCGCATCTACCGCACCGCCCGAGAGACCGCGGAGGCCTACGGCGCACCGGGAGATCTCCTCTTGGGGGCGAATACGGCGGGGTTCCTTCGCGTTGCCGAGGCGATGCTCGCCCAAGGGGTGTAGGCCGAAAAACCGATAGAACGTTCACCCTTTCTACCGCCCGGGAATCTCCCGGGCGGTTTTGTGCTGGGAAGGAGACCCGTGATGCCTAAACCGCCCTGAGAATCCGGCCGATGCAAAGAGAGAAAAGAGGATTGGCCGTGCTTTCCCGGGTAGGCGTCGCGGGCCAAGGAGTGCGGGCCGCGCGTCTCTCTGCGGGGACCCCTGGGTCGAAGGAGGCTTTGGGCATTTCGAAGGAGGAGTCCATTCTTCCCAGAACCAGATCTTCGTAGGAAAGGGTGAGTTCCGCGATGGAGCCGACTTCCGGGCGTGTGACGCAGGAGGGAAAGGGCTTTCGCCTCATGAGCCTCGAGGTCAAGGTCTTTTTCTTCATCCTCGCGAGCCTCATTGTAAGCGCTATCCTCACGTTTTTCCTCATGTCCCAGTTGCACGGGTTTATTTCTCGACTCGGACTCGGGTACGCAGAGACCATCATCAACACGTTGGTCAACCTCGTCGTGATGATGGTCATGATCCAGATCTTCATCCAGTGGCTTGTGATCAATCCGCTGAAGCGTGCGGTGTACGCCCTGGAAGAGGTCGCCCGAGGCAACCTCGATGCGACGTTTCAACACGCTTCGCGGGACGAGCTCGGCCTTTTGTCCGTAGCTTTCGAAGACATGCGGGGGAACCTACGGGAAATCATCGAGAACCTCCTCGCGCGGACACGCGAAGCGGAGGAACTCGGCGAGATGGTAGAACATGCGTCGCGGGAAAACGCCGAAGCTTCGGAGAGCATCGCCCGCGAGGCGGAAGGAGTTGCGATGGCCGCGAAGGCCGACCGCGAACGTCTTGCGTCTGCTGCTCAGGAGGGGGAGATGGTACTCCGCGCCGTGGGACACATGCGGGAGGCGCTGGCCGGTGTCGAACGGGCGACGCGAAGCGTAGAAGAGGCGGTCGCTGGCGGACGGGAGGATATCGCCAAAGTCCTGCAGGAACTCGAACACCTTAAGGAGAAGGTACAAAGTTGGACCTCTCTCGTCGGGCGCCTGGGTCAGGAAATGGCTTCCGTGGACGACATCGTGCGCTTCATCACGGACCTCGCCGAACAGACCAACCTGCTCGCATTGAATGCCGCGATCGAAGCGGCGCGCGCGGGCGAGCAGGGCCGCGGATTCGCCGTCGTCGCCCAGGAGATTCGCAAGCTCGCCGAAGCTTCGGGGCGGTCCGCCCAGGAGATCGGAGATCGTCTAGCCCTCCTCCGTCGGCAGGCCGACGACGTGGTAGGCGCGATCACCCGGGGCGTAGAAGAACTCATACAGACATTTGGCGGGATATCGGAAGCCGAAGAGGCGTTCGTGCGTATCGCCGATACCGTGAAGGACATGGCCGACGAGGTTCGCTCGGCGGGGGCGGCCCTCGAGGATGTAGAAGACAAGTCCCAGGAATTCATCACGGTGTTTCGCGAAATCGAAGCTTCCCTCGCGAAATCTATGGGAGCGATGGAGGCTATCGCGGGCCTCACCGAAGAACAGACGGGAAAGGCGGAGGAAATGCTTGCGGCCCTCGAGCACATGCGCAAGGCGATCAGCAAACTTGGCGAGGAGGCACACCGTTTCGTCCTCAGCGACTCCGAATTCGCGAAAGGGAAACGCTTGAGACCCGCAGTGGCGGCGTAGGGAGATTTCTCGACCGTTTCGAATGGGGATCCATCGCGGACGGCACACTGCCGGCCCGGAAAGGGCCGGCAGTTTTCTTTCTCTCGCAAGATCGTCACACACCTTGCCGTCCTCCGTGGTATACTACCTCCGTGCGGGTGGCAGAAACGAAGGAACATAAACAAAAAAACACAAGAGAAACTTCGTAAAAAAGTGCGGTGCGGTGGATTGCCGAGCGGGAGGGAAGGAAATGACATCCCTCGAACGAAGGGATGCAGTTGCTGCAGGGGTTGGGGAAGAGGGACTTTCCCGGCCCTTTTGGGGTGTTGTGGGACGTAAGGCCTCGAGGTTCCCTCTCAACTTTGCGTCGTTCGTCTCCGGAAATCGCCCCCCTCACCGCGAGGGCGGGGAAAGGTACCTCTTGTGGTTTACCGGGGAACTCGAAAATGCAGGAGTTCTGCGGAAAAGGGCAAACGTCGAACCTCTTCCCGCTTCGCCCTCGGACGAAGGAGGGCAGGAGAGGCTCTTTCTCTCGGTGTGGAAGACCCTGGGAAAGGAAGGTCTCTCTCTCCTCTCGGGTTCCTTTGCGTTTGCGCTCGTCGACCTCGAGGAGGGGCTTGTCTACCTCGGCGGCGATCCGTTCGGACTTCAGACGCTCTATTACGCTCCCACGCCGGATGGACTTTTTTTCGCCACCGAGATCCTCCATATTTTGGAAAATTCCGATATCAAGCGGCGTGCAAATCCGGATCTCCTCTACGTCTACCTTCGGTGGGGGCTCATCCCCGCTCCCGGAGAGACGTTTTTCCGAGGGATCTACCGGGTTCCTCCCGGTTTCGTCTACGTAGCCCGTATAGATCATCCCGAGAACGGACGCCTCGAGCGTTTCGTCTCGCCTTCCCTCGAAGAGCCAGAGCGCCTTTCCTTTCAGGAGGCGAAGGAACGCGTCCGCGAACTCTTTTTCCGCGCCCTTGCCGAGGTGGGCGGGAAGGAAGAACGGTTGGGTGCCTTTCTTTCGGGGGGGATCGATTCTTCGGCCATTGTCTTGGGCCTCCACCATCTGTTTCCCCGTCGCGACGTGTACGCCGTGAGCTTTGTCGCGGACGACGAATTGGTCGGGGAAGAGCGGTTTATCGACCTCGCCGCCCGGGCGGGTAACGTCCGCACGTATAAGTTCCGCATCCACCCGGACGAACTCGTCGCCGACGTTGAGGACCTCGTCCGTGTGCAAGAAGAACCCTTTGGAAGTACGAGCGTGTACGCCCAGTTTCGTGGATTTCGCGCGGCCCGAGCCCTGGGCTTACCCGTGCTGTTCAGCGGACAAGGTGCGGACGAACTTCTCGGGGGGTACTTGTACCTCCGCGGTTTGCGCCTCGCGTCCCTCTGGCGCGGGGGGAGGCGGGTGGAAGCCCTCGATTTTCTCCTGCGAAATTACCGCGCCCTCACGGGTGGGAAGAACATCTTCGTTTATGTCCTTCCTCAGTTTTTACCATTTTTAATAAAGAAAAGTTCAAGAGAAAGTTTATGGCTGAACACAGACTGGTTTGAAGAACGCGGCGCCTCGACCGTAGAATTGAGCAAAAAAGTTGTGCTTAGAAATTACTCAAAAGATCACGTAAGAAATGAAAATCATCTAAACTTGTTTGCGAAAAGCCTACCGACTCTTTTGAGATATGAATCGAGAAATGCGGGTTATTTTGGGATCAAAAAGAGAAATCCATTTTTAAACAAAGAATTTGCGGATTTTATCTTTCGCCTTCCCGAAGAATATTTGATTTCTCGCGATGGTACGACAAAGTGGGTGTTTCGCGAAGCGATGCGGGGAATCGTTCCCGATGAAATTCTCGATCGAAGGGACAAGATTGGTTTTGCCACGCCGGAACACCGATGGTTGTTGGATCTTGCGCCCTGGGTGTCTTCCCTTTTGGAAGGGATTGACGAAGAACGCTTCCCATTTTTCCGCCGCAAAGCCCTCCTGAGTGAGTGGGAACGGATTCGCCGGGAAAAGGTCCTTTTTGACTTTCGTGTATGGCGGTGGATCAACGTGATCCTCTGGGCGAGAACGTTCGACGTGATCTTCGAATAGCCCGGAACTCGCCGGTCTAGGTTCTTCTTTCGCTCTCTTTTGCTCAAGGTCTCCTATCGGGAGAAAGGGAGGAGGACGCGTTTCCGGTGCTTGAATGGTTTGCCCGCTACGGGTACGCCTTTTTGTTTTTCGGCCTTCTTGGGGAGTACGTCGCCCTCCCCTTTCCCGGCGACCTCACGCTCGCCCTCGCGGGGGTGCTCTCGTACCACGGCAGGATGAACTTCGCCCTTGCAGCTGCCGTGGGCTTTGCGGGTACGGCGCTCGGGATGACGATCACCTACTGGGTCGGGCGGGGGTTGGGCAAACCCTTCCTCCTTCGCTACGGGAGATACGTCGCGCTTTCCCCGGAACGCGTGGAACGCGGAATGCGCTGGATCGATCAATTCGGCCTCCCGCTCCTCGCCGTAGGCTACTTTCTCCCCGGCGTACGTCATGTCACGGGGTACCTATCGGGGGCCATGGGAATTCCGTTTCGGCACTTTGCCGTCGCCGCGTACGCCGGTGCCTTCTTATGGGTCATGCTCTTCCTCACTTTGGGAAGGCTGTTAGGACCGAGGTGGGAGGCCTACGCCCCCCTCCTGGAGAAATACGCCTTTCCTCTGGGGCTTGCGCTTCTCGCCGGCACGGTTACCTTCGTCTTGATGCGCTCCCTGTGGAAACCCGCGATGGATCGGTGGATGCGCTTTTTGCGCGAAGCAAACGCGACGTGGCGATCTGTCCGCCGCTTTCGCCTCCTCCTCTACACCTCCGGATCGGTCCTCGCGGGCATGTTCGTCCTCGTCGTTAAGCTCGTCGTAGATCTTTTGTCCCGAGACGTACGGGAAACCGACGCCCTCCTCTCCGTCCTCGTGCAAGGGGCTTTGGAGGAGTTTCCCGACCTGACTTTGCTTTCCCGCCTGGAAGACCTAAGTCGTCCGGAGTTTCTCTTTTTCGCCTTGGTCGCGGCTTCGGCCTGCGTCGTTTGGCGAGGGAAGGAAAAGGATTTGGAGCTCGCTCTCCTTTTGGGCACGTTTGCAGGGACGCTTGTCGGGTTGTGGGTGTTTCCTCGCCTCTTTGCTTC
This sequence comes from Brockia lithotrophica, assembly GCF_003633725.1. Lineage (NCBI taxonomy): Bacteria > Bacillati > Bacillota > Bacilli > Thermicanales > Thermicanaceae > Brockia > Brockia lithotrophica. The sequence goes on along the minus strand of NZ_RBIJ01000002.1, from coordinate 106,589 downwards.
CGTTTTCGCCTCCTTAGATCCCCCGGTAGGGTTTGCGGCGCCCTCATATGTCGTCTTGGGGTTTCTGTCCTTCGCCACCTACCTTTCGGTGAGTTTTTCCCCGGCGTATTTCCTGCGGGCGCTCATTGGCACGGCATTTGCGTTCTTGGTCGGCGGGGCGGCGTTTGCCGACCTCGCCTTTTCCTCTGCCTCCTGGAGCGGCGTCGTAGTAAGCGGAATGTTGGGCGCCGTGTGGGGTGGAGTTCACGTCGTCTTCTACGAAGCTGCACGAATTTGGCGGGCGGAAAGGCGGGGGAAGATCCTCCGGGCGATGAGAGAGGTCTTCTGAGGGCATTCGCCGGATGTTTCTCGCACTTAGCTCGTAATCTTTCATTCCTAGTAACTAAAAAAAAAAAAAAAAAAAAAAAAAAAAACAGTGGCCGTGGCTAAAACCCTAGGGCGGTTTTGTCGATACAGGAAGGAGGAAGGAATCCTAGGCTCGAAGGGAGTCCTTTTTCCTTCCTTTTTGGCCGTCTCCCTAGTATAATGAGAGCAGGCCGTCCGGCGGGAGAGGCGTTCTCCCAAAATTCTCGGGTTTGTCACCGTGATAATGTCGAACCTAGGTGAAACTCCAAGGAGACGGTCGAAGACGAGACACGGAACGTCGCCCGGCGGAGGAGGGCGTGCCATGTCTTCCGAAGGAGGCGAAGCCCGGGGTAGGGGAGACGAGGGGAAGGCAAACCCTCCGGAAGGGGACTTTCGAAACGGGGGCATCCGTGAATCGAACGGCCTAAGCCAAACGGAGAAGGCTCGAGCAGAGGAGGTACGGAGAAACATGGAACACGTGGCCGTGGAGCGCGAAGCCAAGATCGTGGAAGCGCTGGAACGCCTGAAGGAATACCTGGAGCGGGAGGCGGAAGAGGTTCCGGAGGTGCGCGAGACCCTCCTCCTTCTCGAAGAGTACGTGCGGAGTCGTGCCCGCGAAGAGAGGCCCTTTTTCCGCCGCGGGAGGCTTTCGGTTCGGCGGGAACCGGTAGTGCGCTTCGACCCCTCCGTTCTCAAGCGGCGCGTGGAGATGCTCGACGTGCTTACGGCGCGGGAGCGCGAGGTAGTATACCTGATCGGACAAGGGTACAGAAACCGAGACATCGCCCAGGCCTTGGTGATCAGCGAGCACACGGTGAAGAACCACATCTCCAACATCTTTCAGAAGCTCGGCGTAGCCGACCGGTACGAACTTTTGACGCTGCTCTACGGTTCGGAGACAGAAGAAAGGTAATCGGGTACGACACCGAGACGTGTCGGCGGCGCGGTGCTCCCCGGCGGCGTTTTGCACAGGCAACATCTTTGGCACGGGGATCGTGCGAAAGGGTGAGGCCTATGCCCGTCGTATCCGGCCGGGGGTACGTATTGGACATTGAAGACTTCCACGTTATCCTCCACCTCCAAGAGGCGGATGTATCCCGCGAAGAGATCGTCGAAACGCTCCGCCGACGCGGCATATCCGAAGAAAGGATTTTTCCCGCCCTCGAAGAAGCGCTCAGGCAAGGCCCTGGTACCTACGTCCTGGTTCAAGGTACCCCGCCTCAGCCCGGGAAGGCGGGGGGAATTCGGTGGCTCGTCCCGTTTCCGGAGCTGAACACGTCTCGCGGGGACGAATCGCGGGTTGACTATCGGGAGAGGACTTCCTATCTCGCCGTACGGCGTGGGCAGAAAATCGCAGAAGTTCTCCTGCCTATTCCGGGAACGCCGGGTCTTACGGTGTTTGGGAAGGTCGTACCGGCTCTCACGCCGCCCGCCCCGCGCATTCGCCCGGGGAAAGGCGTACGCATGGACGAGGCGAACGGAGTCCTCTACGCCGAAAAGGACGGAGCCCTCTTCGTGGAGGAGCGGTCCGGAGAGGTGCAGGTCGCCGTTCGCGAGCTTCTCGAGCATCGGGGAGACGTCGACCTCGCTTCCGGCAACATCCATTTTCCGGGGAGTGTGGTCATCCGCGGAAACGTTGCCGAAGGCATGCTCGTGGAGGCGGGGGAGGACCTCGTGATCACGGGGCAAGTGGAGGGTGCGACCGTACGGGCGCGCGGCTCTGTGGAGATTTATGGACCGCTTCTCCGCAGCACGGCGGTGTCGGGATGGGAAAAAGTGCGTTTTCCCGCCCTCCTCGCACTTCACTCTCTCGCCCGCGACCTCATGCGCTTTCGCGGCGCCGTGGAACAACTTCGCGCGCACTCCCCGGACGCGACAAGTTCGCCCGAGGTAGAACGTACGCTCGCCCTCCGGATTCTCGAGAAGCATTTTCCCGACCTCGGGCAAAGGGTGCTCGCCTCGGCCCCCCTCTTGCGCGAGGTCTTTCCCGAAGAAATGGCGTGGCGGGCGTTTCTCCGGCCTTTTGCCCCCGCATCTCGTGGAAACGCCACGTGGACGTGGGCGTCCTGGTTGGAAGCGCTTTCTACCCTACTTGCCGTTCTCGAAAGGTATCCCCCCGAACTTCGCGAGCGATCCCGCGTCCGTGTGGCAAGCGTACACATGGCTGCCGTATACGCGTGGGGAGACGTGGAGGTTCTCCGCCGCGGAAGCTATCGTGCGGAAATCGTCGCCGACGGAGAAATTCGCATACCGGGACCCGTACGCGGGGGCCGTTACTCGGCTTCGCAGATGGTCCTCGGCGTCGTGGGAAGCGAGGCCGGAATTTCGACGACGTTGGAAGTTCCCGAGACGGGGTGGATCGAGCTGCGCGAGGTCTTTGCGGAGACCGAACTCGTCTTCGGGAAGCGACACTTCGTCCTCACGCGGCCGTATCGGCTCGTCCGCTTTCGCCTGCGGGAAGACGGGGAACTCGACGCGGTTCCCCTTCGCTGACAGGAAAGTCGCCTTTTCTCGTTTTAGACATTGCGCGCAAACGAACGAGACCCCGCCGCGGCGGGGTCTTGCGGTTTCGGATGCTCGGGTTTCTTTATGCAAACCTTAGCCTTGCGGACGGGGGATTTCGCGCCCTTCCGGGTCGGGCCAAGAGGTGTGGAAGTTTCCCTCGCGGTCGATCCGTCGGTACGTATGGGCACCGAAGGCGTCCCGCGCTGCCTGAATGAGGTTGGCAGGGAGCCGGCGCCTGCGCAAGCCGTCGAGGTCGGCAAGGGCGGCGAGGTGCGCAGGTGCGGGAAGCCCCGTGCGAACCGCCCAGGCGGCAAAATTCCTGAGGGCGCCCTCGCGTTCCCGCACGAGTTGCCAGATCTCTGGAAAGAGAAGGGGATGGGGGATTTCGGGGGTTTGTCGCAGGTGACGTTCGAGGTCCGCGAGGAGGCGAATGCGTACGATGGCCCCGCTCTGCCAAACCCGAGCTACGTTGGCCAAATCTACGGCAAAGTCGTAGGTTTCCGGGGCTCGCCGGAGGAGGGCAAAGCCTTCGGCGTAGGCGACGAGTACCGCTGCATGCAAGGCGTCGCGCCACGTTTCGTACGCGAGAACCGCTTCCGGTCGACGCCAAGGCTCGCCGCACGCTTCTGCACAGGCGAGACGGAGGTCCCGTTCTCGCGAGAGGTTGCGGGCATGCACCGCCGCCCCGAAGGTACTCCCTCCCGTTCCGAGCCTCAAGGCCTCTTCTGCCGTCCATAGCCCCGTTCCCTTTCCCTCGGCGACGTCGAGGATTTGCTCGACGAGGGGTTGGGAGGTTTCGGGGTCGGGAACGGTGAGGATTTCCCGGACGAGGCCGATGAGGTAGCTTTCCCAAGGTCCTTGGTTTGCCCGGGCAAAGGCGTCGGCGAGTTCGACGCTCGTGTAGCCGTAAACGTTTCGCAAGGCGTCGTACGCCTCCGCGAGAAGCTGAAGAAAGACGTACTCAATCCCGTTGTGCACCATCTTCACGTAATGTCCGGCGGCGCCTTTTCCTACAAGGGCAACGGCTGGCCTCCCGTCGGGTAAGCGGGCGGCGAGGGCTTCGAGTCGAGGGGCGATCCGGGCATACGCTTCCGCATCACCGCCTGGCATGAGCGCCGGCCCCGTACGCGCCCCCAATTCTCCGCCAGAAATCCCCATTCCTATGTAGGCGACGCGGGCTTCTCGCGCCCGTGCTTCTCGGCGCAAGGTGTCCTCGTAGTGGGCATTCCCTCCGTCGACCAAGACGTCCCCCTCCTCCAAAAAGGGGAGGACCGCTTCGAACGCCGCGTCCGTCGCCGGACCTGCGGTGACCATGAGGAGGAGAAGGCGAGGTCGCCGGAGGGAAGCGACCAAGGACGCGGGGTCGGCAAACGCTTGAAATCGTGGGCTTCCCACGCGGGCGGCAAGGGCAAACGCCTTGTCCTTCGTGCGGTTGAATACGGCGACGGAAAGGCCAACGTCGTGGGCGCGTAGGGCGAGGTTTTCCCCCATGACGCCGAGTCCGTAAATTCCGATGTCGTGCATCGTCTGGTTGTCCTCCCTCGTTGGTTTCCGTACGCGTTCTTCACGATTCAGTGTACCTCACCCGGAGGCAAGTAGGGGATCTCCTCGTATGGAGTTGCCGCGGAAGGCCGGTTCGCAGCCCACCCCGCCTTGTCACAGAACGTTCTCGACTAGTTCACAAACTTGTCACATCTGCCTCTCGCTTTCCACTCAATCAAGATTAAGTAGTGTGCTATAGTGGAAAATGCGCAGAGGCGGAGGAGCGAGCCGGGCTTTGCATGCCGCGTTTTCTCCTACCGCGTCCGTACGGCGGCAGGGGAAGGCGGCCGCAGATCGTACGGCAACGAGAGAGAGACCCCTTTTGGCCCAATTTTTGTAAACGCTTGCGACAAAGGGGATCGGGTTCTCCGCCTCTGTGCGGGCGCGCAGACGGCGCATGTGGGGACAGAACACCGCACACCCGATGGAGGGGGGCTAGACGATGCCCAACCAACTCGTAGTGGACCTGAGCCGCCTGCAGTTTGGACTTACGGCGGCGTTCCACTTTATCTTCGTTCCCCTCACGATCGGCCTCATCATCCTCGTCGCGGTCATGGAGACGTTGTACCGGCGGACCAAGGACGAGATGTATCGCGAGATGGCCGATTTCTGGGGGAAGTTGTACGCGATCAACTTCGTGCTCGGCGTCGTCACCGGGATCACGATGGAGTTTCAGTTCGGTACGAACTGGTCGGAGTACTCCAAGTTCATGGGCGACATCTTCGGGATCCCGCTGGCGATCGAGGCACTCCTTGCGTTCTTCCTCGAATCGACCTTCTTTGGCATTTGGTTCTTCGGACGGGAGCGTTGGCCTCAGCTTCGGGCGCTTTCCGCCTGGATGGTCGCCCTAGGTACAAACCTTTCCGCCCTTTGGATCATCACGGCCAACGGCTTCATGCAGCATCCGGTAGGGTACAAGATCGTGGAAATTGACGGGCGTAAGCTCATCCACCTGGAGAACTTCTGGGAGGTCTTCTTCAACCCGAACGTCTGGTGGATGCTCGTCCACACGATTCTCGCGTCGTACATCGTCGGATCGTTCTTCGTCCTCGGTGTGAGTACCTACCACTTCTTGAAGGGCGTAAGCGGCCGGAAGCGCGAGTTTTTCGAGCGCTCCTTCCGCTTGGCGCTCACGATGGCCGTCCTCGCTACGCTTCTTACGGCCGTTACCGGGCACTTTCAGGGCGTGAACGTCGCCCGGACGCAGCCGGCTACGGCGGCCGCCTTTGAGGGGATCTGGGAAGGCGGCAAGGGAGTTCCCTTCCACCTCTTCAGCATTCCCGTTCCTTCCCAGGAAAAGAACATTCTCGAGTGCTGCCCGATTCCTTACCTCGGAAGCCTCCTCTACACGAACAACCCCTTTGGCGAAGTCAAGGGGCTCAAGGACTTCCCTGCGGAGGACCGGCCGCCGGTTGCCGTGGTCACCTGGACCTTCCGCCTCATGGTCGGCCTCGGGCTCTACTTCCTCGCCGTAGCCGTCTACGCTTGGTGGAAGTACCGTAAGGGCGGATTGGAGGCACTCGAGCGTTCGCCGAAGCTCCTTAAGGCCCTTCTCTACACGATCCCTCTTCCCTACATCGCTGCCTGGCTTGGGTGGGGAGCGGCAGAGTTCGGTCGTCAGCCGTGGGCGGTATACGGCCTCATGCGGACGAGCGAGGCCGTCTCTCCGGTGAGCGTCGGCGACGTGGTCTTCTCCCTCGTGGGGCTCACCTTCTTCTACGGCGTGCTCATCGTGGCGGACATCTACCTCCTCTCCAAGTTCGCGAAGGAAGGTCCGCACCTCGAAGAGGCTCCTGGCAAGGGCATCTCCGGCCGTCCGGTGGAAGCGTGAGGAAGGGGTGAACGCGCGATGCCCGAACAAGCACTCCCCGTGATCTGGTACGTCCTTTGGGTGGTCCTCTGGGTCGTGTACTTCGTCCTGGATTCCAAGACGCTTGGCCTGGGAACGCTCTTTCCCTTCCTTGCGCGGAACGAGCGCGAGGAAGCGGCCCTGCAGGAGGCCGTGGGCCCGTTTTGGGACGGCGACGAAGTGTGGCTCATCACGGCCGGCGGCGCGACCTTTGCCGCCTTTCCCCTCACGTACGCGGTGATGTTTAGCGCCCTGTACGTCCCCTTCTTCCTCCTCCTCTTCGCCCTCTTCTACCGCGCCGTAGGTCTCGAGTTCATGTCCAAGGTCAAGGATCCCGGGTGGCACAACGCCTGGCGCTGGGCGTTCACCGTGGCGAGCTTTCTCGTGATCCTCCTCTTGGGCGTGGCCTTTGCCAACCTCTTCTACGGCCTCGACTTTGACGCCTCGGGGAACAAGACGACGCTCTTTACGCTCCTCAACCCGTACGGAATTCTGGGCGGGCTCACGTTTGTGACCTTGGCCCTCCTCTCGGGAACGATCTGGGGGGCGTTTAAGGTTTCGGGTGAACTCGAAAAGCGCCTCGAAGGGTACGCCCACACGCTTTGGGTGGTCGCCCTCGCCCTCTTCTCCATCTACATGGTGGCGACGGCGAATCGGGCAAGCCACCTCCTCGCGAACTACAACCAAGTTCCCGTCCTCTACGTCATTCCCGCCCTTGCCCTCCTTCTCCTCCTCCTCGTCAAGCCGCTCCTCTCCCGCGGCGCCCAGCTCGGGGCCTGGCTCGCCACGTCGGGAACGATCGCCCTCCTTCTCGTGACGGGGTTCGTGGGGCTCTTCCCGAACATGCTCTACTCCCGCACGGCGCCCGAGGCGAGCATCACGGCCTATCAGGCGGCGGCGAGCCCGCTCACGCAGACCGTCATGCTCGGCGTAGCCCTCGCCCTCGTGCCGGTCGTGATCGGGTACCAGTTCTGGGCGTACAAGAAGTTTAGCGAACGCAAGATCGACGTGGAGGAAGCCAAGGGGTACGGCGCGTAACGCGACACCCCGACCGCAAAGCCGACTGCGCCGCGTTGCGTGCCCGCAAAGGATGCGAGCGCTCCGGGAGACCACCGGAGCGCTCTTTTTTTGTATAAATGCGGATTCCCCGACCACCCTACGGGAAGGAACGGAGGAGGGATGGGACGTGTGGGATCCGCTCACCGCGAGCCGCATCCTCACGGCGCTCACGCTCAGCTTCCACATCCTCTTCGCCACGATCGGCGTCGGGGTTCCCCTGTACATCGCCTTGGCGGAGTGGAGAGCGATGCGCATCGGCGACCGTGACCTGAGCCGCTCGGCCTACCGGTGGGGGAAGGGGTACGCCGTAACCGTCGCCCTCGGCGTCGTAACGGGGACGTCCATCGGCCTCTTCTTAAACCTCCTCTGGCCGCCGTTCATGGCACTTGCGGGGCAGACGATCGCCCTTCCTCTGTTTCTCGAAACCTTTGCGTTCTTTCTCGAGGCGATCTTCCTCGGGCTCTACCTCTACACGTGGCGCGAAGACGGCCCGCCCCTGCGCAACACCCTGTACGCCGCCGTGATCGCCCTAGGGGCGAGCGCTTCGGCGTTTTTCATCACCTCCGTCAACGCGTTCATGAACACCCCTGCCGGTGCGCGGATTACGGCGGAGGGTACGTTGGACGTCCATCCCGTACAGGCGATGTTTTCTCCCGCCACGGCGACGAAGACGGTGCACGTCCTCCTTTCCGCGTACTTCGCCTCGGCCTTCGTCCTCGCGGCGCTTTCTGCGTACGAACTCCGTCGGGATCCGCGCGACACGCGGGCGGCGAAGGCGTTGCGCCTTGCGATGCAGGGGGCTCTCCTCTTTGGCGTCGGAACCGTATTGAGCGGTGACTTTTCCGGAAAGTTTCTCGCCGCATACCAACCGGAAAAGCTCGCCGCCGCCGAATGGCACTTCACCACCCAAGGAGCCGCACCTCTGCGCCTCTTCGGCCTCTGGGAGGACGGAACCGTGCGCTATGCCCTAACGATCCCCTATGGGCTCTCCGTCTTGGCGAAGGGAACGCCCAGTGCCGTGGTCACGGGGCTGGACGCCTTCCCTCCCGAAGATCGCCCGCCGCTCGTCGTGCACTACTTTTTCGACCTCATGGTGGTCTTCGGCTTTCTCCTCCTGGCCCTCGCCGCCTACTACTGGTGGCGCGTTTGGCGGACGCGGTCCGTGGGACAGGCGGAGGAGGTTGCGACCGGCCGTCTTCCCGCTTGGTTTTTCCCCGCGCTCGTCGTCGCCGCCCCCCTTTCTCTCATGACCGTAGAGCTCGGATGGTACTTCGCCGAAATGGGACGCCTTCCTTGGATCGTCCGCGGCATCGCCCGCGTGGGCGAAACGGCGACGGAAAACCCTGCGGTGTCGTGGCTCGTTTACGTCTTCCTCGCCCTCTACGTGCTCCTCACCGCCATAGCCGTGCGCGTGCTTGCGGCGATCTACGGGTCGGAGGGACCCGAAACGGCGTTCCGCCGTCTCTTCGGCGGACTTCGGGGAGGGGAAAGCCGTGGATCTTGAGACGCTCGCCGCCCTCATCCTCTGGACCTTTCTCTTCGGCTACGTGCTCTTCGGCGCGGTAGATTTCGGCACGGGGTTTTTTTCCGCTTGGAGTGCCGTGCGCGACCGAAACCCTCGCCTGCACGATGCCGCCCAGCGGCTCATGGCCCCCCTGTGGGAGGTGACGAACGTCTTCCTCGTCTTTTTTGTCGTGGGGATCGTCGGGTTCTTCCCCCTCACGGCGTACTACTACGGAGCGGCGCTCCTCGTCCCTCTGGGGGCAGGGCTCGTCCTCCTCGGGCTCCGGGGTGCATACTACGCCTTTCACACGTACAGCCCGGAAAAGAGGCCCGTCTTTACGTACGTCTATGGCCTTACCGGCCTCGCCATTCCCGCCGCCCTCGCCGCCGTACTCACCGTATCCGAAGGGGGATTCATCGCCACCGACGGCTTCCCCACGCTCGACCTCGCGGCCTTCCTCGGGAGCGCGTACACGTGGGCGATGTTTGCCGTTGGCCTTTTGGGGACCGTCGTCCTCGCCGCGGCGTTTCTCTCCTGGTACCTCGAGCGAAGTGAGGAAAGGGATCTCGCGGAAAAGATGCGCCATACGGCCATTGCCGTCTTTCCCTACGCCTTCCTTGCGGACCTCTTCGCCCTCGCCCTCATGGTTCGGGAAAGTCCGATGCGTCCCCTTCTCGTGGAGCGGGGTGCCGCAGGTTACGTCGTCTCCGCGGTTCTCGCCGTGGCCGCCTACGCCCTTTTGCGCACCCGGCGGCCGGCGTGGGCCTTCCTTGCGGCGGCAGGGCAGTACGCCGCGGCGTTTTACGCCTACGGAGTGGTGCACTACCCCTACCTCCTTTACCCCTACCTCACGGTGTACGACGGCTTTACCCCCCTTCCTATGGCCCACGCCCTGCTCGTAGGTTTCGTCCTGGGGCTTTTCGTCCTCGTCCCCGCCCTGGTTCTTTTGCTTCGCACGTTTCTCTTTCCCCCTTCTCCCGGGATCTCCCGTAGAGGGGAGGTCTCGTAGTCCGTCGGCATCCCAGGCTTTCGCAACAACCGGAAACGGGAGGTCGATGTGGTGTCCGGGAGCCGTATGGTCTTCGTTCGTCCTCCCGCCGCTTCTCTGGGCCTTGCTCGTCTTTACCGCGGTTTGGTGGGCGGCGCGTTGAAGGGAGAACGGATCCGAAATTCCAGATCTTTCCTTGACGGCCTTTTGTCTTCCGGACTATGATGGAAGTACAGGGTCTATGAGTTTTGCGCTTTTGCAGGAGGTGGCGGATCGCCGGGCGACCGGCGAGGCAAAGTTGGACGATCCGGTCAGGAGTCTGTCAGCCGTCGGTGGGTCCCTCGGGTGGATCCTCCTCTTTCTTTTCCTCAACGCCTTCTTCGTGAGTGCGGAGTTTTCCTTCGTCAAGGTACGTCCCTACCGCGTGTCCGAACTCGTCGAGCGGGGGGATCCTCGGGCCAAAGTCCTCGCGCGCATCGTTTCCGACATCAACCGCGCACTCTCAGGGTCGCAGCTCGGGATCACGATCGCCTCTCTGGGGCTCGGTTGGCTCGGGGAACCTTTTGCCCGCGAACTCTTGGCCCCTCTCTTTGCCTGGGCGCGCGTACCTGAAGCGTGGCAAGGGTCCCTCGCGGTGGGGGCGGCCTTCGTCCTCATCACGTCTTTTCACATCGTGCTGGGGGAACAGGCGCCCAAGGTGATCGGGATCCGCCATGCGGAGTCGATCGCCCTGTGGGTCGCCTTTCCGTTTTACGCGTTTACCTGGGTGATGCGCCCGTTCATTTACCTCCTCGACCGGGCGACGGACGGTGTCCTCTTTCTCTTCCGGATTTCCCCCGACCAATCCCAGGAGATCGCCCACTCTGAGGATGAACTCCTCTCGCTCATGAAGAGGAGCGAGGAGCAAGGGATCCTCGAGGCGGAAGAGGTCGCCCTCGTAGACAAGGTGTTCACCTTTACGGAACGCACGGCGCGGGAGGTGATGATCCCCCGCACGGACATGGTCTGCCTCTACACCTCGCTCCCGTATGAAGAAAACGTGGAGATCATCCGCGGGACGATGCACACCCGATATCCTTTGTGCGCTCCGGACAAAGACCACATCGTGGGGTTCGTCCACATCAAGGACTTTTGGCGCCATCCGGAGGAGCGCGACCTGTTGCGCCTGGCGCGTCCCGTACTCAAGGTTCCCGAGACCATCCCCTTGCACCGGCTTCTCAAGCGCATGCAGGAGGAACACGTGGGGATCGCCATCCTCCTGGACGAGTTCGGCGGGACGAGTGGCCTCGTCACGCTGGAAGACATCCTCGAGGAGATCGTTGGCGAGATTCAGGACGAGTTCGACCAAGAGCGTCCGGAAATCGAGCCCCTCGGGGAGGGACGCTACTCCCTCGACGCCCGACTTCTCGTGGACGAGTTCAACGAGCGCTTTGGCGCCTCCTTGCCCAACGAAGACTACGACACGATCGGCGGATTCGTTTACGCCCACCTGGAGGCCGTGCCCACCGTCGGGCAAACGGTCGAATACGGGGGCTTCCGCTTTCGCGTGTCTGAGATCGACGGAGAGCGCATCGTCCGCGTAGAGGTCGAGTCCGTCCTCGGCCCGGAGGACGCGGTAGGGGAACGGAACGGGCGAGAAGAAGGGGCGGAGGGTGAGCTCTCCCCTTCGCCGCGCCCCGCGGATCACGCGTAGGAGTTTCGGACGAAGTTTTGCGCGACGCGGCGGGAGGGCGGGTCGTTGAGCGGTTGGATGCAGGCAGTACTCGATTTCCTCGCGGCTTTCGGACCTTGGGGGCTTCTTTTCGCCCTTACGATCGAGGTGATTCCGAGCGAGATCGTCCTTGCGGTCTTCGGGGTCCTCGTAGCCCAGGGTAGGATTTCCTTCCCCGAGGCCATGTGTGCGGGAATTCTCGGCGGGATCACCTCCCAGCTTCTTCTCTACCTTGCAGGTAGGTACGGGGGCCGGCCTTTTGTCGAACGCTACGGCCGCTACGTCTTTCTCTTCCCCCACCACATCGAGCGGGCAGAGCGTTGGTTTGCGCACTTCGGCCCCGGCGCGGTGTTTTCCGGGCGTTTCGTTCCCGTCCTCCGGCATGCGATCTCCATTCCCGCGGGGATCGTGCGCATGCCCCTCGGGAAGTTCGTCCTGTATACCGGCCTCGCCGCGATCCCGTGGACCTGGTTTTTCCTGCAACTCGGGATGGCCTTTGTCCAGGACCGCGTCCTGCTCGAACGGGAGGTCCACCGGTACACGCTTCCCTTTCTCGCACTCGCCCTCGTAACGTTCGTTGCTTACGTCGCGTTCGTGAAGTATACGCGAGCCGCTTCCCGGCGAAAATAGAGAGAGAAAAGCTTGGAAGCGGAGGTGCCCTACGTGGCCCAAAGGCAAGATGCGTGGAGCGAAGAGGAGGACGCCCTCCTCGCCGAGCTCGTCCTCAAGTTCATTCGCGAGGGCGGGACGCAGCTCGAGGCGTTCCGCGAGGCAGCTCGGCGCCTGGGGCGCACGCCGGCGGCTTGCGGCTTCCGTTGGAACGCCGTGCTCCGGCGACGCTATGCCGAAGACATCCGCCTGGCCAAGATGGCGCGCCGTTCGCGCCGTTTGGAACTCGCCCGCAGCTGGACCGAAGGGGATTCCGTCCCCGAGGCGAAGTCCGGTCTGGGCGCCGCCCCTTCGGCGCGCGATGCGACGGACGCGTCCGTGTCCGTGGAAGGATCCGAAGGGCATGGGGATCGGACGGGTACGCGCGAACTTCTTCCGAACGCTCAGAGTTCGGTAGACGTAGGCGACCTTTGGTACCTCACCTACCGAGCCCTCGAGCTCGGCCGTACGTATGTGCGTCAGTTGGAACGGCGTCTGAATTTCATGGAGGAGAGGATCGTCCGCTTGGAGGCGGAACGTGCGGCCGCCCACAGCCGCGCCCTCTTCGAAGCGGGGGAGGGAACGCGCAACTTCCTCCGCTTCTTGGAGCAAGTTCGGCGCCTCACCGAGGAAAAGAAGGCGGAACCTTACGAAGAGGCGCGCGGGGGGTCTTCCTGAGGAGCGCGGGAGGCGGCCAGCGTGGGGGAGAGGGAAGTGCCCGCAGGTCGCGTCGAAACGTACGTCTCGGGGATTGTCGTACGGCGTAGGGGGACAGGCCCGCTCTCCCCGGAGGAAGCGCTCGCTTTTGCGCCCTTTGGGCAGGCGTTCCCCGATCCCCGATCGCCGACGCTTTCGGGAATCGCCGTCGTCTTTTCTCCTGCGGAGGTCTGTGCGCTCCTCGGAAGTGCCTTTTCCTCCGTGTCCCAATGGCTCCTCGCTGGTCCCCTCCCGTTTGGCTACGCTGCATGGCTTGCGGAGCATCTCCGGGATCGCGTCGAAGCCCTCGGGGAAGTTTCCTTCCGTTCGGGAGAGTTCCTTGCCCGCCTCCGCTCCGAGGCGGCACAAGCCTTACGCTCCCTCCTTTGGCGCCACGGCCTTTTCGCCGCGGACGGAGAAGAAAGCCCTTCCGCGGTTTCCTTCCGCGGAGACGTGTGCGCAGAACTTCCGCGCGACGGAGATTTTGCCGTGCACGGGCCGTACGACTTTCTTTTGCCCTACCTCGCGGGGCGGCGGGTGACGTGGGAAGAGCTGTCCGCGTACGCCCTCGACCTTTCGCCCGTTTTTGGACTCGACCGTGCGGCGCTCCGCCGGGTCCTCGCCCGGCCCGGCCCCCTCCTCGAACGTTGGCGGGCAGGACGTCACGTATTTCTCATCCCTTCCGTAGAACCCAGCCGTGCGGGAACGACCTTCGTGTGCAACCGATGCGGCGCGCGTTTCCTTCCGGAGTCGGAGCGATTTCTCGCACCTTTCGGAGTGGAGGAGCCTGTGTGCCCTGTGTGCCGAGTTCTGGGAGACAGCCGTCCAGGGAAGGTCCTCGTAGAAGGAGCTCGGCCGTTTCTTTCTCCGCGGATCCCGCCATCTTTTCTCCTTCCTTTGGATGCGGCGGGTTCTGTTTTTCCTCCCCTTGAGTCAGGGACGTCGGCTCCTTTTCCCGCCCCCTCGCCTGCGCGATCTCGTGGCGAGGGGATTTTCCGTTTTCGCCCTACGCTTGTTCGGGCGTCGTTTCCGGAGGATGCCCTCACTCCCGCACAGCGCCGCATCGCGGAGGCCCTACGGGGGCGCGTCATTGCTCCGAGGGCGGAGGCGGAGGAAAGGGGCGCGGAGTTTCTCCTCTGGGCGGTGACGGGGGCGGGGAAGACCGAAGTCCTCTTTCCCCTCCTGGCCGACGTCTTGCGGGCCGGAGGGCGCGTCCTTTGGGCGACGCCGCGCCGCGACGTCGTGGACGAGCTCGCCCCTCGCCTTGCCGCCGCCTTTCCCGAAGTCCCCCTCGGCGCCTATCGGGGCGGCCGTCCCGGTTCTCTTGCGTTGCCTCCCCTCGTCCTCGCCACCGTACACCAGACGCTGCGGATGTCTGCGGCCTTTTCCCTCGTCGTCGTAGACGAAGCGGACGCATTTCCCCTGAGCGCGGAACCCTTTCTCTGGCGAAGCATCTGGCGGGTCGCAGGGAGTTCCCCCGTCGTCTACCTTACGGCCACCCCTCCCGTACCCCTTCTGCGCAGGCTCCTCGTTCGAGACGCCGTGTTTCTCCTGCCGCGGAGATTTCACGGCCGTCCTCTCCCCGTCCCGCGTCCGGTTCGCGTTCCGCAGCTCGCCGCCGCGCTCGAGCGCGGGCGCCTGCCCCAAGAGCTCGTCTCGTGGCTCGAAGGCCGCCTCCGCCGCGGCCGCCGCGTCTACCTCTTCGGTCCCTACGTGGATACGGCGGAGGCGTTGGCGGAGCTCCTCCGCCGTGCGGGTGTTAAGGCCGCGGGAGTTTCGGCCCGGACGAACAACCGCGACGCGCACGTCATGGGTTTCCGTGAGGGACGAATCTCGGTCCTCGCGACGACGACGGTCCTCGAGCGTGGGATCACCGTACCTTCCGCCGATGTCGGCGTCGTAGGGGCGTGCGCCGAACACTTTGACGCCGCTGCACTCGTGCAGATGGCGGGGCGCGGGGGCCGCAAGGCAGAGGACGAGGACGCAGAGGTGCTCTTTTTTATGGAGCACCCGACCTCCGAAGTCGAGCGCGCCGTTCGCATCGTCCGGGAACTCAACGCCCTTGCCGCGGAGGAAGACTCCGATTCGCAGGGGGAGACGGGCTTCGCCGCGGCGGCAACGTCGAGGCATGCCGACGGTCCTTCGGCAGCGCGCGCTTCGCTTTTCGCCTTGTTTGCCGGAAATGGCTCCAAACCTACGGAAGCGGGGCCGATCTTGTCGCCCTCGGAACCGGCCACGACCCACCCGCGCTGCCTTTCCTGCGGGCGTCCCTTGTCCCGCCCGCGGACTTCCTTCCTTCCCCGTCCCCTGCACGAACTCGAGTCCCTCGTTTGCCGTACGTGCCTGGAGCAAATCGAAGTTCCTTCCGGACATCAGTGCGCGCACTGTGGGCTTCCCCTCGGGGGGAGAGAAGGGAATACCTGTGCGGATTGCGCGCGGTTTTGGCTTCGCCCGAGGAGCCTCTCCGCTACCAACGAAGTGCCCTCCTCTACGTAGGGATCGTCCGAGAGCTCGTCCACGCCTGGAAGGGAGGGAGGAATCCCGACCTCCTCCGTCTCTTCCTCGCCTTCCTCCTTCGGACGTACCGCGAGGAAGGGTTGGCGCGCGAAGACGTACATGCCCTTGTCCCCGTTCCCTCGTCGCCGGAAGGGGAGATTGTGCGCGGGTTTTCCCCCGCCCTTCAGCTCGCCCGTGGGCTCGGCGGGTACCTCGAACTTCCCGTGTTCGACGTCCTCTCTCTGGAAGATCCAGGAGGGCGCCAAAGCGCCCGAAGCCGCACGGATCGCCGCCGCGCCGAGCGTGTCTTCTCCTACACAGGCCCTCCCGGTCTCGTACGGGGGCTTCGTCTCCTCCTCGTCGACGACGTGTACACCACGGGGGAGACGCTTCACCGGGCCGCACGCGCGCTCGCCGAGGAGGGTGCGGAAGCGATCTTCGGCCTCACGCTTTCCCGCGCGGTCCCGCACACAAAGGGGCAATGCTCGGGAGGGCCGCGGCCGAACGAGGGATGAGTCCCGCGGGCAAAGGGGAAATGCTCGCGAAGGCCGCGGCGTTTCTGCTAAAGTTTTTTCGACGTCGGGCGATACACGAAAGGGGGGACGGCCATGGAGGGTGAACTCGTCCAGTGCGCCCGCTGCGGGAAGCTCTTTGTGCGTCCTCCGGGAAGCCGGGTGCGGTTTTGTCCGGACTGCCTGCGGGAGGTAGAGGCCGAATTTCGCCGGGTGTACGACTACCTCCGGAAGCAACGTGGGCGAAAGGCTTCGCTGCGCGAAATCAGCGGGGCGACCGGGGTGAGCGTCCGGCAGATCCGCGAGTTCATCCTCGAGGGCCGTCTGCGCCTTCTCGAGTTTCCGGAACTCAAGGACGAGGTCTTTCCCGTCCCCCTCGACGCAGAAGAGGGGCGTTCTTCGCCTCTTCCGAAGGGCGACGAGGACTTCGAAGAGGTAGACCGACAAAGAAAGCGCAAGCCGCCGGAGGACGAGGGTCGCGGGTACTTCGTCCGCCGTCTGGAATAAACAGGGAGGGGTGACGGGACGATGCGCATCGAACGACCGGATCCTCTCCGTGAGCCGCATCTGCCCGAGATTCGTCCCGTGGGAACGGGCGACACGCGGGTTCCGCCGGAGAAGTCGGGGAGAGGGCATCTTTCAGGAGGCACCGGGAGGACTTCGTTCGATCGGCTCGAGCTATCCGAGGCGGCGGAAGCCCTCTTCCGCCGGGGGGAAGGTGCCGTTTCTGGGGCGCAAGGGGAAACCCGCATAGAGGCTTTACGCCGGGCGCTGCGGGAGGGCACGTACCGCGTGCCCGCACACCGCGTCGCCGACGCGATCCTCGCCTACCTTGAAGCTTCCCGGGCGAAGGTGCGGGACGTCCGCGAAGGGGGCGGTGATGGCCGTGGGGGCGAGGAGCGAAGGGTGTGAGGCGGACCGGAAGAAGATCGCGGAAGCGTGGATCGCGTGGTTTCAAGGCCTTGCGGCGCTTTTCCGCGAGGCTTCGCGGGAGGCCGCCCGTCTTACCGAGGCGTTGCATGCGTATGCGTTGGCGGAAGCGGAAAGCGCTCTGAGGGCTCTTTCCGAGCTCGAGGGACGCCTGCTCGCCCATGCCCGCGAGGGAGAAGCGCTCAGGGAGGCGAGTCAGAAGGCGTTTGCCCGCGAAGGTCCCGCGTCCCCTTCGACGTACGCGAAACTCCTCTTCTCTGCCGGCGGCGAAGAACGCCGACTTGCCGAGATCCTCGAAGACCGCATACGGGCGGCAACCGAAGCGGCTCGCGAATTCGCGCGGGCCCGAGCCCGTCTTCAGGGCGTAGCGGAAGCCGGGATCCGCGAGGCGGAACTCGCCCGCGCCCTTCTTGTCCCCCGGGTCTTCGGGGCACCGCCAGCGGGAGAGGGAAGGTTGCCCCCGCGCGTCTTCGACGGGCGGGCGTAGCCGATTCGGCGGAGGGCGGCTCGGGTGAGGTTTTCCGGGTGGGGGGAGACAGATGACGTCTACATTTTCCGGTATGGAGATTGCCTTGCGCGGGCTCACGGCGGCGCGCCTGAGCATGGGGGTCGTCTCGCACAACGTGGCGAACGCGGAAGTACCCGGGTATTCGCGCCAGCGGGTCGACCTGCGCGCCGCGGCGCCTTGGGCCTACCCGGGCCTGGGCATAGGAGCCAATCCCGCCCAGGTGGGCCAGGGGGTCGAGGTTCGCTCGATTTCCCGGGTGCGCGACCTCCTTCTCGACCGGCAGTACCGGACGGAGGTCGGCTACCGCTCGGCATGCGACGTACGCCGGACCTTTCTCGAAAAGTTGGAAACGGCGCTCGCCGACACGGAAGGTTCGGGTCTTGCCCTCGCCCTCGACCGTTTCTTGCACGCCTGGCAAGACCTTTCTCTCGACGCGGAGAGCCTGAGCGTTCGGCAGGAGGTTCTCGGATACGCAGAACAGCTCGTCGACCTCTTCCACCACGTAGGAGACACCTTTTCCGCTCTGCGCCAGGACGCCCGGGACCTCCTCCGGTTTCGCGTCGAGGAGGTCAATGCCCTCGTTCGGGAAATCGCCGACCTCAACCGGGAGATCGCACGGATCACGCCGCACGGCTACACGCCCAACGACCTCTATGACGAGCGCGACCGCCTCCTGGACCGTCTCGCCCAACTTGTGGACGCCGAAGTCGAATGGGGGAGCAACGGTACGGTTCGCGTGCGCTTTGCCGGCGGGATCCTCCTCGTCGAGGGAGAAAACCACGGGACGCTCACCGTGGACGGGGAGGACGTGTACGCGACGGATGCCCGCGGCGTTCCTTTTGCGAACGCGGCGGGCACCCCCCTTCCCCTGCGGGCGGGAAGTTCTTCCGTGCCGGGGGTTCTCGCACGCGGCGAAGTCGCCGAAGCCCTCCAACTTTTGGGAGAAGTGCTTCCGGCGTACGCGGCGCGCTACGAGTCCCTCCTTCGGGGGTTGGCCGATGCGGTGAACGCCGCCCACCGCTCCGGGTTCGATCTAGCGGGGAATCCGGGGGAGGACCTTTTCGTCTTCGCACCGGCCGGGGGTTCCGGCGACCTACACGCCATTCTCGTAAACCCGAGCATCGCCGCCCATCCCGAACGGTTGGCGGCAGCACGGGAGGCGGGGGGCGCGGGGGACGGACGCAACGCACGGGCGATCGCCGAACTTGCGGATCGTCCCATCCCGTTCGCTGCACCGGACGGCACCGTATCGGAGATGCGCGTACGAGACGCCTACGCGGCGATTTTTGGCGAACTGGCCACGGACGTCCAACGCTCGCAACTTCTCGCGGAGACCAAGGCGAGCATCGTCCGCTTCGTCGACGAAAGAAGGCAGTCCGCCTCAGGGGTTTCGTTGGACGAGGAGATGGCCCGCCTTCTTTCGTTCCAGCACATGTACACCGCCGCCGCGCGGGCGCTTACCGCGATGGACGAGGCCATCGATACCATAATCCACCGCCTCGGACTCGTAGGGCGCTGACGCCGCGGCGCAAGCCGCCGAAAAGGGGGAAGGTGCCCGTGCGGATCACCCAGTCCATGCTCAGCGAGCGCTTCCTGGCCGACTACCAAGCCGCCCTGCGGCGCATCGCCCGGGCGGAAGAACAGCTCGCCACGGGGCGGAAGGTGGTGCGGCCTTCGGACGACCCCGTCATCGCCCTTCGCGCCCTGCGGACGGAAAGCCTGCTTCGCGACGTCGCCCAATTTCGCCGCAACGCCGACTACGCGAGAAGCTTTCTCGACGCCCAGGAACGTTCCCTCGCAGAAGGAGAAGACCTCCTCAAGCGCGTCCGCGAACTTCTCGTCCAAGGGGCGAACACGGCGCTTTCCGCGGAGGCGCGGGATGCGGTTGCGTCCGAACTCCGCGCGGTGCGCGAGCAGTTCGCCGCGGTGGCGAACACGAATCTCGGAGGACGGTACGTGTTTTCGGGCGAGGCGACGACAGAGCCGGCCTACGGGCCTTCGGGGCTACTCGACATCCCGCCCGCGCAGCGTCCGCTCGTTGCCGCCTTGAGCCCCGGGGTTTCCCTCCCGCTCGGGGTCACGGCGGTCGAACTCTTCCGTCCCGCCCCTGGAGGAGAAGACCTCTTCCGCTTCCTCGAACGCGCCGAAGACGTGATCCGCACCGGAGGGGACGTAGGCGCCGTCCTCGGGGACTTCGAAGCCTTTGAAGACAACTGGCTCCGCCGGCACACGTACGTCGGTTCGCTGCAAAATCGCCTCGAACTCATGGCGTCCCGCCTCGAGTCCCAGGCGGTCTCCGGAGAAAAGCTCCTTTCGGAGACGGCGGACACCGATCTCGCGGAAGCCGTGACGCGCCTTACGACGGCGCAGAACGTCTACCAGGCGGCGCTCGGAGTCGGAGCGCGAATCCTCCTTCCGAGCCTTGCGGACTTCCTGCGATAGGGGTGGCGAACGTGCACGCGTGGCTCGGAACGTACGAATTTCCGCACGGACTCCCCGGTTTTCCCGGGTCGACCCGCTGGCGCCTCGAATTCTTGGAGGCGCCCTTTTTTCTCCTCGTCGCCGAGGAAGACGAGAGGATCGCCCTTCCCCTCGTCGCGCCCGAGTTGGTCGTAAATCCGTACCGCCTGCATGTCTCCCCCGAAACCTGGGCGTACGCCTTTGGCGACCCTCCCCGACCGGAAGACGTCCTCGTCTTGGCCGTCGTCGCGGTGCGCGACTCCGTCGCCGCGTCCACCGTGAACCTCCTCGCGCCGATCGTCTTCGACGTGCGGCGGCGGCGGGCGGCCCAGATCCTCCAAGAATCGGGCGAATACCCGCTGCGCGCCCCGCTCTTCCGAGAGGGGGATGGCCGTGCTCGTCCTCGCGCGCAAGGTCGGTGAGGCGATCGTCCTTGGCGACGACGTGGAAGTCGTCGTCTTGGGCGTCGAAGGGGACACCGTACGCCTCGGGATCCGAGCCCCCCGCCACGTTCCTGTTTGGCGCAAGGAGCTCCTCGAGGCTGTGGCGGAAGAAAACCGGGCGGCCACCGCGGATCCGGCGGAGCTCCGCGGTCTTTTCTGCGAACCCAGGGTTCTGCCGTTTTCTGCGCCGCCCTCGGACGTTTCGCCGGAGGCGGAGAAAAAACCTCCCCCGCAAGGCTAAACGGATGGCGCGAACGTCCGATACACGGTAGTGGCAGGGGAAATACCCTGCCCCCGCACGGAAGCGGGGATAATTCCTCACGGAGGAGGATGCAGGATGCGCATCTACCACAACATTCCCGCGATCAACGCCCACCGGATGTACATGGCGAACAACGAAGCCGTCTCCAAGTCGCTCGAGAAGCTGTCTTCGGGGCTTCGGATCAACCGCGCGGGCGACGACGCCGCCGGCCTCGCGATTTCGGAGAAGATGCGGGGGCAGATTCGCGGGCTCAACATGGCGGTCAAGAACGCCCAGGACGGGATCTCTCTCATCCAGACGGCAGAAGGTGCGCTGAACGAGACGCACGCCATTCTCCAGCGCATGCGCGAACTCGCCGTCCAGGCGGCAAACGACACGAACACGGACGCCGACCGGAACGCCCTGAACAACGAGCTGCAGCAGCTCCTCCAGGAAATCGACCGTATTGCGAAAAACACGGAATTCAACACGAAGAAGCTCCTCGACGGCACCTTCCAAGGTAAGTTCCAGATCGGGGCCAACGAAAACCAAAACATCGAACTCAAGATCAGCGACATGTCCACGGTCGGCCTTGGCCTCGGGACGGTGAACGCCACCACCGGAACGACGACCTACTCCGTGGACATCACGACGCAGGCCGGCGCAAACGCGGCGATCACGACGATCCAAACGGCCATCGACACGGTTTCTGCGGAACGTTCCAAGCTCGGTGCCGTGCAAAACCGCCTCGAACACACGATCAACAACTTGGGCACGGCGGTGGAAAACCTCACGGCCGCCGAATCGCGGATCCGCGATGTGGACATGGCCAAGGAGATGATGGAGTTCACGAAGAACACGATCCTCTCCCAGGCCGCTCAGGCGATGCTCGCCCAGGCGAACCAGTTCCCGCAGGCGGTCCTCCAGCTCCTTCGCTAATCGCCGCGCTACCTTCCGCTTTCGATTTGGGGGGCTCCGGCCCCCCTTTTTCCTAGAGAAAGGTGCTCTTTTCCCCCGAAACACACGTGCGCGTTTTCGCCTCTCCTGTGTGACGAAGGACGACACTATCGGGGTCCCTCGGAATGGGGGTGTTCGACGTGGTGGACGTACAAGGCGCAACATCCCTTGCGCGCACTCCCCCCCTTCCTCTTTCGTTTGCCCGCGTCCCGGAAGGGCGAAGGGCGCAGGCGGTCGCCCTTACCCGCCCGGGCCAAAAGATCCTCGGGGCGGAAGACGACGGGAAGTCAAAACCCGGAGAAGACGGGCGCATCCTCCGCCGCGTCCATCTGTGGGGGCAAAGCGAGGGGCATACCTTTGAGACCCGACGGACGCACTTGCGCTTCGTCTGGCACGAGGAACTTCGGGAGTACTACGTGCGCGTGGTCGACGACGCGACGAACGAGGTCATTCGTGAGATTCCCCCGAAGAAGTGGCTCGATCTCGTAGCCCACATGCTCGAACATCTCGGACTTCTCGTAGACGCGCGCGTGTGAAGGAGGAGAGACGGATGGTCTTTCCCACGGGGGGCGCTCGGGGAGGTGACGCCCCACCCCGCATGCTCGGGCTCGTCTCCGGCCTCGACGTCGAGGGGATGGTGCAGAAGCTCGTCCGCGCGGCGGAGGAGCCGCTCCGGAATCTCGAGCGCCAGAAGCTCCTCCTCACCTGGAAGCGGGACGCGGTGCAGGCGGTAAACCGGTTTTTCTACGACGTATACCGCGCCTTGGAACCGCTTCGTCTGCAGAGCTTCTACCGCACCCAACGCGTAGACGTGAGCCGTCCCGAAGTTCTGCGGGCGGAGAGTTTGGGAGGGGCGGCGCCTACCGTCGAAATTTCCGTAGACCGCCTCGCCTCGCCGGCGGCACTCGTCGGCGACTCCGTGCGGGTGAACGGTTCTCCGCCGGCGCGAAACGCGACCCTCGAAACCCTCGGCCTTCTTTCCCCGGTGACGTGGACCGTGGAGATTTCCGGCCCCACCTCCCAGGGGAAAAGCGTAGACGTCTTGCCCACGGACACCTTGGCCGATTTAGAAGGAAAACTCCGCGGTGCGGGGCTCGTGGCGCGGTACGACGAAGGGACCGGGCGCCTCTCCCTCGCCACTTCTGCGACGGGGGCTTCGGCGGCCTTTTCCCTCCGCGAAGCCGCGGCAGGGAACCCCTCTTTGCTCGAACTTCTGGGATTTCCCCCGAACCGGGATCCTGCGACGGGGGAAGCGTTCGTGCGCGCTTCCGGGGAAGACGCTCAGGTCACCGTTCGCACGTCCACCGGGACTTTGGCGGTGACCTCGGCGACGAACTCCTTAGAAATCTTCGGGTACCGGCTTACCTTGCTTCAGCCATCCGGTGCGACGCCCGTGACCGTAAGGAGTTCTCTTGACGTCGACGCGGTCGTGGAACGCATGCGCGGGTTCGTGGACACCTACAACAAGCTCCTCGCCGAAGTGCAGCAGCGTCTGAGTGAACCCGTCTACCGCGACGTCCGTCCCGTCCTCGCCGAGGAGGCCAAGGAACTCGGCGAAGCGGAGGCGAGCGAGCGCAACGCGAAGGCGAAGAGCGGCCTTCTCGCCCGCGATTTTCAACTGCAGAGTCTCTTGGGGAAACTCCGCGCGCGCCTGGCGGAGCAACGCGCCGGAGGTCCCTATACGAGCCTCGCACAGATCGGAATCACGACGGGTTCGTGGCAGGAGAGGGGAATTCTCCACTTCGACGAGGCGGCCTTCCGCGAGGCCTTTGCCCGGGACGCGGACGGAGTCGTTCGCCTTCTCGCCGGGTACACGGAGAAACTCCCCGATGGGACGGAGGTTTCGCATCCGGGTATCTTGTCCGATTTGTACCGGGACGTGTACGGGGCGATGAGCGATCTTACGCGACGGGCGGGCGGGGGATTTGGCCTCTTTTACGAACCTCGCGGAGGAGAGCTCGGACGCGCGCTCCAAGACCTTAACGAACGCATTCAGGCTAAGGCCCGGCACGTGCGGTCCTTGGAAGAACGCTACGTCCGCCAGTTTACGCTCTTAGAACAGGCCGTGGCCCGCGCCAACGCCCAGACCGCTTGGCTCTCCTCGCTCTTTTTGGGGAAGGGACCGTAGGCGGGGGAAAGCTCGGGTCAGTGGGAGGGGAAGAGCGATGGCCGTCGGAGAACCAGAATACCCTCGGGCAGCGGCGCAGGCGTACGAGGTACAGCGCGTCTACAGCGCTCCGCCAGAGGAACTCGTCCTCCTCCTCTACGAAGCGGGGGCGAGACACGGGAGGCGCGCGATTGCCGCGCTCGAACGTCGGAATTTCGAAGAGGCGCACCTGCGCATCGTAAAGATGCAGGACGTCCTCGACTCGCTTTTGGCGGGGCTACGAGAAGATCTCCCTCTCGGCCGCGAACTCGCCGCTCTGTACCGCTTCTACAAGGACCATCTCGTCGCGGCCAACGTCCGCAAAGACCCCGTCCGCGTGCGCGAGGCGGTGGAGTTTTTCGAGGAAATGGCCGCTACGTGGAGGGAAGCCGTGCGTCGGGCCCGTTCCGCCCAGGGGGCTGCAGCTGAGCGGAGCGTCTGAGGAGGTGTGCGGATGCGACGACCGGAGGGTTCGACGGATCCGGAGGCGATCCTCGCCACCTGGCGAAAGCTTACGGAGGACGTGCGGGAGTCGCTGGAGCAAGACGACATTTCGCGGGTTCTTGCGGCCTTGGATGCCCGCGACCGATGGATCTCCGCGTACGGGGAAGCCCTTTCCCGGGCGTTGGCCGAATCCCCTGCGGTTTCTCTTTCTCTTCAGGAACGACTTCTCGCAGAAGAAGAGGCGCTTCGAAACGCACTTGAGGAGCGAAGGCGCGCGCTTTTTTCCGCGCTGGAGGACGTGCGAACCCTCATGCGCGCGGAGCAAAGCTACGCCGCAGAGTCCCGAGAAGAAGGAGGACCGTTTTCGGGAGGCCTCGTAGACCGCAGAGGATGAACGGGGTGAGAGCGTGGAGACGCGGCCGGTGGAACGCCGGACGGTGGGGCGGACGCCCGATCGACGTTTACGACCCCATGCGGAAGAACTCGGGGGGACCTTCTTCGACCTCTTTGCGGAGGTCGTTGCCGCCGATTCGCCCGAAAGGGGCAAAGGCGGCGGTGCGACCTCCCCAATCGAGGCGCGCGCACCGGAGGCCCCCGTATGCGGGACCGAAAGCGCTCCGGCGCAGCTTTGGGAAGAGTACGAGGAAGTACGGCGGGCGGGGCACCTCCTGCGCCGGTCCCCCGATCCGCAGGCCGTGCGCCGCTATCGGGAGCGCGTTCGCCGCTTCCTCGCCCGGGCGGCGTCGGCGCTGGAGGTCGACGAAGGCGTATACCCCGGGCGCGCGGGGTGGCTCAAGGTGCGCATCCTGCGCCGCGCCGAGGAGGTGTACGCCGCGTTGGCGCGGTGGGAGGTCGAAGAGGAGGACCTGAGGCGCCTGCTCTCCCTGGTGGGCGAACTCGAGGGCTTGCTTTTCGACCTCCTTCTGTAGGGAACCTCTTGGTACCCCGCATAAAATTTTTGCCGGAAGGGCGCGTGTATACTTGTGGCGAGAAGCGGCGTATGCTACACTTAGCCCATAAGCCTGCGGGGCGGGCTTATGAATTTCCAGGGTAGAAGGGATGTTTGTACGTGTACCAAGGACGTGTGAAGTGGTTTAACGCCGCGAAGGGGTACGGGTTCATCGAGCGCGAAGACGGAGAGGACGTCTTCGTCCACTACACGGCCATCAACGGGGAAGGGTACCGCACGCTCGAGGAAGGTCAGCTCGTGACCTTCGACATCGTGCAAGGCGCCCGCGGCCCGCAGGCGGCGAATGTGACGAAGGTTTCGCGGTAAGGCGAAACGACTTTCCGGGGAAATGAACCCTCCGCCACGGCGGAGGGTTTTCCTTTTGGGCGGGAGATGTCTTGTGGTATAGTGAGATTACCTCTCGAGAGGGTTATGCCAGAAGGAGGGAACGGCATGCGCACGGTCGTACGGGGAGAAAACGTCGAGGTCACCCCAGCCATTCGGGACTACGCGGAGAAACGATTGAAGAAGATCGAAAAGTACTTTCACAATATCGACGAGGTTACGGCCTACGTAAACCTCAAGGTGTACCGCGACGGGCAGCGCGCCGAGGTGACTATCCCCTTGAACTCGCTCATCCTCCGCGCGGAGGACAAGACCCACGACGTGTACGCCGCCTTGGACAACGTGGTCGACAAGCTCGTGCGGCAGATCCACAAGTACAAGACGCGCATCAACCGCAAGGCGCGGGAACAAGGTGCGATCCTCGTGGAAACCGTTTCGGAAGCGGAAGCGGAGGTAGGGGAAGGCGAAAAGGAAGAAGAGGTGGGCATCGCCCGCCGGAAGCGCGTTCCCTTGAAGCCCATGACGGCGGAGGAGGCCATCCTTCAGATGAACCTCCTCGGGCACGACTTTTACGTATACCGCGACGCCGAGACGGAAGAGGTGCACGTCGTGTACCGGCGGAAGGATGGGACGTACGGCCTCATCGAACCTACCTCCGCCACCGAGTAAGGAGCCTCGACGCGCGGGCATTCAGCCGGGCGGGGGAGTTCCCCGCCCGGTTGTCTTTGCATTGTAGGAGGAAAGGGGGATTTGGTACAATGAACGCGGCGCCGCAGGCGTCGTGGAGGGATGAAAAATGATCGGAATACTCAGGAAAATTTTGCCGGATCCGAACGAACGCGAGCTTCGCCGCTATCGCCGGAAGGTCGAAGCGATAAATGCCTTAGAGCCGGAGATGGAGCGCCTTTCCGATGCCGAACTTCGGGCCAAGACGGACGAGTTTCGCGAACGGCTGGCGCGAGGAGAGACGCTCGACGACCTTCTCGTCGAGGCGTTTGCCGTGGTGCGCGAGGCGGCGAAGCGGACGATCGGTCTCCGCCACTTCGACGTCCAGCTCATCGGTGGAATGGTCTTGCACGAAGGCCGGATCGCGGAGATGAAGACCGGGGAAGGGAAGACGCTCGTCGCCACCCTGGCGGCGTACCTCAACGCCCTGCCCGGTAAGGGCGTCCACGTCGTCACGGTGAACGACTACCTCGCACGCCGCGACCGGACCGACATGGGGCCGATTTACGAGTTTCTCGGTCTGAGCGTCGGGCTCATCCACCCCAACCAGAGCTTTGAAGAGAAGCGGGCCGCCTACGCTGCGGACATCACGTACGGGACGAACAGCGAGTTCGGCTTCGATTACCTGCGGGACAACATGGCGGTGTACAAGGAGCACATCGTGCAGCGGCCGCTTCACTACGCGATCGTCGACGAGGTGGACTCGATCCTCATCGACGAGGCGCGGACGCCGCTCATCATCTCGGGGAGCCCGAAGCGTCCGAGCGAGATGTACGCGCGCGTCGACCGCTTCGTGCGCACGCTCGTTCCCGAGGAGGACTTCAAGGTAGACGTCAAGGCCCACGCCGTGACGCTCACGGAAGCGGGTGCGGAAAAGGCGGAGCGCGCCTTCCGCATCGACAACCTCTTCAACCCCGAACACATGGAACTCCACCACATGATCCTGCAGGCGCTCAAGGCGCACCACCTCATGCGCCGCGACGTAGACTACGTCGTGCAGGACGGAGAAGTGCTCATCGTAGACGAATTCACGGGGCGAATCATGTACGGCAGGCGGTATTCGGACGGCCTGCACCAGGCGATTGAGGCCAAGGAAGGGCTTCGCGTGCGCGAGGAGACGATGACCCTCGCGACGATTACGATTCAAAACTACTTCCGCCTCTACCAGAAGCTCGCGGGGATGACGGGCACGGCCAAGACGGAAGAAGAGGAATTCCGCACGATTTACGGCATGGACGTCGTCGTCATCCCTACGCACAAGCCGATGATCCGGCAGGACCTGCCGGACGTCGTGTACAAGACGCGCGAAGCGAAATTTCGCGCCGTCGTCGAAGAAATCGAACGGCGCCACCGGACGGGACAACCCGTCCTCGTGGGGACGACGTCGATCGAGACGTCCGAGTACCTTTCCCGCCTCCTCAAGCGAAAGGGCATTCCCCACAACGTCCTAAACGCCAAACACCACGCGCGCGAGGCGGAGATCGTCGCCCAGGCGGGACAAAGGGGCGCCGTCACGATTGCCACGAACATGGCGGGCCGGGGTACGGACATCAAGCTGGGCCCGGGAGTCGCCGAACTCGGCGGTCTCGCGATCATCGGTACGGAGCGGCACGAAGCCCGGCGCATCGACAACCAGCTCCGCGGCCGGAGCGGCCGACAGGGGGACCCCGGTGTATCCCAATTTTTCCTGTCCCTGGAAGACGAACTCCTCCAGAAGTTTGGCGGCGAGCAGATCAAGCAGCTCATGGAACGTCTCGGGCTACCCGACGACGAACCGATCGAAAGCGGCCTCGTCACGCGGGCCATCGAGCAGGCGCAGCGCAAGGTGGAGGCCATGAACTTCGAGCGCCGCCGTTGGGTGCTGCAGTACGACAATGTGATCAACGAGCAGCGGGAGATCATCTACCGGGAACGCCGAGAAATCCTCTTTCGGGACGACATCGGCGACATCGTCGGCAAGATGATCGAGCGGCACATTCGCCGCCTCGTGGAGGAGCACCTTTCCGACGTCGATCCCTACGCTTGGGACCGGGCCGAGGAAGCGCAGGGGGCGGACCCGGTGGCCTCCTCCCTCGATGCCCTCCTCGGAGCGCTCCGGGCGGGCGTCTTCGACGACGAGGTGTCCTTCGAGGACTTGCGCCGCGCCTGGGAAAGCGGAGGACGCGAAGGCGTGACGGAGCTTCTCCTGGAGCGGGCGCGGGAGCGTTACGAAGCCCGGAGGCAGGCGCTCACGCCGGAGTTCTTCCGCGAATTTGAAAAGGTCGTCGTCCTTAAGACGATCGACGCAAAGTGGATGGACCACATCGACGCCATGGACCAGCTACGGCAGGGGATCCACCTCCGCGCCTACGGCCAGCGGGACCCCTTGCGCGAGTACCAGATGGAAGGGTACGAGATGTTCCAGGCGATGGTCCGAAGCGTGGACGCGGAGGTGACGGCGTACGTCCTCAAAGCGCAAGTGGGGATCGCACCTCCCGTGCGCGTTTCCGTCGCGGAGGGGAAGCCGGTTCGGGAGGGCGAAGAACCCAAGGCGACGGGAGGGCGCCGCAAGGGGAAAGGCGCCTGGAAGCCCGGAAAGGGAAAGGGCGGCGGCTCCCCCGAACCCTCTTCGGGCGATGCGGAGGGCTTTTCCCTCGAGTACAAGCCGCAACAGCCGAAGGCCCAGCCGTAAAGGTCTTCGGGGCGCCGCCTTTCTCGTACGGCAAGCCAGAATCGTCCATCCCCTTGCCAATTGCCGACCTTGTTGTACAATGATGTGTTGGAGGGTGAAGGACGTGGACCTGTTTACCGCGCGCCAAATCCTCGAATCCGCCGCCGAGCGGATCGAGGCAATCCGGAGGTCTCTTTGACCACACCGGGAAACGAAAGTTGCTCGCCGAATTGGAGGCCGAGGCGTCGCGCCCCGACCTCTGGGAGGATCCCGCCCGGGCGCAGCGCCTTCTTTCCGAGCTGGGGGATCTCCGGGAGACGTTAGAGACGGTGGACGAGTTGGGGCGGAAGTTGGAAGACGCGGAGACCCTGCTCGAGCTCCTAAGGGAAGAGGAAGATCCGGAGCTCGCTGCGGAGTTCGAACGGACCGTTCGCTCCCTCGAGGAGGCGCTCGAGCGCTTCGAACTTCGTCTCCTCCTCTCCGGGCCGTACGACGCGCGCAACGCGATCGTGGAAATCCACCCCGGAGCCGGCGGCACCGAGGCGCAGGATTGGGCGGAGATGCTCTACCGGATGTACACCCGCTGGGCCGAGGACCACGGGTACGGCGTGGAAGTCCTCGACCTCCTTCCGGGAGACGAGGCGGGAATCAAGAGCGTCACGTTTCTCGTGAAGGGACGATACGCCTATGGCCGCCTTCGCTCCGAGCGCGGTGTGCATCGCCTCGTGCGCATATCTCCGTTTGACGCTTCCGGACGGCGGCACACGTCGTTCGCCTCTGTGAACGTCCTCCCCGAGATCGAGGAGGATGTGGAGGTACACATCCGCCCCGAAGACCTGCGCATCGAGACGTTTCGCGCGAGCGGAGCAGGTGGACAGTACGTGAACATGACGGACTCCGCCGTGCGGATCACGCACATCCCCACGGGGATCGTCGTGAGTGTACAGACGGAGCGCTCGCAGATTCAAAACCGCGAGCGGGCGATGAAGATCTTGCGCGCGCGCCTGTACGAGCTCGAACTGCAAAAACGGGAGGAAGAGCTCCGGCGCCTCCAAGGAGAGCAGAAGGAGATCGCCTGGGGGAGCCAGATCCGCTCCTACGTTTTCCAGCCGTACCGCCTCGTGAAAGACCACCGAACGGGCGTCGAGTCCACGGACGTGGAGGCCGTAATGGACGGCGCGATCGACGCCTTCATCGACGCCTACCTCCGCCAGGAGGCGTTGGGAGGCCAGCCGGCCAGCGCGTCGGGCGGGACTCCCGAAGGCGGAGAGGCGTAAGTCGTCCGCCTACCGCGCGAGGGCGCCGGCGTACGCCCAAAGAAGCGAGCGGGAGGGACGAGCGGCTGAGGACGCCGCGGGTTCCCCGCACCCTACAACCACCACGGCAGGAGGGTTTGCGTTGAGCGGACAGGTGTTGTCGGAACCCGAGCGGCTTGGGCTGAACGCCCTCCGGGTACTCGCCATCGACATGATCGAAGCGGCGCGCTCTGGACATCCGGGGATGCCTATGGGCGCCGCTCCTATGGCGTACGTGCTCTTTACGCGCGTGATGCGCTACGACCCGCGGGCACCGAAGTGGTGGAACCGCGACCGCTTTGTCCTTTCGGGAGGTCACGCGTCGGCGCTCCTCTACGCCGCCCTCCACATGGCCGGGTTCGACCTGCCCATGGAAGAGCTCAAGCGCTTCCGCCAGTTCGGAAGCCGCACCCCGGGGCATCCCGAGTACGGCCTTACTCCCGGCGTCGAGGCGACGACGGGCCCCCTCGGACAGGGCTTCGCCACGGCTGTGGGCCTCGCCCTTGCGGAGGCGCACCTCGCCGCTCGGTACAACCGGCCGGGCTTTCCCGTCGTGGACCACTACACGTACGTGCTCGCCTCCGACGGCGACCTCATGGAGGGCATCAGCTACGAGGCGGCTTCTCTCGCCGGCCATCTCGGTTTGGGGAAGCTCATCGTCCTCTACGACTCCAACGACGTTTCCCTAGACGGCCCCCTCGCCCGCGCCTTTAGCGAAGACATTCGCGGCCGATTCGTCGCGCAAGGGTGGCAGTACCTACGCGTAGAGGACGGGGAGGACGTCGCCGCCATCGAAGCCGCCATCCGGGAAGCCCAGGCGGAAACGCGGCGGCCCTCGCTCATCGAGGTGAAGACGGTGATCGGCCGGGGGGCCCCCAAGCTGCAGGGAACGCACAAGGTGCACGGCGCTCCCCTCGGCCCCGAAGAGGCCGCGCGGGCCAAGGAGTTTTACGGTTGGACGTGGCCCCCGTTTGAAGTTCCTGAGGCGGCCTATGCGCCTTACCGGGAAGCCGCTGCCCGCGGAGCGGAAGCCCGCCGCGCCTGGGAAGAGCTCTTGGAACGCTACCGCGCCGAACACCCCACCCTCTACGAGGCCTTCGTCGAGCAGATGGAGGGACGCCTTCCTTCGGGGTGGGAGGAAGCCCTTCCCCGGTTCACGCCGGGAGAGGGCCTCGCCACCCGCCAGGCTTCCGGCACCGTCCTCAACGCCTTGGCGGCGCGCATTCCGGCGATCGTCGGCGGTTCGGCCGACCTCTCCTCGTCCAACAACACATACCTCAAGGACCAAGGCGACGTGACGCGGGAAAACGCCGCCGGACGAAACATCTGGTTCGGCGTACGCGAACACGCCATGGGCGCCGCGCTGAACGGCCTCGCGCTCCACGGCGGGATCCGCCCCTTCGGCGGAACGTTCCTCGTGTTTTCCGACTACCTGCGTCCGGCGATTCGCGTCGCCGCACTTTCCCACCTTCCCGTGCTCTACGTGTTTACCCACGACTCGATTGCCGTGGGGGAGGACGGCCCGACGCACCAGCCCGTGGAACACCTCGCCTCGCTTCGGGCCATGCCGAACCTTGTCGTCATCCGTCCCGCCGATGCGAACGAGGTGCGGGCGGCGTACGCCGTTTGGCTCGCGCGCCGCGAAGGACCGACGGCGCTCATCCTCACCCGCCAAAAGCTCCCCGTCCTTACGGAAACGGAGGAAAAGGCGTGGGAAGGCGTGCCACGCGGCGCATACGTCCTCTACGAAAGCGCCCCCGGCGAGCTCCCCGAACTCCTCTTTTTGGCCACGGGTTCGGAGGTTGCGCTCGCCCTGGAGGCGGCCAAGGCTCTTGCCTCGCGCGGGTTGCGCGTTCGCGTGGTGAGCATGCCGAGCCGCGAACTCTTCCTCGCCCAAGACGAAGCCTACCGCGAAACGGTACTCCCCACGTCGGTGAAGAAGCGCATCGCCGTGGAGATGGCCGCAACTTTGGGTTGGGGGGACTTCGTCGGCCCCGAAGGTCGGGTGATCGGCATCGACCGCTTCGGCGCTTCGGCCCCCGGGGAGGTCGTCGTCCGGGAATACGGGTTCACCGTCGATCGCCTCGTCGCCGAGGCGGAGTCGCTCCTCGAAGCCTGAGGGTTCCCGAAGGGCGCGGGGTCCCGGAAGGATTTCCGGGGCCCCTGTTCCTTGTCTTGCCGCAAAAAAAAGCAGGCGGTAGGTGTACCGCCCGGCAGGGACGTGACGAAAGGGGGCACGAACATGGGGGCTTGCTCGGCGCTTCCGCAACCCATCGTAGCACAAGGAGCCGCGAAAAGGGTTAAGAATACGTAAAATCTTTGTGAATGTTGAGTAAAGCGTCGTCGAGTCGAGATTGCCGAGCCGAGATGGGAGGAGATCGCATGCGCGGATTTCGCGTCCTCGCCCTTTTGGCGCTGGTCGTTTGGGTGCTCGCCCTCGGTACGGGGTGCAGCCAAGGAAAGCCTTCCGCCGAAGCCCCCAAGAAGGTGGGCCTTACGCAGTTCGTCGCCCACCCCGCCCTCGACGCCCTGCGAGAGGGGATCGTAGAGGGACTCACCCAAGAAGGATTCGTACAAGGGAAAAACCTCGTTCTCGACGTGACGAACGCCCAGGGAAGCACGGATACGGCAGCTTCGATAGGGCAGAAGTACGCTTCCGGGTACGATCTCGTGATCGCCATTGCCACGCCGTCTGCCCAGGCTGCCGCCAAGGCGATCGGCAAAACGCCGCTCGTCTTTGCGGCGGTCACGGATCCCGTGGCGGCCGGTCTTGTGGCTTCGCTCGAGCACCCCGGCGGAACGATCACGGGAACGAGTGACGTCCACCCCTCGCGTAAGTCCCTAGAACTCATCCGCGCCTTTCTCCCGAACGCCCGATCCGTCGGCGTGGTGTACTCTTCGGGAGAGGTCAACGCGGTGAAGCAGCTCGAGGCCCTGAAGTCCGCGGCGCCGGAGTTCGGCATCGAGGTTCGTGCGAAGGCCGTAGCCCAGGAGAACGAGATTCAGGCCGCCGCCCAGTCCCTCGCCAACCAAGGCGTAGACGCTTTCCTCGTCCTCGTAGACAACGGCGTCGTCGCCGCCATCGAATCCCTTGCCAAAGTTGCCGAGGAACGCCGGATTCCCCTCTTCGCTTCGGACGTAGATTCCGTGGCCCGAGGGGCTGTCGCCGCCTACGGCATCGATTACCGCGCGATGGGCGTACAGACCGGGAAGCTCGCCGCCCGCGTACTTCGCGGGACGCCTCCCGGAGACATTCCCGTCGAGGTCGTACACGACGTCGAACTCGTGGTAAACGATACCGCCCTCGCAAACTACGGACTTCCGCTTCCCCCGGCCCTTGCAGGGGAGGCCAAGCACGTCCGACGGTGAGGGACTTCCCGCCCCCGAACGGGGGCGGTTTTTTGCGGAAGGATTTCCCACGCCGCTCCTACTCTCGTTCGCAGTCGGAGTTGATATAATGAAACACGAGACGCCGCGCACGATTTCCCGGGAAATACTGCCAACGTTCGACTCCGAGGGGAGGTAGCGTGGTTGATCGAGCTGAAGTCCGTCTGGAAATCGTACGGGAAGATCCACGCCCTCCGCAACGTTTCGCTCACCGTGGAACCCGGGGAGTTCGTCTATTTGATCGGACCCAGCGGTGCGGGAAAGACGACCCTTCTTAAGCTCCTCTACGGAGAGGAGACGCCGACGGACGGGGAAATGCGCATCGCAGGGTTCACGATCGGGCGCAGGCGGCCGCGCCACCTGCCCTTCCTTCGGCGGAAGGTAGGCGTCGTGTTTCAAGACTTTCGCCTTCTCGATCACCTAACCGTAGAAGAAAACGTCGCCTTTGCCTTAGAGGTTTTGGAATATCCTCCCGACGAAGTGCGTCGCCGCGTACGCGACGTCCTCCACCTCGTGGGGATTCCGCACCTTCTCCGACGCTTTCCCGCCCAACTGTCGGGCGGGGAAAAGCAGCGCGTGGCGATCGCCCGAGCCATCGCCCCGAAACCGGAGATCCTCCTTGCGGACGAGCCTACGGGGAACCTCGATCCGGACAACGCACGGCGCATTCTCCAAATCTTGGACGAGATCAACCTCACGGGGACGACCGTCATCATGGCGACGCACAACCGGGAGCTTGTCGAGCGTTTTCGACGTCGGACCCTCCTCCTCATGGAAGGACGCATCCTCAGGGATTCCGCGGCGGGGGTGATCCCGCATGAAGCCTAGAACGCTGTTTCGGCACCTCCGCGAAACGGGGAAAAACCTCTGGCGCCATCGCTTCCACACCCTCGCTACCTTGAGCACGTTGGCCGTGACGCTCTTTCTCGTCGGCGCGGTTTACCTCCTCGTGCAAAATGTCGACAACTTGAGCCGCGAAGTAGAGGGAGAGGTCGTCATCCGCGTGTTCGCTCCCGTGGGGGCAAAGGCGGAGGAAGTCGAACGGCTCGAAGCCGCCCTCAAGGCGCTCCCCGGCGTCGCTTCCGTTGCGTACATTTCGCCGCAAGAGGGTCTCGAACGCCTCTCCGAGCGGTACGGCCCGGAGCTCAAGGACATCTTCGTTCAGGACATCCGCGCCGAGGAGACCCTGCCGCCGAGCTTCGTCGTTCGGGCGTCCGAGCCGCGCGAGGTTCCCGAACTTGCCGCGGCGATCGAAGGCCTTCCCGGCGTGGACGCCGTGCGCTACGGAGCGGAATGGGTGGATAAGCTCTTTGTGTGGACGAGCATCCTCCGGTCGACGGCCTTCGTCCTCCTGGCCCTCCTCGCCTTTACGGCCGTCTACCTGATCATGAACACGGTACGCCTCACGATCTACATGCGCCGGGAGGAAGTCGAGCTCATGCGCCTCGTGGGCGCAACGGGGCTCTACATTCGCCTCCCCTTCTTCTTCGAGGGTCTCATTTTAGGCACCTTGGGTGCGCTCGTTCCCTTTTTCCTGCTCGCGGAGGGGTACCGCGCGCTCGTGCGCTACGTGCAGGAAAACTTCGCCTTCATCCCGCTCCTTACGCCGGAAGCCGTACAGGGAACCCTCCTTTTCCTCCTCCTCGGCGTAGGCGTTGGGATCGGGGCAGGGGGAAGCCTTCTTTCGATCCGCCGCTACCTACACGTCTGAGCCAAACGTACCTCGTTTCTTGCCGAAGGTCGGGGGGTCATCTCCGGACGGGCGTTTCCCCGGAACGGAAGGGTACACGCATCCCGGGGAACGGCCGATCCAGACAAGAGAGAGAACCAGACAAGAGAGAAAGAGAGGGCCGCGCATCGGCGGTTCGTGCGGGAGAAGAGACCGGAGGTGAGAAGGTGGGAAAGGCACCGAACCGGGAGAAGGGGGACGGTAGGCGCCGGATTCACGCCGTCTTGGGCGGAATCCTCGCAGCGCTTCTCGTCCTCGGATTTCTCCCCGCGGGAAACCCCACGGCACGGGCGGCGAGCGAGGCGGACCTGAAGCAGAAGATCCGCAGCCTGGACACCGAGCTCCGCTCGAAGGAGGGGGAGAAGTCCCAGGCGCAAAAGGATCTCAATCAGCTCAGGGCGGATAAAGAACGGCTGAAGCAGGAGATTTCCGCCCTCGACTCGCAAATTGCGGAAACGAACGCGCGGGTGGAAAACCTCAAGGCAAAGATCGAGGAAAACACGAAAAAGAAGGAAGAGCGGGAAGCCGCCCTCAAAGCGGCAACGGAGCGCCTCGAGACGCACAGGGAAGAACTGCAAAAGCGTCTCTATCGCCTCTACGTGCAGGGAGACATGACCTATGGGGAGGTCCTCTTCGGCGCCCGAGACTTCGCCGACTTTGTGGGTCGCGTGGAAATCCTCTCGGCGGCGGTCGAGGCGGACAAACGCCTTCTCGTGGAGTACAAACGCGCCAAGGATGAGGTCGAGCGGCAAAAGCGGGCGCTCGAGAGCCTGATCGCGAGTTTGGAAACCGACCGCCGGGCTCTGCAGGAGGAGCTTTCGCGCCTCGCCTTGCGCAAAGAAGAGCACACGGCTAAGCTCAGCACGTACGAGGAGACGGAAAGGCAAATCGCCCAGAAGCTCGAGGAAATCGACGCAGAGCTTGCGCGGATCGCCGCCGAGCGCAGCCGCGCCTCGGCCGAGCTCGAGCGCATCATTCAGGAACGGCGCGCCCAAGAG
Source organism: Brockia lithotrophica (assembly GCF_003633725.1). NCBI lineage: Bacteria > Bacillati > Bacillota > Bacilli > Thermicanales > Thermicanaceae > Brockia > Brockia lithotrophica. The sequence goes on along the minus strand of NZ_RBIJ01000002.1, from coordinate 70,526 downwards.
GCGCAACGCGCCCGGGCGGGGCAGTCTACGGTCCCTGAAGGCATCTTTACCTGGCCGGTCCCCGGGTACTACGCGATTTCCTCACCCTACGGGTACAGGATTCACCCGATCTTTGGTACGCGTCAGTTCCACAACGGGATCGACATCCCCGCCCCGATGCGCACGCCGATCGTGGCGGCGGACACCGGGGTGGTGACCTACGCCCGCTGGATGAGCGGCTTCGGAAACACGGTGATCATCGCCCACGGCAACGGCGTGAGCACCCTCTACGGGCACATCGACTACGGGGGGATCCTCGTCTCCGAGGGACAAGTGGTTAGCCGTGGGCAGCAAATCGCCCTCGTCGGAACGACAGGGTATTCCACGGGCCCCCACCTCCACTTTTCCGTGATCGAAAACGGAAGCTACGTGCCTCCTTGCAACTACGTGCGCTGTCCGTGAGGGGTTTCCTTTGCGCGGCATTTCGCTTCCATGCCGCCCTTTCGGGTGTAAACCGCGATTCCCCTGCTCTATAATGAAACAAGGCAGGTTGGACGTGGAGAAAGGGCGGATGCTTCATGTGGCGTGCTTCGGGCCGGAGATGGGCCCTTCTTTTGTTCGTGTTCCTTCTCGGCGTAGGCATCGGCCGCCTCTCCCTTCCCGGGGACGGGGGGACGAATCCGTCCCTCCTCGCCGGCCCCTTTTTCGGCGGTAAGCAAGAGGTGAGGCTGCCGGGGGCCTTTGCCCCCCTCGCCGAGGCTTACGGCACCCTACGGGCAAAGTACTACGACCCTTCCAAGCTCGACGACGAAGCCCTCGCCCGCGGTGCGGTGAAGGGAATGCTCGAGGCTCTTGGGGATCCCTATACCGCGTACATGACGCGGGAAGAACTCGCGCGCTTTCAGGAGAGCCTCTCCACGTCCATCGAGGGCATCGGGGCCGAGGTGATGCTCCTCGGGGGCCGGGTTACGGTCATTTCGCCCATCGAGGGATCGCCGGCGGAGCGTGCGGGCATTCGCCCCAACGACCAGATCGTCGAGGTCAACGGCGAGAGCCTCGAGGGGTTGGACCTCACCACCGCGGTCAACAAGATCCGTGGTCCTAAGGGTACGAAGGCCGTGCTCAAAGTCATCCGTCCCGGACACGAAGAGCCGATCGTTTTGGAGATCGTCCGCGACCGGATCCCCCTCGAAACGGTGCGGACGAAGCTGCTCGAACGGGAAGGCAAGGCCTACGCCTGGATCCGCGTGACTTCGTTCAACGAAGACACGGCGGAGCGCTTTCTCGCTGCGATGCGGCAAGCGGAAAAGGACGGGGCGGCGGGGCTCCTCGTGGATCTCCGCGGGAATCCCGGTGGATACCTCGAGGCGGCGAAGAAGATCCTCGAGGCCCTCGTACCCCGAGAGGGCGTCATGTACATGATCGAAGGTCGGGACGGCAAGCGCGAGGTGGCCCACTCCAAGCTCAAGGGGACGCCGCCACCGCTCGTCGTCCTCATAGACGAGGGCAGCGCGAGCGCTTCCGAAATTGTCGCCGCCTCGCTCAAGGCCCACGGATACCCCGTCGTAGGTGTCCGCTCCTTCGGCAAGGGGACGGTGCAGGCCACGGCGGACCTCGCCTCCGGCGGGGCCTTGAAGCTCACAATCGCCAAGTGGCTCGATCCGAACGGCGAGTGGATCCACGGGAAAGGTGTCGAACCTACCGTTGTCGTCGAACCGGCGCCATACGCGAAGCTTCCCCCCGTCTCCAGCGACAAACCGCTCAAGCAGGGGCAGGCGGGGAAACAGGTCGAGGTCTTGCAAAAGACGCTTGCCGCCCTCGGGTACGCCCCGGGCCGTGAGGATGGGTACTTCGACGACGCTACGGCGGCGGCGCTCCGGAAGTTTCAGGCGGATCGCGGTTTGCCCGCGAGCGGCGAGGCCGATCCGGCGACGCAGGGGGTACTCTGGGACGCTCTGTACCAAAAGATCCGAAATCCCAACGACGATCCTCAGCTGCAGAAGGCCCTCGAAGTTCTTTCCCGGGAACCTGTGCCGGCACGCTGAGAGCGCTTCGTCGGCGCCTTGGGGCCAAGAGAGCCCTCGGTTTCGGCGAGTCTTCGGGGGAGAAAGAGGGAAGGGGAGAGGCCGGTGGAGGGCGTTCTTTGGCCGACGCTTTCCGTTCTCGTCTGGATCGCCGTAGGCTGGCTCGTGTGCGCACGGGCCGTCGAAGGCGAGCGGCGCATAGCCGGCGTCCGCCTCCGCCGCGCAAGACCGCGCCTGTGGTGGGGGATCTTTGGCTCGCTTTTCGGTGGGGCGGCCGTCGCCGCCCTTCTCTTTGCCGGACATGCCTTGGGCTTTTCCGAACGCCTCCCGGCCTCCGGCACCTTTGTCCCTCCCTCGCCTTCCCCGACCGTCTCGACGTTTTTCGGTACACTCGTCGTCGCCCTCTTCTTGTTCCTGTTGCGCCTGCGTTGGCTTCGCCCTTCCGCCGTGTGGACGATCTCCGCGGCCCTTTCCGCCTTCGGCGTCCTTCCCCCGCTCTTGCGCACGGGGGGTACGGAGGTACTTGTGCTTTCCGCTCTCCTCTTCGCGGAGGCGGGGCTCCTTTTCGCATACCCCGAAGGCGCGTCGCGCCCGTACGTGTTTCGGAATTCGCGGGGCGGGGCGGTTACCGCCTTTGTCGCCGAGGGCGTTCTCGCCCTGCCCCTTTTGCTTCCTGCGGCGTGGGCTTCCCTTTCTCCCCCCGTGGGGCGTTTCGGAGAAGGCCCGTGGGTTCTCTGGCCGGCGCTACTCCCTTGGGTGCTCCAGGTGCGCAGCGCGCGCGGCCCCATCGGGGCAGAACTCCGGATCCGGGCCGCCGTAACTGCCGTGGGGGCGCTCGTCTCGCCGCTTCTCGTCCTCTTTCCCACGGGCGAGACGAGGGCGACGGCCATGCTCGTTCTCGTGGCGGTTCTCCTGGCCGCCGAGGAATTTCGGGAGCGCGCCGCCGCGCGGGCGATGACCTCGCCGTGGCAGGAGGGAGGGGAGGCGACGATCGTCGCCGTCGTCGAGGGTTCCCCTGCGGCAGAACTCGGCATCCGACCGGGGATGCGCCTCGTGAGCGTCAACGGTACGCCCGTTCGCGACCCGCAGGACGCCTACGCCGCCCTTCAGGGACGTCCGGCCTACGTAAAACTCGAACTCAAGGATGTGGACGGAGAAATCCTCTACCGCGAGCGCGGGCGCTACGAAGGAGATCCCCCGCTCCTCGGCCTCGTGTTTGCCCCCCGCCGCTTCGATCCGCGGCGTTCGGCCCCGCCGCCGCAGCACGGGATCGCCCTTTTGCGCGGGTATGCTCCCGTCCCCCGTGCGGAAGCCGTGGACGGCGAAACCTCGTCTGAGGCAAAGCCGTCCGCACACCCTACGTCGGGTGGTATAATTTCGGAGGAATGGAGGGGGTGAGCATGTCCCAGGGATTTCGCCTCCGCGCCCCTTACGAACCCCGGGGAGATCAGCCGCAGGCGATCGAGGCTCTCGTCCGCGGGATCGAAGAGGGCAAGCGATTTCAAACGCTCCTCGGTGCCACCGGTACGGGGAAGACGTTTACGATCGCCAACGTGATCGCCCGCGTGCAGCGCCCCACGCTCGTCATTGCCCACAACAAGACGCTTGCGGGGCAGTTGGCGAGCGAGTTGAAGTCGTTTTTTCCCGAAAATGCGGTGGAGTTCTTCATCAGCTACTACGACTACTACCAACCGGAAGCCTACGTTCCGGAGACCGATACGTACATCGAAAAGGACGCGACGATCAACGACGAGATCGATAAGCTTCGCCACTCGGCGACGAGCGCCTTGTTCGAGCGCCGTGACGTGATCGTCGTGGCAAGCGTTTCCGCAATCTACGGATTGGGGGACCCGCGGGAGTACCGCGACCTCGTGCTCTCCCTCCGCGTAGGGATGGTGCGCCCGATCGAACAGGTCCTGCGCAAGCTCGTGGACATCCAGTACGTGCGCAACGACTACGAGTTTGTCCGGGGGACCTTTCGCCTGCGCGGCGACGTGCTCGAAATTTTCCCCGCTTCCCGAAGCGAACAGGCCATTCGGGTGGAGTTCTTCGGCGACGAGGTGGAGCGAATCACGGAGATCGACGTCCTTACGGGGGAGGTCCTCGCGGAGCGCGACCACGTGGCGATCTTTCCCGCCTCCCACTACGTGACCACCCCGGAGAACCTCGCGCGGGCGATTCGCGACATCGAGCGCGAGCTCGAAGAACGTCTGGCCGAACTTCGGGCCCAGGGGAAGCTCCTCGAGGCGCAACGCCTCGAGCAGCGGACGCGCTACGACATCGAAATGCTCAGGGAAATGGGGTACTGTCCGGGCATCGAGAACTACGCCCGCCACATCACCGGTCGTCCGCCGGGGGCCCCGCCCTACACCTTGCTCGACTACTTCCCAGAGGACTTCCTCCTCATCGTCGACGAGTCGCACGTGACCATCCCGCAGATTCGCGGGATGTACAACGGCGACATTTCGCGGAAGCAGACGCTCGTGGAGTACGGATTTCGCCTACCCTCCGCCCTCGACAACCGGCCGCTCCGCTTTGACGAGTTCGAGGAGCGGATCCACCAGGCGATCTTCGTTTCGGCGACGCCGGGCCCCTACGAAATCGAGAAGTCCGGCGGTGTGGTCGTCGAACAGATCATCCGGCCTACGGGCCTCCTCGATCCGGAGGTATTCGTGCGGCCGACGAAGGGGCAGATCGACGACCTTGTAGGGGAAATTCGGCGACGCATCGAACGGGACGAACGCGTCTTCGTCACCACACTCACGAAACGCATGGCCGAAGACCTTACGGACTACCTGAACGACTTGGGGATCCGCGCCCGCTACCTTCACTCGGACATCGACGCGATCGAACGCCTTCAGCTCATCCGCGACCTGCGGCTGGGCGAGTTCGACGTCCTCGTGGGCATCAACCTCCTCCGCGAAGGGCTCGACGTGCCGGAGGTCTCCCTCGTGGCCATTCTCGACGCGGACAAAGAGGGCTTCCTCCGGAGCGAGACTTCGCTCATCCAGACGATCGGCCGTGCGGCGCGCAACGCGAACGGGACCGTGATCCTCTACGCGGACACGGTCACGGAAGCAATGCGTCGGGCGATCGATGAGACCTACCGCCGGCGGCGGATTCAGGAAGCGTACAACCGCGAGCACGGGATCACGCCGGAAACCGTGCGCAAGGCCGTCCACGAGTTCACACGGGCGACGCGCCCCAGCGACGCGGGACGCTCGCGCGCCTGGGAGAAGCTGCGCCGGCGCTACGGCGTGGGTTCGGGGCCGGTGGACGACGAGACCATCGCCCTCCTGGAGCAGGAAATGCGGGAGGCGGCTGAGCATCTGGACTTCGAACGGGCGGCGGAGATTCGGGATTTGCTCATCGAGCTCAAGGGGGATCGTGCATGGCTGAAGAAGCGGCGTTCCGGGGCGAGGCACGGCGGGACGTCATCGCCATCCGCGGAGCGCGCGTCCACAACCTAAAGGGGATCGACCTCGACCTCCCTAAGAACCGCCTCATCGTGTTCACGGGACTGTCGGGTTCGGGGAAGAGCTCCCTCGCCTTCGACACCTTGTACGCGGAAGGGCAGCGGCGCTATGTGGAGTCCCTTTCCGCGTACGCGCGGCAATTCCTCGGGCTCATGGATAAGCCGGACGTAGACGCCATCGACGGCCTCTCCCCCGCCATCGCCATCGACCAAAAGGGCCACAGCCACAACCCACGCTCCACCGTGGGGACGGTCACGGAAATTTACGACTACCTGCGCCTCCTCTTTGCCCGCGCGGGCACGCCGACCTGTCCCGTGCACGGAATTCCCATTGCCGCCCAAACCGTTGAACAGATGGTCGAAAGAATTCTCGCCCTGCCGGAAGGCACCCGCTTTCTCCTCCTCGCCCCCGTCGTACGGGATCGGAAGGGTGAGCACGTACGCGTCTTCGAAGAACTGCGGCGCCAGGGGTTTGTGCGCGTAAAGGTGGACGGCGAGCTCCGCGAGCTCGGCGAGGACATCGTTCTCGACAAAAACCGTCGCCACACGATCGAGGTGGTGGTCGACCGGCTCGTGCGGCGAGAGGGGATCGAGCGTCGGCTTGCCGATTCCCTCGAGACGGCCATCGCCCTCGGCGACGGCCTCGTCACCGTCGAGGTCGTGGGCGGGGAGAGCTTCACCTTGAGCGCGAAGTACGCGTGTCCGATCTGCGGGTTTACGATCGGCGAGCTCACTCCCCGCCTGTTTTCCTTCAACAGTCCCCACGGGGCGTGTCCCGTATGCCACGGGCTCGGAGCGACCCTTCGCGTCGATCCCGACCTCGTCGTTCCCGATCCGGGGAAATCGCTGTCCGAAGGGGCGATCGCCCCCGTGGCCGAATCCCGCGGTACGTACTACGAGCAGCTCCTCGAAGCCGTGGCCGCCCACTACGGGATCGACACCCGTACTCCGTTCCGGGACCTTCCCGATGAGGCGCGGCACGTCCTCCTCTACGGAGGCGAGGACGTCGTCCGTTTTCGGTACCAAAACGAATTCGGGTCTACCCGCGATGTCGCCGTGCGCTTCGAGGGGTTCGTCCCCCTGCTCGAGCGCCGCTACCGGGAGACCGACTCCGAAGCCGTGCGCGAGTGGATCGAGGGATACATGACGGAAGAGGTGTGCGGTGCCTGCGGTGGGACGCGGCTTCGCCCCGAAGCCCTCGCCGTCAAGGTAGCGGGAAAATCCATCGCCGAGGTAAGCGCCCTCACGGTGCGGGAGGCGCTGGAGTTTTTCCGCACCTTGGAGTTTCCCCCTCGAGAGGCGCAGATCGCCCGCCCGATCCTCAAGGAAATCCTCGCCCGTCTGAGTTTCCTCCAAGAGGTGGGGCTCGACTACCTCACGCTCGACCGGCCGACGCGCACCCTCTCCGGTGGGGAGGCACAGCGGATTCGCCTCGCCACCCAGATCGGTTCCGGCCTCACGGGCGTCCTCTACGTCCTCGACGAGCCGAGCATCGGCCTGCACCCGCGGGACACGGCGCGGCTCATCCGCGCGCTCCAGAAGCTGCGCGACCTCGGGAACACGGTGGTGGTCGTCGAGCACGACGAAGAGACGATCCGGGCTGCCGACTACGTCGTGGACATCGGCCCCGGTGCGGGGGAACACGGCGGCCGCGTCGTCGCCGCGGGAACGCCCGACGAAATCGCCCGCCATCCGGAATCGCTCACGGGACAGTACCTCTCCGGACGGCGATCGATTCCCGTACCCGCCGCGCGGAGGAAACCGGACGGCCGCTGGCTCGTCGTCCACGGGGCGCGGGAGCACAACCTCAAGAACATCGACGTCGCCTTCCCCCTGGGGGTGTTCACGGTCGTCACGGGGGTTTCCGGCTCGGGAAAGAGCACGCTCGTCAACGAGATCCTCTACCGCGCCCTCGCCCAAAAGCTCCACGGCGCCCGCGTGCGTCCCGGCGCCCACGCGGGGATTTCCGGCCTTGAGTACGTGGACAAGGTCGTGCAGATCGACCAGTCGCCCATCGGAAGGACTCCGCGTTCCAACCCGGCGACGTATACGGGCGTCTTCGACCACATTCGCGAACTCTTCGCCCAGACGCCCGAGGCGCGGATGCGCGGGTACACAAAGGCGCGCTTCAGCTTCAACCTCCGAGGCGGGCGGTGCGAGGCGTGCAAGGGCGACGGCGTCGTCCGCATCGAAATGCACTTCCTCCCCGACGTCTACGTGACGTGCGACGTGTGCAAGGGGAAGCGTTACAACAAGGAGACCCTCGAAGTACGCTACCGGGGGAAGACGATCGCCGACGTCCTGGAGATGACCGTGGATGAGGCGTACGAGTTTTTCGCCGCGATTCCCGCCGTCGAGCGCCACCTCAAGATCCTCCAAGACGTGGGCCTCGGGTACATTCGCCTCGGGCAACCGGCGCCGACCCTCTCGGGAGGCGAGGCGCAGCGCGTGAAACTCGCCGCCGAGCTTCACCGCCGGACGAACGGGCGGACGGTGTACATCTTGGATGAGCCGACGACCGGTCTCCATTTCGACGACGTCCGTCGCCTGCTCGAGGTGCTCCAGCGCCTCGTCGATCAGGGAAACACGGTGATCGTCATCGAGCACAATCCCGACGTGATGAAGTCCGCCGACTACATCATCGACCTCGGTCCGGAAGGCGGAGCGGGGGGCGGGGAAATCGTCGCCGCAGGGACGCCCGAGGAGGTTGCGGCCGTAGAGCGCTCGCACACGGGGCGCTTCCTTCGGGAAATCCTCTCGCGGGAGCGCGTCCCCCTTTCCGTGCGTGAGCAAGGCAACGAGGGTTAGGACCGACGATACCACCCGGGAAACCCGAAAGACGAAAGGGTGAGACGCGTGTCGCCGAAGCGGATCGACGACGGTTCCCTTACAGAAGAAACCGGCGAGCCCCGGTTTTCGCCGCGCGCGCCGTTTCACACGGCGCTTCGCTCCTTTCCTCTGCGCACGCGTCGCCCCGGCGAACCGCTCGTCGTGGAACACCTGGTCCGCCGCTTCGGTTTCACCCTCGTGGCCGGTGCGGCGGGTCTTAGGCGCCCCATCCTCGTGAGCGAACTCCACCGCCCGGGGCTCGCCCTGGCCGGTCACTTTGCCTACCATCCGCCCGAGCGCGTGCAGGTCCTCGGGAAGACGGAAGTGTCTTTCGTCGCCGACCTCCCCGCCTCCCTCCGCTTCGAGCGTTTTCGCCGCCTCCTATCTCCCGAAACTCCGTGCGTCGTCGTCGCCCACGGCGAGGCAGCCCCTCCCGAACTCCTTTCCGCCGCCGAAGAGGCCGCCGTCCCCGTTCTCCTTTCGGACGTCCCGACGACGCACCTCATGGGCAAGCTCACGAGCTTCCTCGAGGCGGAACTCGCCCCGCGCACGACGATCCACGGAGTCCTCGTAGAGGTGTACGGGATCGGGATCTTGCTCACCGGGGAGAGCGGGATCGGGAAGAGCGAAACGGCGCTGGAACTCGTGAAGCGTGGCCACCGCCTCGTCGCCGACGACGCTGTGGAAATACACAAGACCTCAGACAACGGCCTCGTGGGGGAGGCTCCAGACGTAATTGCCAACCTCATCGAAATCCGCGGCCTCGGCGTCTTGGACGTCATGGCCCTCTTCGGTGCAGGGGCGGTCAAGGAAAGCCAAAGCATCGCCCTCGTGATCCACCTCGAACCGTGGAATGAAGATCGCTCTTACGACCGCCTGGGTCTCGATGAGACGACCACGCGCCTCCTCGACGTCGAGGTACCCATGGTCGTGCTCCCCGTGCGGCCGGGCCGCAACCTCGCGGTGCTCATCGAAGTGGCGGCCATGCAGTTCCGCCTGAAACAGATGGGGTACCACTCCGCCCGCGAATTCGCCGAGCGCCTCGGCCAGGTGCTCGACGAAAAGGCCTAATTCGTACTTTTGGGAGGTTTCTTCCGACCATGCCCCACCGTCCACCGCTTTCCCCTATCGCCGTGCAGCTCGGCCCCATCGCCGTGCGCTGGTACGGCCTCCTCATCGGCCTCGGCGCGCTCCTCGGCTTTTTCGTCGCCGCCCGGGAAGGGAAAAGGCGCTACGGCCTGCCCGTAGACGTCTTTCTCGACCTCCTCTTGTATGGCGTTCCCGTGGCCGTGATCTTTGCCCGCCTCTACTACGTCGCCTTTACGTGGGACTACTACCGCCTGCATCCGGAGGACATTCTCGCCGTCTGGAAGGGAGGCCTCGCCATCCACGGCGCCCTCATCGGCGCTTTTCTCGTCGGTTGGTGGTACGCCCGGAGGATGCGCCTCGACTTCTTGGGCCTTCTCGACCTCGCGGCACCGAGCCTGATCCTCGGGCAAGCGATCGGGCGGTGGGGAAACTTCTTCAACCAAGAAGCCCACGGCGGTCCGGTCTCTCGGTCTTTTCTCGAATCCCTCCACCTCCCGGACTGGATCATCGAGCAGATGTACATCGGGGGAACCTACGTCCACCCTACGTTTCTCTACGAATCCGTCTGGGACTTTCTCGGTTTCCTCGTGCTTCTCACCTTGCGAAGGTACAACCTTCCCCGCGGAAGTCTCCTCTTTTCCTATCTCGTGTGGTATTCTGTGGGGCGTTTTTACATTGAAGGGTTGCGGACGGATTCCCTCATGCTCTCCCCCACGCTCCGGGCCGCCCAGGTCGTGAGCCTCCTCCTTGTCGCCACGGGGGTTCTGGGACTCGTCTGGGCGGCGCTCCGCCGCCCGTCCGTGCGCTACGCCGATCCGCTCGTCTTGCCGGGAAGCCCCCTTCTCTTGGAAGGACAGGAGAACGGTGACGAACGACGGGAGGATTCGCACACGGGCCGAGGCGAAGCGGATACGCTGCCGTCCGCCACTCGGGAAGAACGCGACGCACGCGACACGAAGGGAGACGCAAAATGAACGAACGCATGCCCCTGCCCTCCGCCCGGGACGGACATCCCTTCCCCGACCTCGCCCATGTCCGGGCCGTCCTCTTCGACTTCGACGGTACGCTCGTGGACACCGAGCGTCTCATCGTAGAGAGCATGATGCGCCTTCTCGAAGAGGAGGCCCCGGGGCGCTTTCGCCCCGAAGACGTACGGCGCAACCTAGGCCTCACCCTCGACGCCCAGTTGCGCCTGTATTTTCCCGGCCGAACGGAGGAAGAGTACGCCCGACTCGCCGCGCGCTACCGGGAGGACCACGAACGCCGCTTTGCCGAGGGCGTGCGCGTCTTCCCCGGCGTTCCCGAACTCCTCCGTGCCCTCAAAGAAGCCGGGATATCCGCCGCCGTCGTGACAAACCGCCACCGGCGCACGCTGGAATACGGGGTACACAAGTTGGGCCTCGCCCCGTGCTTTGCCACGCTCGTCGCCTATCAGGACGTGGAGCGCCACAAGCCGGATCCGGAACCCGTGCGCACCGCTCTCGCCCGCCTGAAGGTTCCACCGACCTACGCCCTCATGATCGGAGACCAGCCCGAAGATCGCCTGGCGGCACAGGGTGCCGGCGTGCACTTTGCTTGGGCGGGGTGGAGCCCCCTCGCCCGCACGAACGCTGACGGAGATGCACCCCTTCTTTTTTCTCCGCACGAGCTTCTCATCGCGCTCTCTCGCACGCGCGAGGGCGGTTCTTCCGGACGGCTTTGACGCTGGCTGTATCTTTACATGTGTAAGGCGATAGGGTGCGACCCAAGGCGCGCCCTTTTTTGCATGTTAGGCTAGAGGTTTATTGCTTTCCGCTTCTAAGATCGATCTTGCCTGCAGGGCCAAGTTCACGTTCGATCGCCTCCAAAACGCCTTTGCCCTTTTCGCCGAAGAAAAACCCGTAGATTTCTTCGGCTTTTTTCCGGACGTCGACATCGGCAAAGCGTTCCGGGTAGAGGACCTTCCCCACGAGGTATGCGTCCACGAACACCGTTTCGACGTTGGTCATTCGATGCACGTAGGGGTATATGCGGTACACGTTGCCTTCGCGAAACGACGGCGCGACGCGGATGCCAAAAGCTTCATGCTACAGCCCTCCCGTACAAAGTGATGAAAGCGCATACTTCTTTGCGACCATTGTAACACGCAGAAGTAGAGGAGGGCTTTTTTTCTTGACTTTCCTCGGGCACGCCTGTACACTGAGGATGTCTTTACTTCGCTACCATGGTACCAAGGTAAAGGAGCGCCTAACGGCGGGGTGCCGCACCCGAGAAACGCTGGGAAAGGGAAGAGGGCGATGGGGGAAGTCGCACGCTTTTCCGTACCCGTGGGATTTGGCGACCTCCTGCCCGAGGAGGTGCGGCGGAGGGAGCGCGTGGAGCGCGAACTCCTTGGGCGCTTTTCCGCCTGGGGGTACCTTCCCTTCGTTCCATCTGCCGTCGAGGAAGCCAAGGCCATGCGCGCCTTGGGCGTGGACGAAGCGCAGGCGTTTACGCTCATCGGCCCCCACGGCGAACTCCTCTATTTGCGGCCGGACGGTACGTTGCCCGTAGTCCGCTTTTTGAAGAACCTCCTTCCGCACATGGCCGACGTCCCCGTCCGCCTCATGTACGCCATCGACGTCTTTCGTCGTACGAACGGCGGGGGAGAGCGGGCGACCTGGAGGCAAGTAGGTCTAGAACTCGTGGGCCTGTCCCCGCCGTGGGGGGAGGTCGAAGTTTTGGCCCTTGCCGAGGAAGCCCTATCCCTCTCCGGCCGACGGTTTCGCGTGGCAATCGGCCACGCGAGGTTTTTCCCGTACCTCCTCGAGGTACTCGGGGTCTCCGGCGGGAAGGCGGCATCCCTCCACGCCGCCTTGCGCGAACGCGATTGGGTGCGTTTCCGGCGGGAAGCCCAACTTCTCGATCCCGGGGCGCGGGAAATCCTCGCGCGGTTCCTCTCTTGGCGTGGGGAGCCGGCGTCTGTGTTTGACCGCCTGGTGCGCGAGGGGCCTTGGGGTGCCGATTTGCCGCCGCCCGTCGGAGAACTCAAGGCCGTGGCCGAGCACCTCGACCGAATTGGTCGGGGAGGCGCGCTCTACGTCGACCTCCCGATGCTGCCCAAACATGCCTACTACTCGGGAATCGTGGTCGAAGGATTCGTCGCGGGCACGGGGGTTCCCCTCCTCGTAGGCGGACGGTACGACTCCCTCCTCACCCGGGAAGGGGAGCGGGGTCTTCCGGCTTTGGGGTTTGCGGTCGACGCGGGGCTTCTCGCATCTCTCCTCCCTCCGCCACCGTCGCCGCCCGTCGTACGGATCCTCTTTGCGCCGGAGCGCTTTTCCGAGGCGTTTCGGGAGGCGGAAGAGGTGCGGCGTACGGGAAGGGTGGCCGTCCTCGAACCTTTGCACGACGTCGCGGGTGCGACCGTCGCCGCCTCTTCCGTACCCGCAGGTTTGGGGATCGCGGAAAGCGTGGAGGTTCGGGTGTTTTCCTAGGACAGAAGCGCGGCGAAGGCTCATTCGCCTCCTGCGCAAGGGGGGAAGGGAGATGGTGGACGCGGCGCGCGGGCTCACGATCGCCGTCCCCAAGGGGCGGCTCTTTTCCGAGGTCGGGGAGCTTTTCGCCCGCGCGGGGTGCCCCCTCGGCGTTGCGGAGGAACCCAGGCGCCTCGTATGGGAACACGAAGGACGGCGTTTTCTTTTGGCTAAGCCCGTGGACATTCCCGTGTACGTACGCTACGGCGTGGCGGACGTGGGAATCGTGGGCAAGGACGTCCTTCTCGAGGCCGGCGAGGACGTCTACGAACTCTTCGATTTGGGGATCGGGGCGTGCCGCCTCGTGGTGGCCGGGCGTAAGGAAGGGCGCGGGCGTACGTACCGGGAAGTAGGCCCTCAGGCCCTGCGTGTGGCCACGAAGTACCCGAGGGTGGCGCGGGAGTTTTTCGCCAGCCGCGGGCTGTATCCCGACGTCATCGCCTTGAGCGGTTCGATCGAGCTCGCCCCCGTCGTCGGCCTTGCCGACCTCATCGTCGACATCGTAGCGACGGGGCGGACGTTGCGGGAAAACGGCCTCGAGGAATACGAGACCATCGCCCCCGTCACCGCCCGACTCGTTGCCAATCGGGCGAGCTTGCGCCTCAAGGACGAAGCGATCGCCGCCCTGACCGCCTGCCTCGAAGCTGCCTTGTCCGTACGGCCGCCTGACCCGGAAGGCTGAGGGGGGAAACGCGTTGTTCACGGTCTTTCCGGCGTTAGACATCTTGGACGGGGAAGTTGTAAGCCTCGTACGCGGAAACCCACACGAGCGCCTTACCTTCGGCGATCCCCTAGAATGGGCCGACAGGCTCACCGCCCAAGGAATTCCGTACGTCCACCTCGTCGACTTGGGGGGGGCGTTTACGGGTACGCCGCAAATTCTCCCCCTCGTAGCCCAATTCAAGGCGCGCGGCTTTCGCCTCCAAGTCGGCGGCGGGATCCGCGACCTCGAAACCTTTCTTCGCTACGTCTCTCTCGGGGTTGACTGGCCGGTCGTAGGAACGCGGGCGCTTACGGATCCGGCGTTCCTGAGAGAGATCCTCGACCGAGGCGGAGAGCGTGTCACGGTGGCCCTGGACGTCCGCCGCGGCCGCGTTCAGCTTCGCGGCTGGACCGAAGCCCTCGAACGCGACCTCGACGACGTCGCCCGCGAACTCGCAGGGGCCGGCGTCCGCCGCGTGCTCTACACGGACGTCGAACGCGATGGGACGCTTTCGGGCGTCGACCTCGAGGGGGCGCTGGTTCTCGCCGATCGGGGGTTTTCCGTCGTCATCGCCGGCGGTGTTCACACCGCGGAGGACGTGATTCGGGTGCGGGAATACGCTCCGCGGGGAATTTCCGGCGTCGTGGTCGGCCGTGCCTTCCTCGAAGGGCGCATTCCCTGGGAGCTGTTTGTCCCTCCCGAGAACGCCGAGGACGTTTCCAGAGAACGGCAGGCGTAACGCGCGGGGGCGGGTACTCCGGTCTGTCGCGAGGACGAAGGTCACGCCCTCGAAACTTTTCCCCGAGTTTTGGCAGTCGGATCCGTAAGGAGGAGACCGCCGTGGGAGCCGAATTCGAAAAACCTCGAGACGGAACGTCGTCGGATGCGTGTGCGGAAACCGTTTCCGCCCCCGAAAAGGATGCGGTTCGTTCCCAAGCCCCTCGCCGAATCATCCCTTGCTTGGATACAAAGGATGGTCGGGTAGTCAAAGGAGTCCGCTTTATCGCCCTGCGGGACATCGGAGATGTTGCCGAGCTCGCCGCCCGGTATGCGGAGGAGGGAGCCGACGCCCTCGCCGTGCTCGACATTTCCGCCACGGAAGAGGGGCGCGCGACGCGACTCGACCTCGTGCGTGCGGTACGCTCGCGCACGAACCTACCCCTCATCGTCGGCGGCGGGATCCGCTCGTTGGACGACGTGCTTCGGCTCTTGGACGCCGGAGCGACGCAGGTATCCGTCGGCTCCTATGCGGTCGAACGTCCGGCATTCCTGGAAGAAGTGGCCCGAAGTGTGGGCTCCGAACGCCTCATCCTCGCCCTCGACGCGAAGTGGACGGAGGACCGAGGCTACGTCGTCGCCATTCGCGGAGGAAAGGTACTTACGGAGTACTCCGCCCGCGCCTTTGCCCGGGAGGCCGTCGAGCGTGGCGTGGGCGAAATCCTCCTCACGAGCGTAGACGCCGACGGCGTGCAACGGGGGTACGACTTGCTCCTTACGGACTGCATCGCCCGAGAAGTTCCCGTACCCGTGATCGCCTCCGGCGGGGCGGGGAAGCTCGAGCACTTCATCGAGGTCTTCGAACGGACGCGGGCCCAAGCGGCCCTCGCGGCTTCCGTCTTTCACGACCGGATCCTCACCGTACGTGAGGTAAAGGAGGCGCTCGCGCGCCGTGGAATTCCCGTACATCTCCCCCCGTCCGCGTGATGTCGCCGTGGGCCGGGCTTCCGCACACCCATGCGAGAGAGGAGGCGATACGGTGCCCGCGCTTACGCGTGAGGAGTTTTGGCAGGCGGTTCGGTTTACGGACGGGCTTCTCCCCGTCGTCCTCGTGGACGCGCGGACGAAGGACCTCCTCACCCTCGCGTACATGGACGAAGAGGCCCTTCGTCGGACGCTGGAGACGGGGGAAACCTGGCTCTACAGCCGTTCGCGCCGCGCGCTTTGGCACAAAGGCGAAACTTCCCACAACCGCCAAAAGGTCGAGGCTCTCGTCCTCGACTGCGACGGCGACGCGCTCGCCGCGTACGTGCACCCACTCGGTCCGGCCTGCCACACGGGGGAGTGGTCGTGCTTCCACCGCCCCCTCCTGATTCGGGCGGAAGGCCGGACGGAAGACGAAGGGGCCCCTTCTGCCCCTCCGCCCTCCGGCTCGGAGGCAAGCTCCGAAGGGCAATGGTCCTACCCCTTTCCTCCGTCGTACCTCGCCTCGGAGCCGCCCCCTTTCGAAGGGCTTGCCGCTCGGGATCTTGGGTTCGTCTTGGAACGCCTCGCGCGCGTGATCGCCGCGCGCCGCACCGAACCTCCGGAGAAGTCCTACACCGCCTACCTCTTTCGCGAGGGGCGGGAAAAGATCCTCAAGAAGATCGGCGAGGAGACCACGGAAGCGATCCTCGCCGCGCAGGCGGGGCGCAAGGACGAGCTCGCCGAAGAGCTCGCCGACGTGCTCTACCACGTAAGCGTGCTCCTTGCGGAGCTCGAGATGGACTTTGGGGCAGTGGCCTCGGCCTTGTATCGGAGGCTAGAGGGTGCCCGCGACGTAAAGCACACCCGCGCTTTTCCGCGAAAGGGATGAGTTTGTACGCGCCCGGGAAGTCGAGGCACCCGGGCGAGGGGAGGGAAACCCGTTGCTCCGCATCTACGCCTACGCTCCGGGTCGAGAAGGCGATCCGGATTTCCAACGCCTCCTCCGCCGTGCGGAGGCGGACATCGCCGCGACGGAAGAAGCGGTTCGCGCCATCCTCGAAGACGTGCGCCTTCGCGGCGACGCGGCACTGCTCGAATTCACGCGTCGGTTTGACGGCGTAAGCCTCCCGGGGGGGAGGATTCGCGCCGACGAAGGTGAAATCGCCGCTCAGGCGGAACGCCTTCGCCGAGAGCGGCCGGACGTCTGCGAAGCGATCGATGCGGCGGCGGCGAACATCCGTCGACACCACGAACGCCAGCTGCCCCCGCCGATCAGCTGGGGCGAGGTCGTCCCCGGGGTGTTTGCCGGAGAAAAGGTGACCCCTATTCCCTCTGTCGCCCTCTACGTGCCGCGGGGCAAGGGAAGCTTTCCTTCTGTACTCCTCATGCTCGCCGTACCCGCCCAGGTTGCCGGGGTGCCGAAGATCGCCGTGTTTACGCCCCCCAACGCCGAAGGAACTCTCGACCCTGCCGTGGCCTACGCCGCCGAGGTCCTCGGCATCCGCGAGGTGTACAAGGTGGGCGGGGCCCAGGCGGTGGCGGCGGCGGCCTTCGGGACGGAGAGCGTACCTCGTTTCCCCAAGATCCTCGGTCCGGGCAACCGCTACGTCACCCAAGCGAAGCGCCTCTTGTACGGGAGCATCGACCCAGGACTGCCTGCGGGGCCTTCGGAAGCCCTCATCCTCGTCGATGCGTCCGCCCGACCGGATTGGGTCGCCCGCGACCTCCTCGTCGAAGCGGAACACGGCCCCGAATCCGCCGCCCTCCTCGTGACGCCGTCGCGAAAGCTCGTGGAAGCGGTGGCGGAGCTCCTTCCCGAGCTTGTGGAGAGTCTTCCCGAACCGCGCCGTTCGTTCGTGCGCAACGTTTTTGCCGCATACGGCGGAGCGGTGCTCACTCCGGATTTGGAAACGGCGTTTGCCTTTGCCGACCTCTACGCCCCGGAACACCTCCTCCTCCACGTTTCCGATCCTATGGCGGCCGTCTTCCGCCTGCAGAATGCCGGTGAGATTCTCGTCGGCCCGCACACGACGATCCCTTTGGGCAACTTCGTCGTCGGGGTAAACGCAATCCTTCCTACGGGGGGAGCTGCCCGCTGGAGTTCCGGGGTGAGCGTCCACGACTTTTTGAAGCGCACTTCCCTCGCCTACGTAACGCCCGAAGGGCTGCGTGCCCTCGGACCCCACGCCGTGGCCTTCGCCAACGTAGAAGGGTTTCCCGCCCACCTCGAAGCCGTCCGCGTACGACTCCAAGAAGGAAACAAGGGGTGATGCGGGTGAACGATGCCGAAACGCGTTCCGAAGCCCTTCCTCGCGTGCGCGTCGTGCGTACGACGCGGGAATCGCGCGTCGTCGTGGGCCTCGCCGTTCGCGGGGCGACCCCGGACGTGAAGTTTGCGCTTCGGACGCCGCACCCGTTTTTTAGCCACATGCTCGAGCAGGTTGCGTGGCGGAGCGGCCTCGGAATCGAGGTGGACGTAGAACTCACGCACTTCCCCCTACGCCACCTCGTCACGGAAGACGTCGGTACGGCCTTCGGCCGCGCGGCGGCGCGGCTTCACGACCGGCTCGCGGAACGCGGCGTTCGCGGCTTCGCCTACGCCTACGCCGCACTCGACGAGGCGCTCGCCCGCGCCGTTCTCGCCTTTGAAGGCCGGGCGTACCTCCACCTGGACGTGGACGAACGCTTTCCCGAAGAGACAGAGGGGGTATCGTCCGAAGACCTCGTGGCCTTTTTCGAGGGGTTCGTCCAAGGGGCCGGCGCCACGCTCCACCTCGATCTCCTCCGCGTACGCCCGAGACACGGCCATCACCTCTGGGAAGCGCTCTTTCGCGCCTTCGGAATGGCGCTCGGGGACGCGCTTTCTCCCTCTCCCGAACGCCGTGGCCTCAGCGCAGGCGTAGCGGGAAAGGCGGAGTACGACGTCGCAGACGAGTGAAGGGTGTTCGCTGTACCCTCTCCCTTTGCAAAACGGAGGGGGAGCTGGTAGGATGGTGCCGAGGCAGGATCTCTCGATCCGACGGGCTTTCGGGAAATCCCAGGTAACCCCCGCCCGCACCGTGCGGGGGTGGTTGTTTTGCCTCTACGGCGTTTCCCGCGCAGCTTCGGGAGCCGCATACGACAACACCGATCGGGAGGGATCGCGTCGATATGGTAGGTGGCTTCGGGTTTACGATCGGCGGCCTCGGAGGGCCGGAGACGAAGGAGTACGACGTCGTAATCGTCGGTGCGGGCCCCGCAGGGATGACCGCTGCGCTGTACGCCTCGCGTGCCCAGCTCTCTACCTTACTCGTGGAAAAGAACGTCCACGGCGGCCAGATGACGAACACGGAGGAAATCGAAAACTACCCGGGGTATCCGTCGATCAAGGGTTCGGAGCTCGCCGCCATCATGTTCGAACACGCCCTCAAGTTCGGAGCCGAGCACACCCACGGAGAGGTCACAGGTCTGGAAAAGGAAGGCGACCGCTGGGCCGTGTTCACGGCCGAAGGGAGCCGGTACCTCGCCTACGCGGTAATCTTGGCGACGGGTGCGGACAACAAGCGTCTGGGGGTGCCCGGCGAAGATCGCCTCGCAGGGCGCGGCGTTTCCTGGTGCGCGGTGTGCGACGGCGCGTTTTTCAAGGATAAGGACGTCATCGTCGTCGGCGGCGGGGACTCGGCCGTGGAGGAAGCCACGTACCTCACGCGCTTCGCCCGCAAGGTGACCGTCGTCCACCGACGCGACAAGTTTCGGGCGATCAAGACGCTCCAGGACCGCTTCTTCCGCAACGAGCGCACGGACGTGATCTGGAACACGGTAGTCACGGAAATCCTCGGCGACAAGCGCGTGGAGGCGGTGCGCCTGAAGAACGTCGTGACCGGGGAAGAATGGGTGCGCCCCACGGACGGGGTGTTCATCTACATTGGCGTGGAACCCAACTCCGCCGCATTCCGCTCTCTGGGCATCACGGACGAACAAGGTTACGTCCTCACGGACGAATCCATGCGGACCGCCGTTCCGGGAATCTTCGCCGCTGGTGACGTCCGCAAAAAGGAGCTGAAGCAGGTTGCCACGGCCGTCGGCGACGGCAGCGTGGCGGCAATGAGCGCCCTCGCGTACGTGGAGGCGATCAAGGAAGGCCGGCCCGTCCATCCGTAAGGCGCCCTACGGCAGAGGGACGTGACCCGTGTAACAAACTTTTAAGGTTCCTGTGAACGGACCTTAACCCGTGGGGCGCATCGGGGGTGTACGCTAAAGGTGCAATGACCCCCTTTCACCATAGAGGTCCGTTTCCGGCGGGGACGACGACCCCGCGATTTTTTTTTCCCGAATCCCCGCACGGCGCACGGGCACGTGGTACCCGAAAGGTGAAGGTGCTATAGTAGAGGGCGGTGAGGTGACCGGCATGAAGACCATCGTAAACGCCCTTCTGCGTTCGCCGGAAGGAATCCTCATGATCCGCAAGCCGAGCACGGGCTTTTGGTTTTTGCCCGGAGGAAAACTCGAGCCGGGGGAATCCCCGGAGGAAGGCGTTGTCCGTGAGGTTTTCGAAGAGACGGGACTTCGCCCGCTCGAGATGCGCCTTCGGGGGGAGTTCGTCCTGCGGTTCGTCGACGACGCCAAGGAAGAGCGGAGGCTATACACCTTCGAGGTCACTCGGTGGGAAGGGGAGGTGGATTTCCTCTGCCGCGAGGGGAGCCTCGCCTGGCAGAAGGTCGAGCACCTCGACTTTCTCCCCATGCCCGACGGCGACCGCCGCGCAATTCTCGAACTTTTGGGAAGCGAGTCGTTCCTTCACGGCGAGTTTCTCTACCAAGAAGACTACACCCTCGTCGCCCACCGCCTCACGGGAACACTCCCCGTGTAAGGGCCGAACCGTGATGTCCCTCGTACTTTGGGACTCCGAAGAGGACGCTCCCGACGAAGAAACCGACTGAAGGACCGCGCGCCGAGCAACGCTTGGGAGACCAACCGCGGGAGGGAGGGAGACGGGCGATGGAAGACGTGCGCTTTTTCCTCCTTTCCGGACTGTCGGGAGCGGGAAAGACGGTGGCCCTGCGAAGCCTCGAGGAAGCGGGGTTTTTCTGCGTTGACAACCTCCCTCCATCCCTTTTGGGAAAGCTCGGCGAACTCGTGATCCGCGCCGAAGGGAGGATTCGAAACGTCGCCGTCGTAATCGACGCCCGCGGGCGCGGCCTTCTCGCCGCTTGGAAGGAAGGGTACGCGGATCTGTTGCGCCTGGGCATTCGCCCTACGATCCTCTTTTTCGAGGCGAGCGACGAAGTGCTCATACGGAGGTACAAAGAGACGCGGCGGCGTCACCCCATCGCGGACGAAGGCTCCCTCCTCGACGCCGTTCGCCGCGAGCGCGCGCTGCTCGAAGAACTTCGGGCGAAGGCCGACCTCGTCTTCGATACGACGCACCTGCGCCCGGAGGAGCTGCGGGAGACCCTCTTTCGCCATGTGCTGCGCGATGACGGCAGAACCCGGGTGCAGGTGCACCTCCTCACCTTCGGGTTTAAATATGGCCTTCCGTTGGATGCCGACCTCGTGTTCGACGTGCGCTTCTTGCGCAACCCCCACTACGACCCCGAGCTTCGGCCGCGCACAGGGTGCGATTCGCAGGTGCGGGAGTACGTCATGGCGGATCCCGATGCGTCTGAGTTCGTTTCCCGGGTAGAAGACCTCCTTCGCTTCCTCCTTCCCCGCTACGAACGCGAAGGGAAACCGGAAGTCGTCGTCGCCATAGGGTGTACGGGCGGACGCCATCGTTCCGTGGCCATCGCCGAGGAACTTGCCGCCCGCCTTTCGGATACGTATGAAGTGCGCCGGTTTCACCGCGACGTCCGCCGAGAAGAAGACGAACGTGCCGAGCGGTCTTCGGCGTGCGCCCCGCCCGAATGAGCGTCTTTCAAGGAGGCCGCGGTCGGGACGCCGTACAGTGGCATTCCATGCGACAAAGAGAGGGGAGCCGGGAAGATGCGTACCTTTCGCGTCGTCGCCATGGGCGGCGGTTCGGGGCTTTCCCAACTTTTGCGTGGGCTCAAGCGCGGTCCCTTTGAAATTACGGCCATAGTCACCGTTGCCGACGACGGCGGCTCGACGGGTCGTTTGCGGGAAGAGCTCGGGATTCCAGCTCCGGGCGACGTGCGAAACGTCCTCACCGCCCTTGCCGAGGCGGAAGCACCCCTCGATCGGCTCATGGCGTACCGCTTTCGCACCGACGGCGCATTGAACGGCCACAGCGTGGGCAACCTCTTGCTCGCGGCCCTCACGGAAGTCTACGGCGATTTCTCCCGTGCCGTGTTCGAACTCAGCCGAATCCTGCGCGTGCGCGGGAGGGTTTTGCCCGCAGCCAACGCAAACGTCAACCTCGCCGCGGAATTTGAGGACGGGACGGTCGTCGTCGGAGAATCGCGGATTCCCGAGGTGGGGAAGCGAATTCGCCGCGTATTTCTCGTTCCCGAGGCGCCCCCGGCCCTCCCCGAGGCGGTGGAGGCGATCCTCAAGGCGGAACTCGTGCTTCTCGGACCGGGTAGCCTCTTTACGAGTTTGATTCCCAACCTCCTCGTTCCTGAGCTCCGGGACGCCCTGTGCCGCACGTCCGCCCCCAAGGTCTACGTCGTCAACCTCATGACGCAGCCCGGAGAGACGGACGGGTTAGGCGTCGTGGGCCACCTCCGGGCGGTCGAGGAGCACGTGGGCAGGCGCTGCTTCGACGCCGTGCTCGTCCACACGGGAGAGGTTCCTCCAGAGGTCGCCGCCCGCTACGCGGCGGGCGGGCAATTCCCCGTTCGCGACGACGGCGAACTCCTCGAACGCGAAGGGTACCGCGTGATCCGGGGGGATTTCGCCCAGATGGGGGACACGTACTATCGCCACGACGGCGAAAAGGTAGGGGAGGCGTTGCTCGGGCTCTTGGGCGAACCGGTAAGGGGGTGAAACAACTGGGCGCGTCGTTTACGGAGGTCGTCAAGGGAGAACTCGTACGCCGCGCAGGTACCCTCCGCGCCGACTGCCCGTTGGGGGAAGTCCTCGGGTTCTTCCTCCTCGCTGCGGAACGGGAAGGCGGGGGTTTCGTCCTCCTTACGGAAAATGCCGCCGTTGCCCGTGCGATGTACCATCGCCTGCGCGGGTTTGGCGTCGTCCCGAAGCTCGTCGTCGAATCGGGAAAGCGCTTGCGCAAACGCCGCCGCTACCTTTTGCGCCTGGGCGATGCCGACGTTCTCCACCTGTTTTCTCTGACGGCGAAGGCGGAAGGTGCAGAAGTTCGGGACTTGGAAGGTCCTTCCCCTTTGCGTTTGGCGCGGAGGTTTCTCCGGCGGCATCGCTCCCTTACCTGTCGACGCGCCTTCCTCCGCGGCGCCTTTCTCGCCCGCGGTACGGTGAGCGATCCGAAGTCGCATCCGTACCACCTAGAACTCGTCGCCCCTACGGAGGAGGCAGCCAGACTCCTTCGGGAAGTCGCCGACGCCTTTTCCCTGCACTTCAAGGAGATCCTCCGCCGCGGGAGCCCCGTCCTCTACCTAAAGGACGTTGAGGAGATCGTCGAGTTTCTCCGGGTCGTCGAATCCACGCACGGCGTCCTCGAACTCGAGGATGCGCGGGCGATCAAGGAGCTCAAAAGCCAGGTCAACCGCCTCGTAAACGGAGAAACGGCTAACGTCGCCAAGACGATCGAGGCGAGCATGCGCCAAATCGAGGCGATTCGCACCATCGAAAGGACCATAGGGCTCGCCTCCCTTCCTCCTGCCCTGCGGGAGATTGCCGAGGCACGACTCGCGCATCCCGAGGTCAGCCTCGCTGAGCTGGGGAGGTACGTGCCGTCGGGTCCGATCGGGAAATCCGGCGTCAACCACCGCATGCGGAGGCTCATCGAGATCTCCCGCCGACTTCATTCGCAGGTCGCGCGGGAAAAACCCGGCGGTGTATAATACCCTTAGTTCCGTGGTTTTCTCGCAGGAAAGCGAGGGACGAAAGGTGGCCCTGGTGACGAAACCGGTGACGATTCGCCTGCACGGGGGTCTCCGCGCCCGATCGGCTGCCCGCTTCGTCCAGCAGGCGAATCGCTTTCGCGCCAACGTGTACCTCGAGCGGGGCGATCACCGCGTGAACGCCAAGAGCATCATGGGCGTCATGGGGCTCGCCCTTGCCGCTGGCGAGGAAGTCGTCCTCGTTGCGGACGGCCCCGACGCCGAAGAGGCGGTAGCGGCCCTCGCGAAGTTCCTCTCCCACGAATACCCCGTGGAAGTCTAGAGCGTCGCCCGAAAACGTGCCGAGGGGCGCACCAATTTGGTGCGCCCCTCGACGTGACGGAAAAGGGGATTACGAAGCGTGCTCCAGGCGGACGTCCGTGGGCCGCGTAATCACGTGGTCGATGATTCCGTACTCCTTTGCTTCTTCTGCGGTGAGGAAGCGGTCGCGTTCCGTATCCTGGGCGATGCGCGCAAGGGGCTGTCCCGTCATTTCGGAGAGAAGGCTGTTGAGGCGGTCGCGCATGCGCAAAATCCGCCGCGCGTGGATCGCGATGTCCGTCGCCTGGCCTTCCGCCCCTCCCCAGGGCTGGTGGATCATGATCTCGCTGTTGGGCAGGGCAAAGCGCTTGCCCGGGGTCCCCGCCGCGAGGAGGAACGCCCCCATGGATGCGCACATCCCCACGCAAATCGTATTTACCGGAGGTCGGACGAACTTCATCGTGTCGTAGATGGCGAGGCCCGCGGTAATCGATCCGCCGGGGCTATTGATGTACAAGGAAATGTCCTTTTCCGGATCTTCTGCGGCGAGGTAGAGGAGTTGGGCGACGACGAGGTTGGCCACGTCGTCGTCGATCGGCGTACCGAGGAAGATGATCCGGTCCTTGAGGAGACGCGAGTAGATGTCGTACGCGCGTTCTCCGCGCCCAGAACGTTCTACCACCGTAGGAATGATCACGAGCGTTCACCGTCCTTTCCGGTTTCCATTGTACCGCCCTCTTTCCCATAGGTCAATAAAGGTAAAACCGCTTTCTCTGCCTTCGCTTCCCCGGGGTCGGAATTGCGTATCGATGAGGACCCTCTTCCATCCGAGTCGGCTCTCTTCGTGAAGACGGAAATTCGGACAAGTTTTGGTTTGTGGGAAGGATTTCTCAAAGGGGGCGGAGAAAAGATACCCAGGAAGGAATTCCCGGTATCGGGGAGGGCGAGAGACGGTGTGGAATTCCCGGAGGATCCAGGAATGGATTGCCCGTGGGGAGAGGGTATACCTCGCCTATCTCCAGGGAGACGGTCGCCCCGTCGAGGTCGGCGGGACGATCCTCCGCCTCGTCGACGACGAAGCGCTGATCGTGCGCACCCGCACGGGACTCGGGCTGGACCGTACGGTGGTGGTCCACAGGCACCGCCTTCTCTACCTCGAAGGCTTGAGCGACCGCCTTATCCATCTCGAACGGGAGAAGTCCCTCCTCGCCCCAAGCTCGAGGGAGGAGGTTTCCGTCGGGGATTCTCGTATTTAAAATTTTAAGAATTCTTAGCTCAATAAAATGGCGCCCCCGGAGGGAATCGAACCCCCGCGCATGGCTCCGGAGGCCATTGCTCTATCCACTGAGCTACGGGGGCGCGCCGTTTTCCGGGTGCAAAGAGGATTATAGCACGCCCGACGATGGGGCGCAAGGGTCTTTTCCTTGCGCCCTCTCCCTTCTTGGAGTATATTTCCGGTGGGATGGATCACGCCACGCGCATGTTTCGGGCGCCTCCAAGCAACCGTAACCTGTGGTGAGATTTGTCGCAAGGGTCGCGTTTGCCTTCCACCTTTTCTTTCCAAGGGGGTTGCCGAAGGTCATGGTGCGTGTCGCCATCAACGGCTTCGGTCGCATCGGCAGGCTCACCCTGCGCGCGTGGCTCGAAAAGGGCGTACCCGAGATCGATATCGTCGCGGTGAACGACCTGACGGACGCACCGATGCTCGCGCACCTCTTTCGCTTCGACTCGGTCCACGGGACCTTGCCTTGGGAGGTCGTTCCCGAGGACGACGGCTTCTGCGTAAACGGGCGCAAGATCCGCGTGCTCGCCGAACGCGATCCGGCCAAACTTCCCTGGCGCGAGCTCGGCGTGGAGGTCGTCGTCGAATCTACGGGGCGTTTTACGAACCGAGAGGACGCCGCCAAGCACCTGGAAGCCGGTGCGAAAAAGGTGATCATCTCCGCGCCGGCCAAGGGAGACGACCTGACGGTCGTCATGGGTGTAAACGAAGACCGTTACGACCCGGCGAAGCACCACGTGATCTCCAACGGGTCGTGTACGACGAACTGCCTCGCCCCTGTGGCCAAGGTGCTCCACGAAGCCCTCACGATTAAGCGGGGCTTTATGACCACCGTCCACTCGTACACGAACGACCAGCAAATCCTCGACCTTCCCCACAAGGATTACCGACGCGCGCGCGCCGCCGCCCTGTCCATCATTCCCACCACGACGGGGGCCGCCCGCGCCATCGGCAAGGTGTTGCCCGAACTCGACGGGAAGCTGAACGGAATGGCCATGCGCGTGCCGACCCCCAACGTCTCTGTGAACGACCTCGTGGTCGAGGTGGAGCGGCCTACGAGCGTCGAAGAGGTAAACGAGCTCTTCCGCCGTGCGGCGGAAGGTCCCATGCGGGGGATCCTCGCCTACTCCGACCTCCCCCTCGTCTCCCGCGACTACAACGGCAACCCGCATTCGGCCATCGTAGACGGCCTCTCTACGATGGTCATCGAGGGGACGCTCGTCAAAGTCATCGCTTGGTACGACAACGAGTGGGGGTACGCCAATCGACTCGTGGACCTCGCGGCATACCTCGCGCGCCGCGGCGTGTGATCCCTCTCGGCGTCGGCGGCCCGTACGTTTTGCCTCGTGCGAAAAGTATAGTAAAATTTGACTCGGTGCGCAACGGTGGACCGCCGAGCGCGGAAGACCCGGTTACGGCAGAGGGGGAGGATCATGGCCAAGAAGACGGTGCGCGACATTGACGTACGCGGGAAACGCGTTCTCGTACGCGTGGACTTCAACGTGCCGATCAAAGACGGGGCGATCACGGATGACCGCCGAATTCGGGAAGCCCTTCCCACGATCGAGTACCTCCTTGGCGAAGGGGCCCGCGTGATCCTCGTAAGCCACCTGGGGCGGCCGAAGGCCCCGTTTGCCCCGGAGTTCTCGCTGGCGCCCGTACGCGCCCGCCTGGAAGAGCTTTTGGGTCGGCCGGTGAAGCTCGCTCCGGACGTCGTCGGCCCCGAGGTCGAACGCATGGCGGAGGAGCTCCGCCCCGGCGAAGTGCTCCTCTTGGAAAACGTCCGCTACTATCCCGAAGAGACGAAAAACGACCCCGACTTCGCCGCACGCCTGGCTCGCCTCGCAGACGTGTACGTGAACGACGCCTTCGGTACGGCGCACCGCGCCCACGCGTCCACGGAAGGGGTGGCGCGGCTTCTTCCGTCCGTTTCGGGGTTCCTCCTCGCCCGCGAAGTCGAGGTTCTCCGGCATGTTTTGGAGCAGCCGGAGCACCCGTTCGTCGCCATCTTGGGTGGGGCCAAGATCGCCGACAAGATCGGCGTGATCGAAAACCTCCTCAAACGCGTGGACGCGCTCCTCGTAGGTGGGGGTATTGCCAACACCTTCCTCGTCGCCCGGGGGTACGAGGTAGGCCAGAGCTTGTACGAACCCGAAGGCGTGGAGGTCGCCCGTCGGCTCTTGCACGAGGCGGAGGCGCGCGGCGTAGACCTCCTTCTTCCCGTGGACGCCGTGGTGGCAACGGAGATTTCCGAGACGGCGGAGACGCAGGTCGTTCCCGTGGACGCGGTTCCTGCGGACGGCCGGATCGGCGACATCGGTCCGCGGACGCGGGAGCTCTACCGCGAAAGGCTCCAGGGTGCGCGGACGATCGTGTGGAACGGTCCCATGGGCGTCTTCGAGCTCCCGCCGTTTGCCGAAGGGACAATCGCCGTCGCCCGCGCGGTTGCCGAGAGCGGCGCGTATTCCGTAGTCGGCGGAGGCGATTCCCTTGCGGCCGTGAAGCTCGCAGGGGTGGAAGACAAGGTCTCCCATCTCTCCACGGGTGGGGGGGCGACGCTCGAATTTCTCGAAGGCAAGGAGCTTCCGGGCATCGCCGTCCTTCCGGATGCGTGAGGTGGTAGACGTGAAGCCCTGGCTCGGCGCAAACTGGAAAATGCACAAGACCGTCCGCGAGGCGCGGGAGTACGTGGCCCGCTGGAATTCCCTCGTCGAGGAGTCCCCCCTAGGGGAAGAGGCCGAAGTCGTCCTCTTTCCGCCCTTTACGGCCCTGGCCGCGGTAGGGGAGGCGCTCGTGGGGGCTTCTCTCGGAGCGCAGGACGTCTACCCAGAAGATCAGGGGGCGTTTACGGGGGAGATCTCCCCCCTCATGCTTGCGGAGCTCGGCGTACGGTATGTCCTCGTCGGCCACTCGGAGCGGCGGCACATCCTGGGGGAGGAGGACGCCTTCCTCCGGCGGAAGTTCGACGCCCTCGTCGCCCGCGGGTTCGTCCCCGTCCTCTGCGTCGGGGAGACGGCGGAAGAGCGGCGCGCGGGAAGGACGGAAGAGGTGCTCCTTCGTCAGTTGGAAGGGGTGCTCGGGGGGCGCGAGGCGTTTCCCGGAACCTTCGTCGTCGCCTACGAACCCGTATGGGCGATCGGGACGGGCACACCGGCGACTCCCGAAGATGCGGCGCAAGCCGTAGCGCGCATTCGGACGTACCTTCACGGGCGCTTTGGGGCGGCCGCAGACGGCGTCCCCGTCGTCTACGGCGGCAGCGTGGACCCCGAAAACGTGGGGGGATTCGTGCGCCCCGGGGTTTCCGACGGAGCGCTCGTGGGCTCCAAGAGCCTCGAGGCAGACGTCTTTTACCGCCTCGTCCGAAACGCCCTTGAGGCGTGGCGAGAAGGCTGACGGCGTTTCGCCGCGGAAGTCACGAAGGGCATTCGAGAGATACCGGAGAGTCTTCGACCCCCGCGCCATCGGAACCGTTCTTCGCGCTGGGGTACGAAAGGAGATGTGGGGATGGGGAAGGGGCCGTACCTCCTCGTCGTGCTGGACGGATGGGGGATTCGGGAAGAGACGTACGGCAATGCCGTCGCCCTCGCCCGCACGCCGAACTTCGACCGCTACTGGACTACCTACCCGCACACGCTCCTTCGGGCCTCCGGACCGGCCGTGGGGCTTCCCGAAGGACAGATGGGAAACTCGGAGGTGGGCCACCTCAACCTCGGCGCCGGGCGCATCGTGTACCAGGACCTCTTGCGCATCGACCGCGCGATCGAAGACGGTTCCTTTTTCGAAATCCCGGCCTTCGTTCACGCCGTTCGCACCGCCCGGGATCGGGGGAAGAACCTCCACCTCATGGGGCTTCTCTCTCCGGGAGGCGTGCACAGCCACATGCGCCACCTCTTTGCCCTTCTCGACCTCGCCCGGCGCCAGGGATTCGGCCGCGTCTACGTGCACGCCTTCCTCGACGGGCGGGACGTCTTGCCCACCAGCGGGAAGGGAGACGTGGCGCGCCTTCTCGAGGTAACGGCGTCTTTGGGCGTGGGGACGCTCGCTACCCTCATCGGCCGCTACTACGCCATGGACCGCGACCGCCGGTGGGAGCGGACGGAACAGGCGTACCGCGCGATCGTCTACGGCGAAGGGATTCCCGTCCGCGACCCCATTTCCGCCCTCGAAGAAGCATACGCCGCGGGCGAGACCGACGAGTTCTTGCGTCCCCGTGTCCTCGTAGACGATGAAGGCCGTCCGCGAGTTCGTCTTCAGGACGGCGACGCGGTGATCTTTTTCAACTTCCGTCCGGACCGGGCGCGCCAACTCGTGCACGCCCTCGTAGACGAGGAATTTCACGGGTTCGACCGCGGTCCGGGGCGTCCGAAGGACCTCTACGTCGTGACGATGACGGAGTACGAGGCAAACCTTCCCGTACGCGTCGCCTTTCCCCCGGAGCACCTCGTGCGCACGGCCGGGGAGGTTTGGGCGGAGGCGGGGCTTACGCAGCTTCGCATCGCCGAGACGGAAAAGTACGCCCACGTCACGTACTTCTTCAGCGGCGGCCGGGAGGAGCCCTTTCCGGGCGAGCGCCGCGTGCTCATTCCCTCTCCCAAGGTCGCCACGTACGACCTCAAGCCGGAAATGAGCGCCTACGAGGTAGCCGACGCGCTCTTAGAAATCCTCCGCAAGGATCCCCCCGACGTCATCGTTTTGAACTTCGCCAATCCAGACATGGTCGGGCATTCCGGCAAGCTCGAGCCTACCGTTCGGGCGGTGGAGGCGGTGGACGAAAACCTCGGGCGCGTGGTAGACGCCGTCCTCGCGCTCGGGGGCGTCGCCTTCATCACCGCCGACCACGGAAATGCGGACATGGTGCTCACGCCGGAGGGGGAACCCTTTACCCAGCACACGCTGAGTCCGGTCCCGTTCATCGTCACCCTTCCGGGAATCCGCCTGCGGGAGGGCGGCGTCCTCGGCGACGTCGTGCCTACGATGCTCGACGTGATGGGGATTCCCAAACCGCCAGAGATGACGGGTACGTCGCTCATCTTGCGCGAGGTGGGCGCGCGTTCGGAGCGGGAGTAGGGCGTCGCCCGCAAGCTGTTGAGAGATTGCCAGCCTGAGGAGGAATGCACGTGAGTTGGATCGAACAGGTTGTGGGCCGCGAGGTCCTCGATTCGCGAGGGTTTCCCACGGTGGAGGTGGAGGTGGTCCTTTCCAGCGGCGCCCGCGGGCGGGCCATCGTCCCCTCGGGGGCGTCCACGGGGGTGCACGAGGCGCTCGAACTTCGCGACGGCGGATCGCGCTACCGCGGGAAAGGCGTCCTTCAGGCCGTAGAAAACGTGAACTCCGTAATCCGCGAAGCCCTTCTCGGCCTCGACCCCCTGCGCCAACGCGACATCGACGCCGTGCTCGTGGAGCTCGACGGGACGGACAACAAGTCGCGCTTGGGGGCGAACGCCATTTTGGGGGCATCCCTCGCCGTTGCCCATGCCGCAAGCGAGGACTTGGGTGTCCCGCTCTTCGTGTACCTCGGCGGCGCCAGGGCGCGCCTGCTTCCCGTGCCGCTCATGAACGTCTTGAACGGAGGGAAGCACGCGGACAACGCCCTCGACGTGCAGGAGTTCATGATCGCGCCTGTGGGAGCGCCTACCTTTCGTGAAGCACTGCGTATGGGCGCCGAGGTGTTTCACGCCCTGCGCGACGTCCTCAAGGCCCGCGGGCATTCCGTGAACGTCGGAGACGAAGGTGGCTTCGCTCCGGCGCTCGCGCGTACGGAGGAAGCTCTCGAACTCCTCGTTGAGGCGATCGAGCGGGCGGGCTACCGCCCCGGCGAAGACGTGCTTCTCGCGATGGACGTTGCGGCGAGCGAACTCTTCCGCGACGGGCGGTATGTGTTTTCCGGGGAAGGGCGTTCGCTCACGGCGGAAGAGCTCGTGGACCTGTACGCCGACCTCGTCCGGCGCTACCCCGTGTTTTCCATCGAGGACGCGCTGGCCGAGGACGACTGGGAAGGTTGGGCGAAACTCACGTCCGCCCTCGGGGGACAGGTGCAGCTCGTCGGCGACGACCTCTTCGTCACGAACCCCGCGCGCCTCGAGGAGGGAATCCGCCGCGGGGTGGCCAACGCCGTCCTCGTCAAGGTGAACCAGATTGGTACGCTTTCCGAAACGTTTGACACGTTGGACGTCGCGGCACGCGCAGGGTACCGGTCCATCCTCTCCCATCGTTCGGGGGAAACCGAGGACGTGACGATCGCCCACCTTGCGGTCGCCGCCGGTTCCGGACAGATCAAGACGGGGGCGCCGTCGCGTACGGACCGCGTCGCCAAGTACAACGAACTCCTGCGCATCGAGGAGTACCTCGGCGATGCCGCCCTGTACGCGGGAACGCTTCCCCCGTTTCGCAAGGTGTAGATTTCTCACCCTTGTTGAGGGATCTTTGTCCGCGTGATATAATAAACCGTACGTTTGGGTTCGGCCTTTTCCGACGGCGGGTGTTGCGTACGTGAGCGGAGGGAGGATCGGCGGTGAAGACGGCGCTCGTGGTCTTGCTCGTGCTCGTCAGCCTCGCCCTGATTGCGACGATTTTGCTCCAACCGGGGCGAAGCGCGGGGTTGAGCGGTGCGATCACAGGGGGCGCGGAGCACCTTTTCGGCCGCCAAAAGGCGCGCGGTCTCGAAGGGACGTTGGCCCGAGCCACGCGCTGGCTTGCGGTAGCCTTTATGGTGCTCGCGTTCGTCCTCGCGTACTTCTTGCGCTGAGATCGCAGGAAAGCGGGCGGGCCCCGGGCGGCTCGCCCGTTCGTTTTTCTAAGATCGGATTTTGCGGCTTGGGGAATCCTGAACACCGAACGAGGAGGTGAATTTCGGTGGTTTTGTCTGAAGATCCGGTGGCGCAGGCCGTTTTGGAAGCCGTTCGACAAGCTGCTCGCCCGCTGTCTTCCTCGGAACTCGTCGGGCTCTTGGCCGCACAGGGGATTTCGGAGGCGAGCGTTCGGGAGGTCCTTTCCCGCCTCGTGGAGGAAGGGGAGATCGTACGCACCCGTTCTCGGCGCTACGGCCTTCCGGAACAGATGAACCTCGTACGTGGGACGCTCGAAGTGCACTCCCGAGGCTACGCCTTCCTCCTCCCCGATCGCGAAGGCGAGCCGGACGTGTACGTCCCGGCGGCGAACCTTCACGGTGCGTGGCCGGGAGACGTGGTGCTCGTGCGCAAATCGGGGACCGGCGGAAACGGCCGTAAGGTAGAGGGGGAGGTCGTGCGGATCTTGCGCCGCGCCTTCCGCCGCGTCGTAGGGACTTACGAAGAAGAGGCGCACCTCGGTTACGTCGTCCCGGACGACCTCCGCATCCCGGGGTCCATCACGGTCGCACCGCGGGAGCGCCGCGGTGCCGTCCCCGGCCACAAGGTGGTTGTCGAGATCCTCGAATACCCGGACGACCGGCGTCCCGCCGTCGGGCGCGTCGTGGAAATCCTCGGACACAAAGACGACCCGGGCGTGGACATCCTGTCCATCGTGCGGAAGTACGAGCTTCCGGAAGCGTTTCCCGAAGACGTCCTCGAGGAGGCTGCCCGACTGCCCGACCGCGTGCGCGAGGAGGATTTGGCGGGCCGGAGGGACCTTCGCGACGTGGACGTGTTCACGATCGACGGCGAAGACGCCAAGGACTTCGACGATGCCGTGCACATCGAACCCCTCCCCCAAGGCGGATGGCGCCTCGGCGTACACATCGCGGACGTGAGCGCCTACGTCCGCGAGGGGACGGCGCTCGACCGCGAAGCGTACCTCCGCGGCACGAGCGTGTACCTCGTCGACCGCGTGATCCCCATGCTCCCCCACACGCTCTCCAACGGGATTGCCAGCCTCAACCCGGGGGAAGACCGGCTCGCGATCAGCGTACTTCTGGATTTCGATGCGGAGGGGCGCCGCATACGCTACGAGTTCTTCCCGAGCGTGATCCGCTCGCGTGCGCGGATGACGTACACCTCCGTGAACCGCCTGCTTTCTGGACAAGAGGCGGAAGACGCCTTCACCTCGCGCGAGGTGTACGAGCGCTTCCGCGAAAATCTGTTCGCCATGGCCGAACTTGCGCGAAAGATTCGCGCACGGCGCGAGGCGCGCGGGGCGATCGACTTCGATCTCGACGAGGCGCGCATCATTTTGGGCGACGACGGAAAGCCGATTGACGTTCACCGCCGCGAGCGCGGCGAGGGGGAGCGGATGATCGAGGACTTCATGCTCGCGGCCAACGAGGCGGTTGCGGAGTGGGCCGAGGCGTTGGACCTGCCGTTCCTCTACCGCGTGCACGAACCTCCGGACCCGGACAAAATGCGGGGGTTCTTCGAATTTCTCGCCAACCTCGGCTACGTCGTGCGCGTCCGTCCCGGCGGGGTCACGCCGAAGCAGCTTCAAGCCGTCCTCGAGAAGGCGCGAGGGGAGCCGGAGGAAATGGTCATCTCCACGCTCCTCCTCCGGAGCATGCAGCGCGCGCGGTACGCCGCGGAAAACCTCGGGCACTTTGGCCTTGCGGCGACGCACTACACGCACTTTACGGCGCCCATCCGCCGCTACCCCGACCTCATCGTCCACCGCTTGCTCCGCCGCTACGCCTTCCAGGGCCGGATTCCCGACGCCGCCGAGCGGGAACGCCTGGCCGAGTGGCTCGACGAGGCGGCCAAGCACACGTCCACGCGCGAGCGCGTGGCGATGGAGGCGGAGTGGGAGACGGAGGCGTACAAGAAGGCAGAGTACATGCAGGCGCACGTCGGGGAGACGTTTGACGGCGTCGTGAGAGGCGTGACGTCCTTCGGCCTCTTCGTCCGTCTGCCGAATACGATCGAGGGGCTCGTCCACCTGAGCTACATGACCGACGACTACTACGTCTTCCACGAAAAGGAAATGATCCTCGTCGGCGAGCACACGGGCAAGGTGTACCGCATCGGCGATCCCATTCGCGTGACGTGCGTCGGGGTTCATCTCGAGGAACGGACGATCGACTTCGCCTTGGCGGAAGAGGAGCTCCCCGACCGCCCCTTGGGGCAGGCGAAGCGCCGCGTCAAGGTGATCCGTCCCGACGACGCTTCCCCGGGTCGGATCCACGAGAAGGCCGGGTACGACGGCGCACGGCGGAGCTTTACGCCGAAGGCGGCCCGGGAACGGGACGCATACCTCGCCACAGATGCCGCGCCGCAGGGAAGGAAGGCTTCCGAGCGCAAGCGCGGGAAGGGCGGCCAAAAGCGCAAGAAGCGCCGGAGATGAGTCGGGTTTGGTCTTTCGTGCGGCCGCGCTTGGGCCTACGGGACGTTTCGGGAGGTGAGGGACGTGGGAGGGGAACGGCGCGTGTTTGCGGAAAACCGCAAGGCCTTTCACGACTACCACATCGAGGAGCGCTACGAGGCGGGGATTTCCCTCCTCGGCTCCGAAGTCAAGGCGGTGCGTCAAGGGCGGGTAAACCTGCGCGACAGCTACGTGCGCATCCGCGATGGCGAGGCGTACGTGGTGGGAATGCACATTAGTCCGTACGAAAAGGCGACGGCCTTCGTTCCCGATCCGACGCGCACGCGAAAGCTCCTCATGCACCGCCGCGAAATCGAACGCCTCATGGGCAAGGTGCAGACAGAGGGGTACACGATCGTCCCCCTTTCCCTCTACGCCAAGGGGAGGTGGATCAAAATGGAGATCGGCCTGGCAAAGGGGAAGAAGCTGCACGACAAGCGTGAGGCGTTGCGCGAACGCGCGGTTCGCCGCGAAATCGAGCGCACTCTCAAGGCGAAGAACCGATAAACCCCCGAAAGCCTTGCGGCCTTCGGGGGTTTGCCTTTTGTATCGAATCAACCTTTGGGGAAGTACTCGCGCCAGCGGCGGTCTACGAGGCGCACCGTCTCCGGATCCGGCTCGACTTCCGGGGGATAGAAGGGCTTCATGCGGGCGTCGACGACGAGGGGAAGACGGTAGGCCGGTCGGTGGTTGCGCACGGTAAACCGCGCGTACAGGTCGTGGGCGGGATCGAAACGGGTGAAGACCGTCCACAGGAAGAGGCGGGGGTCGCGGAGGTCTCCGGATTTCCGATCTACGAGGACGACGAGGGGCCACGCTTCGGCCGATTCGTCCTTCGCGGCGTCTCCCCCTGTGGTTCCGCTGCTCGGGGGCGATGCCTGAGCTACGTCGCCGACCGCAGAGGGCAGACCTTCCCCGACATCGCGAGGTTCGGCGAGCGCCTCGAGAAGGGCTTGGGGGAAGGAGGGATCCTCCACGAATTCCGGGCCGTGGACGACGAGCGTTCCCGGGACGAAGGCGTACGTGTCCTCCACACCGCGCGGGAGTCGCCGGAGGAGGGACGTGGGGGGGACCTCTCCGAGCTTTCGCCGGGGCTCACCTACGCCGAGGAGGACCGCCTTGCTCCCGTGGTTCAACTTCCGCCCCGTGTAGTCGAGGGTGTCCATGGCCGTCTCGGCAAAGACGTAGAGATCCCGTTCGGGTGCAAAGCGTGCGAGCACGGTGGTGAGGACGGCGCGAAAGTCCCGTACGTCGACGTCGGCGTCCGTGGCGAGGAGGAACTTCGTGAGCGTGAGCTGTCCCTCTCCGAGGATGCGCAAGGCGTGGGCGAACGCTTCCCGGGGGTAGGATTCGCGCAGCACGGCCGCCGCCACGGGATGGAAGCCCGCCTCGCCGTAGCTCCAGAGGGAACGCACGCCGGGCATGACGAGGGGGAAGACGGGGGCGAGGAGACGTTGGAGGTATTCGCCGATGTAGTAGTCTTCTTGCCGCGGTTTTCCGACGACGGTCGCAGGGAATAGGGCGTCCTTTCGGTGGGCGACGAGGCGCACGTCGAAGACGGGGAAGTCGTGGACGAGGGAGTAGTACCCGTAGTGGTCGCCGAAAGGCCCCTCGGGTTCCCGCACGCGGGGCGGCACCTCGCCCAGGAGCGCGAATTCCGCCGTGGCGACGAGGGGATGGGGATGGCCCGGGATCCGAACGACGGGGATCTTGTCGCCCATGAGGAGGGAGGCGAGGAGGAGTTCGGGGACGTTTTCGGGGAGCGGCGCGATCGCCGCGATGACGAGGGAGGGCGGGCCGCCGAGGAACACGGACACGGGAAGCGGGCGGTTTTCCGCCTCCGCCGCGTGGTAGTGGAAGCCGCCCCCGCGGTGGATCTGCCAGTGCATCCCCGTGCGCGTCGGCCCTTTGATCTGCATGCGGTACATCCCGAGGTTCGAGCCGCGCCCGCGGGGATCTTCCGTGTACACGAGGGGAAGGGTGAGGAAGGGGCCGCCGTCCATGGGCCACGAGGTAAGGGCGGGAAGGCGCGTGAGGTCGAAGGCGGTGTCGACAACCTCCGTGACCGGCGCCCGCTCGCTCGTTCCCTCGCGCGTGCCGATGCGCGCAAGCGCTCCCAACAGGCCGCGCCTTTCCCAGAGGTCGCGCAGGCTCGGCGGGAAGTGTTCCGTGACGAAGGAGACGAGGTCGCGGACGAAAGTTTCCGGCCTTCCGCCAAAGGCGAGTTCGAGCCTTCGCGGCGTCCCGAAGAGGTTGGTCACCACAGGGAAAGGGCTGTGTTTCGGCCGGCGAAAGAGGAGGGCCGGCCCGCCTTCGGCGATCACCCGACGGTGGATTTCGGCGATTTCCAAATGGGGATCGACGGGGACGTCGACTTCCACGAGGTCGCCTTCCCGTCGCAGGGCTTCGAGGTATTCGCGCAGGTCGCGGAACACGCCTTTCCCCCCTCGGAATGGGATGTGCGCCTCAGCCGAGGATCCAATCTACGGCCGCCTGGGCGTGGATGCGCGTGGTGTCGAAGGCGGGGACGGGAAGATCGTCGGCGGAGAGGAGGAGGCCGATTTCCGTGCACCCGAAGATGATGCCCTCCGCCCCCCGCCCGATGAGGCGGTCGACGATTTCGAGGTAGGTCTGTTTGGAAGCGGGGGTTATCTTCCCGACGACGAGCTCTTCGTAGATCACGCGGTGGACTTCGTCGCGGTCCGGTTTTTCGGGAACGAGGACTTCGAGGCCGAAGCGCTCTTCGAGGCGTCGGCGGTAGAAGTCGTCCTCCATCGTAAACCGCGTTCCCAGAAGACCCACCGTCCGAAGTCCCGCCTCACGGATCTTCTCTTCTGTGGCGTCGGCGATGTGGAGCAAGGGGATCCTCACCACCGCCTCGATTGCGGGGGCTACCTTGTGCATTGTGTTTGTGCACAAAAGAACGGCGGTGGCTCCGGCGCGCTCCAAAATTTCGGCGGAACTCGCGAGGATCTTCCCGAGGGTTTCCCAATCTCCGGCGTGTTGGAGGGAAGCGATGGGGGCGAAATCTAGGGAGTGAAGGACGAGGTCGGCGGAGTGAAGTCCCCCCAAACGCGCGCGCACGCCTTCTTGGATTTCCCGGTAGTAGACGAGTGTCGACTCCCAGCTCATGCCGCCGATGAGGCCGATCCGCTTCACGTACACTCCTCCCCAAAGACGATGCTGCCTTCAGCGTACTTCCCCGCGGGAGCACGTGCAAGCGGCGCAGCGGCCGAAAGGGACTCCCCTGGCCGCTTCTTTCGGACGACGGGATACGCTAAGCTGGTACTGGTGGGGTTGCCGTCGCGCAACTCATACAGACGGACAAACGAGGTGAAACGCGTGCAAGGTCGAGGCAACGCCTCCGAAGGTCGGTTGCGTGCGTCGTTTGCCGGCGTTCACCCGTTCGTCGCGGAGTCGGAGGAGGCCCGGGGAATTTCCCGGGCGGCGGAGGTGCTCGCCGATCTCCTGCGCCGCGCCGAATCTGGAGAAGAAGGCCTCGGGTGGCTTCGTCTCCCGGAAGAGACGTCGGAAGACCTCCTCGCGGAAATCGAGTCGACGGCCGAAGAACTCTGCCGCGAGGCCGAGGTCGTGGTCGTCGTAGGCATCGGAGGTTCGTACGCAGGGACGCGGGCCGTCCTCGAGTTTTTGCGCCCTCCGTTCGCCGCCTCTTTTCCCGGGTGTCCGGAAGTGTACTTTGCCGGCCACCACCTCGGGAGCTTTTACCACGCCTCGCTCCGAGAACGAATCGCGGGGAAGCGCGTGGCCCTTGTCGTCGTTTCCAAGTCGGGAACGACGCTCGAACCCGCGGTTGTCTTCGCATGGCTCGAGGATCATTTGGAACGTGCCGGCGCCCTCTTCCGAGGCCCGCGGAGCATCGTAGCGATCACCGATCCCGAGGCGGGCGTGCTCCGCGAGCGTGCAAAGCGCAAGGGCTACCGCACCTTTGCCGTACCGAAAGACGTGGGGGGCCGCTTTTCCGTGCTCACCCCCGTGGGGCTCGTCCCCTTGGCGTTGGCGGGGATCCCGCCGCGCCGCCTCCTCGCCGGAGCGTACGAAGGGTTTACCCGCTACAGGAAGCCCGAAGCCGAAAACCCCGCCTTGCGCTACGGGCTCCTCCGCTACCTCCTGTACCTTAAGGGGTACGTCGTCGAAGTTCTCGCCGTCGGCGACCCGACGCTCGAGGGCTTTGCCGAGTGGTGGAAGCAGCTCTTCGGGGAGAGCGAAGGGAAGGACGGGCGGGCCCTCTATCCTACCTCCGCGGTGTACACCCGAGACCTCCACTCTCTCGGACAGTACCTGCAGGAGGGGAGGCGCCACCTGTTTGAGACGCTCTTCGTCGTGGAGGAAGACGAGCGGCTCGTCTT
Organism: Brockia lithotrophica; assembly: GCF_003633725.1. Lineage (NCBI taxonomy): Bacteria > Bacillati > Bacillota > Bacilli > Thermicanales > Thermicanaceae > Brockia > Brockia lithotrophica. The sequence goes on along the minus strand of NZ_RBIJ01000002.1, from coordinate 32,124 downwards.
GCCCTTTGCTCCGGAGGATCCCCACTGGGGGTACCTCGCCGGTCGAACCTTACGCGACGTGTTCGAGGCGACGCTTGCGGGTGTCGTGCGCGCCCACACGGAAGGGGGCGTTCCTCTCGTGGACTTGCGCCTGCGCGAGCGTTCGCCGGAGGCCCTGGGAGAGGCGTTTGCCTTTTTCCAAGTCGCCGTGGCCGTAAGCGCCACCCTCCTCGGCGTAAATCCTTTCGATCAGCCCGGCGTCGAAGCGTACAAGCGCCACACCCGAAGGCTCCTCAGAGGTGCGGAATAGACGATCGGGGAGGGGAGTTGCTTTGTCCGAGATGCGCCTCGACCGCCTGCTCGCCCGTTCCGGCTACGGAACGCGCAAGGAAGTCCATCGCCTCCTTCGAGAAGGTTCGGTTACGGTAAACGGCGAAGTCGTCCGGGACCCGGGGCTTCGCGTCTCCCCCGAGGAAGACGAGATTGCCGTCGAAGGAGAACCCGTGACGTACCGCCCGTCCCTCACCCTCGTCGTGTACAAGCCCAAGGGATACGTTTCCGCGACGCGGGATGCCCGCTACCCTACCGTCCTGGAACTCGTCCCCGAAGAATTTCTCTACCGCGAGCTCTTTCCCGTAGGCCGGCTGGACGTGGACACCACGGGACTCCTTCTCCTTACGGACGATGGGATCCTCGCCCATCGGCTCACGTCGCCGCGCTGGCGGGTGCCCAAGGTGTACCACGCGCGGGTACTCGGCCGCGTCGACGAACGCGACCAGGAGGCATTTGCCCGCGGGGTGGTGTTGGAGGACGGAACGCGAACGCGTCCGGCCGAGCTGCGGATCCTCGAGGGGCAGGCCCTCGCCGAAGACCCCGTGGCCCTGCGCTGGGCGCGAGAAATCGAGGCCGCTTCCGCGGCCGAGAGCGTCGTCGAGGTCGTCCTCACGGAGGGCCGCTACCACCAGGTGAAGCGCATGTTCCGGGCACGCGGGAAAGAAGTTCTCGCCCTTCACCGCGTGCGCTTCGGCCCTCTCGCGCTCGGAGATCTCCGAGAAGGCGAGGCGCGTCTCCTCACCCCCGCGGAGGAGGAGGACCTGCGAACCCTCGTCGACCTCGCTTGACCCCGGTATGACCGCCGCACCGGTCGCCCAATCTAAGAGGGCGCGACGTGCGGCGGTTTTCTGGTTTCGGACGTTCGAAAGGGTTCGAAAGGAGGGGTTCGTGTGGAACACCCGCTCTCGCGGGACGTCCTCGGCGATCCCGAGGCCTACCAAAGGCTCGCCCGCGATCGAGAAACGCCGCGGCCCGTTCTTTTGAACTCCCTGCGCGCCTTTCTCGTCGGGGGGGCGATTTCCCTCTTCGGCCAACTCGTCACCGACGTCTACGTCCACGTGTTTCACTTCTCCCCCAAAGAGGCGAACAACCCCACCGTGGCGACGCTCATCTTTTTCGCCGTGCTCCTCACGGGTCTCGGGTGGTACGACCGCATCGGTCAGTGGGGAGGGGCGGGCGCCATTGTACCTGTCACCGGCTTTGCCAATACGATGGCTTCTTCCGCCCTCGACTACCGGAGCGAAGGGTACGTCCTCGGTGTAGGCAGCAACATGTTCAAGGTAGCCGGCCCCGTGATCGTGTTTGGCGTCGTCTCCGCCTTTGTCGTCGTCCTCGTCCGCTCTCTCGGGGAACTCCTTGTCCGCGGCGCAGTCGGGGGATGAGGGTCCGCCGCGCATCGAAGGTCGTAGGGAAGGAGGAGGTGAGTTTGACGTGCGGCAAGGGAGGACCTGGGTGTTTCCGCAACCTCCGGCGATCTTTGCCACGGCAACGGTAGGCGGTCCGCGCGAGAAGGAGGGACCCTTAGGGAAGGTGCTCGACCGGGCCTACGAGGACCCTTACGTGGGGGAAAAGACCTTTGAGCGTGCCGAACGCGCCCTCTTGGAGTCCGCGGTGGCCATCGCCCTGCGCAAGGGATCCCTCGCGCCGGAGAACGTCGACCTCTTCGTCGGCGGCGACCTCCTCAACCAGATCGTCTCCACCGCCTATACCGCGCGTTCCCTCGGCGTTCCGTACCTCGGGTTGTATAGCGCATGCGCCACGTCGACGGGGGGTCTCGCCTTGGCGGCGCTCCTCGTAGCCTCGGGTGCCGCCGCCACGGTCCTCACGGGAGCCGTGAGCCACAACCTCGCCGCCGAACGGCAGTTTCGCCAGCCGACGGAATACGGAGGCCAGAAGCCGCCTACCGCCCAGACGACGGTGACGGGAGCGGGAGTAGCCGTCGTGCGGCCTTCGGGTCTTCCCGTGCGCATCCGTGCGGCAACGGTAGGACGCGTCGTGGACATGGGGATTACGGATCCCATGAACATGGGGGCGGCCATGGCTCCCGCCGCCGTAGACACGCTGCGCACCCACCTCGCGGACCTGGGCCTCTCTCCAGCGGACTACGACCTCATCGTCACGGGGGATCTCGGGGAGGTTGGGCGCAGACTCCTCCTCGACCTCATGCGCGAGACCGGCCTGTCCTTCGATCCGGAGCGCGTACGCGACGCCGGGCTCATGATCTACGACCGCGAACGTCAGAACGTCCTCGCGGGCGGAAGCGGCGCCGCGAGCTCGGCCATCGTCTACTACGGGTACCTCGTCCCCGAAATGGCCGACGGTCGACTGCGTCGCGTCCTCCTCCTCGCCACGGGAGCCCTTCACTCCCCCCTCTCCGTTCAGCAGGGTGAGAGCATCCCGGGCATCGCCCACGCGGTCACCCTCGAGCGAGAGTAGGTCCGTGCGAGTTCGTTTCTGTTCGGGAGGGGTGGCGGTACGATGATCTACCTTACGGCATTTCTTGTCGGGGGCCTCTTCAGCGTTTTGGGCCAAATTCTTTTGGACGTGGTCCGCCTCACACCCGCGCATACGACGGTGACTCTCGTAGTCCTCGGTGCGGTTCTCGCCGGTTTAGGTCTCTACGAACCCCTTTTGCAGTTCGCCGGTGCCGGCGCGAGCGTCCCCGTTTCGAGCTTTGGGTACTCCCTCGTCCGCGGGGCCCTGGATGAAGTGGAACGCTACGGTATCGTCGGCGTAATCACGGGGATGTTCGAGATCACGAGTGCAGGGATCTCTTCGGCCATCCTGTTCAGCTTTCTTGCCGCCCTTGTCTTCCGTCCGCGGGAAAAGGAATAAACTTCCGTGAAAGGCCCGTGCACGTTTTGGAGGGTGGTGGAGGTCGGAGAAAGGGGCCCGTCCCGCCTTTGGAAAGCGACGAGGCGACCCCCAGAGGGTCGCCTCGCTTCCGCTTGCCTGCGGAAATCGCCGAAGTCGGCTTAGACAAAGAGAAGGCCAAGGGCGAGGATGGCGAAGAGCGGGAGGGCGATGAGCGCCGCCTCATACCCCGGCCACCACGGCGCCCAACCCGTGCGGTACTGTGCCGGTTCGAGGGTGAACCCGCCCCCTTCCGCCGGAGCGAGCGGCTCGACGGCGGGCTGTCCGCCTTCGGGGGTTCGGTTTGCGACGAGCGTGGGCGGATAGGGCCAGGCCCTTCCGCCGGGATTGGGCATCCGAAGCGGGCGCAGGTAAAGGTGCGTAGGCGTTACGGCGTGGACGATCCCCGTGTAGCGTCGACCGTCTGCGGTCACCACGTACACCGGTCGCCCGACGAACGCCCGGGCGTGTGCGTAGTGTACGGCCATGGAAGTCCCCCCTTTGTCCCGACTGCGCTGCCAAGGTATGCGACGCCGTGGTCGCCCGCATGTGTACGCGCCGCGCCGCATCGGGATAAGGGGAGAACGCCCGGTCGCACCTTTTTCTCCCGTGTGCTATAGTGGGGTCGGACGGGTCGTCGCCCACCCTTCGAAATTCGTCGAAATACGGTACGGTACGCCGATCTAGGAGGAGGCTGTGGGATCCGTGTCCGCCGAGGTACCTCACCCCGATACGCTCACCCCGGCCTGGGGCCTTTCGTGGATTGCCTCCGCCGCGGAGGTTGTGCACAGGTACCTTCCGCATACACCGCTCGTCCGCTTTTGGGAAAGCGGTTCCCTTCCGCAAGGAGTTTCTCCCGCGGGGGACGTACTACCGAGGTCGCCCCTTTCGGATTCGGAGCCTTCGTCTCGGGGGTGGGGAGGAGCGGAAATCTGGCTCAAGCTCGAAACCCTTCAGCCGATCGGCGCGTTTAAGATTCGCGGCGCTTTGGCGGCGGTCGCCGACGCGGCGCGTAGGGGCGTGCGCCACGTCGTCACCCCCTCTTCAGGCAACCACGGGCGTGCCGTGGCGTACGCGGCAAGGCTCTTCGGCCTCAAGGCCACGGTCGTCGTCCCGGAAACGATCCCCGCGGTAAAGCGGGAGGCGATCGCGGCGTTGGGGGCGGAGATCGTGCAGGTCGGAGGCCGCTCTTCGGAGCGCCTCGAAGAAGCGGAACACATCGCCGCGGAGAGGGGGGCGGAAATCGTCTACCCGTACGACGATCCCCGGGTCGTCGCCGGGCAGGGGACGCTCGCCCTCGAACTCTACCCCTTTTTGCGGGAAGGCGACGTCCTCCTCGTACCCGTGGGCGGAGGCGGGCTCATTGCCGGAATCGCCACGGCGGTCAAGGCGCGCTTTTCCCGCGTGCGCGTCGTCGGCGTAGAGCCCGAAGGAGCGGACGACACGCGCCGCTCCCTCGAGGCGGGGACCCGCGTACGCCGCGAAACGGTCGAGACGATGGCCGACGGCCTACGGGCGGAAATGCCGGGGGCGTTCACCTTCCCCATCGTCCAGCGCTACGTCGATGCTTTGGTCACGGTGAGCGAAGAGGAAATCGCCGAAGCTCTTCGTCGCCTCTTTTGGGAAGCGCGCATCGTCGCCGAACCTTCTGGAGCCGTGTCCCTTGCGGGCGCGTTCGCCGTTCGAGAAGGGCGGGGCGGAAAGGCCGCCGCGCCGGGGGACGGCGGCCGTCTTGTCGCCGTGATTTCCGGCGGCAACGTAGATCCGGAACTCTTTTGTTCGCTCATTCGGCGTCAGCCTTGAGCCTCTCCGTCGCCGCAGAAGTGCGCTTCGCGGACGAGGAAGGTTCCGACCATGTCCTCAGGACGTACGAGGCGGTCGAACTCTTCCGGAGTGAGGACGCCGAGGCGTGCGGCCGCCTCACGCAAGGTGATCCCCTCGCGCTGGGCGAGGCGGGCGACTTCCGCCGCCCGTTCGTAGCCGATGCGCGGCGAGAGGGCGGTGACGAGCATGAGCGAACGGGAGAGGTGCTCCCGCATCGCTCGCTCGTCGGCCTCGAGTCCCCGAAGGGCAAACTCCGTGAAGCTGCGGACGGCGTCGCCCAAGAGTTTGATCGACGTGAGGACGTTGTACGCCACGAGGGGGCGAAACGTCGTAAACTCCAGCTGCCCCAAGGCGGCGGCGAAGCCGACGGCGGCGTCGTAGCCCATGACCTGCACGGCGACCATCTGGAGCATTTCGGCTTGGGTAGGGTTCACCTTGCCCGGCATGATCGAACTCCCAGCTTCGTTGGCCGGTAGGCGGATTTCCCCCAAACCGCCCCGCGGACCGCTGGCGAGGAGGCGGACGTCCCCTGCGATCTTGAAGAGGTCGGCGGCGAGGACGCGCAGGACGGCGTGAAAGCGGGCGAGCGCGTTTTGCCCGGATAGGGCGGCGAAGGGGTTTTCCGCACGCCGAAGGGGGAAGCCCGTGAGGCGGGCGAGTTCTTCGACGACCTCTTCGGCGAACCCTTCAGGTGCGTTGAGCCCTGTGCCCACGGCCGTACCTCCGAGGGCCAGTTCCTCCAACTCCGCCGCCGCCTCCCGGATCCGGCGCAGGTCGGCCTCCACGAGCGCCGCCCATCCGGAGATCTCCTGTCCGAAGGTGAGGGGAACGGCGTCCATGAGGTGCGTGCGTCCGAGCTTCACCGTCAAACGGTAGGCGCACGCCTTTTCCCACAGGACAGAGAGGAATTCTTCGAGGGCGGGGAAGAGCCGCTCTTCGGCGAGCGTGCGCGCGGCGATGTGCATGGCGGATGGGAAGACGTCGTTAGAACTCTGGCCGCGGTTTACGTCGTCATACGGGTGCACGCGTTCGTCGACGCCTCGGGCGGCGAGGATCTCTTCCGCGCGGCGGGCGATGACTTCGTTCACGTTGATGTGCGTGTGTGTCCCCGAACCCGTCTGCCACACGGGCAGGGGAAATTGGTCGTCGTGACGCCCGGCGAGGATCTCGTCTGCGGCGGCGGCGATGGCTTCCCCCTTTGCGGGGGAAAACACGCCGCGGCGCGCCCAGACGCGGGCGGCGGCTTTTTTGATCAGAGCGATGGCGTAGACGACCTCCAGTGGCATGCGCATTTCTCCGCGGGCGCCGCCGAGGGGAAATAGCTGCCGCGTGCGCTCGGTGTGCGGACCCCAAAGCACGGCGGCTTCGGCGCCTTGTTTTGAACTTTGGGGATCGGACGCGTTCGGCCGGGTCATGTTCTCTCCTCCCGAGGATGGAATGCGAGGATGGAATGAAAGAGGCTAAAGGGTTCGGCTCCGCGCCTCGGACTCCGCCGCGGGCGCCGATGCGACGGGGCGGTTCTTTCTTAAGGTACAATACGCGTAGGAAAAAGAGAAAGGGTCGGCCTTTTTGCGCCCGCTACTGGGGCATCAAGACGTACGAAGGCGGGGACGGTCATGTCTACGCGCATCAAGCTCGCCCTCCTCTTCGGGGGACGTTCTGCCGAACACGAGGTTTCCCTCGCATCTGCCCGAAGCGTATACCGCGTCCTCGACCGCGAGCGGTATGAACTCATTCCCGTGTACATCGACCGCGGGGGTTCTTGGCATCCACCCGAACGCTCGTTCCCTTTGCTCGAAGGAGAACCACCTTTTCCAGCAGAATTGCACCGGCGGCCGAAGGTCGGGTGTGCGGCGCTTGAGGAGGCCGACGTAGCCTTCCCGCTCCTTCACGGGCCGCACGGAGAAGACGGTACGGTACAGGGGTACCTCACGCTTTTGGGGATCCCCTACATTGGTTCCGGGGTCGCCGCATCTGCGACGGGAATGGACAAGGTACTCATGAAACGCCTCTTTGCCGCCTTCGGCCTTCCGCAGGTTCCCTACCGCGACTTCACGCGGAGCGGCTGGGTGAAGGACCCCGACGGGATCGCCCGGAGCCTTCTCGAAGGGCTCGGACTTCCTCTGTTTGTGAAACCAGCAAACCTCGGGTCGAGCGTGGGAATTCGCAAGGTGAAACGCCCCGAAGACCTCCCCACAGCCGTGGAAGAAGCCCTGCGCTACGACCGCAAGGTCGTCGTCGAGGCCTACGTTCCCGCCCGGGAGATCGAAGTCGCCGTGCTCGGCAACGAAGACCCCGAGGCCAGCGTACCCGGAGAGGTCGTCCCCCACAACGAGTTTTACGACTACGATGCCAAGTACACGCCGGGAAAGACGGACCTCCTCATCCCCGCTCCTTTAGATGAAACGCTTGGGGAACGCTTCCGCTTCCTTGCGCTAGAGGCGTTTCGCGCGTTGGATGCCCGAGGGTTTGCCCGCGTGGACTTTTTCCTCCACCGGGAGACGGGGGAGATTTTCGTCAACGAGGTCAACACGATTCCGGGGTTCACCGAACAGAGCATGTACCCCAAGCTTTGGCAAGCCACGGGGCTTTCCTACCCCTCGCTCATCGACCGCCTCGTCGCCCTCGCCCTCGAAGATTCCTCCGGCGAAGCGGAGGGGCGGGCGTGATGCGGGGTTCGCCCTACGCCGAAGGAAGCGACTGTTCCGGCTACGCCGTAACCTTCCCTCCCCTCGTTCGGGCGCGTTTTCTCGCGCGCCCGAACCGCTTTCTTTTGCTCGCTACGGGCGAGGGAGATGGGGGAGAGGCGAAGCCCTTTCCCGTGCACCTTCCCGATCCCGGTCGTCTTGAGACCGTGCTCTTTCCCGGTGGCGGAATATGGATTTCCCCCGTACCGTCCGACCCACGGGGGAAGAAACCGCGGAAGACGAATTTTCGCGCCGTCCTCGCGGAACTCCCGCACGGCGGCTACGCCACGGTCGACGCACGCGTGGCGGAACTCGTGGCTTCGTGGTGGCTTCGCTGCATGTGCGGTCGTGCCTTTCTCGAACGCCAAGTGGCTCGCGGTGCCCACCGATTCGACCTGTACGTTCCCGCCGCGTACGGTTTCCCGCCCCTTTGGGTGGAGGTAAAGAGCGTCACCTACGTGCTCGAGGGAATCGGGTACTTCCCCGATGCCGTCACGGAGCGCGGACGGCGCCACCTCCTCGCGTTAGCGGAACTCGTAGAGACCGGGCAGGAAGGAGCCCTCGCTCTCTTCGTCGTGGGGCGGGCAGACGCCCGCGCCGTCTCCCCCGCGGCACACATCGATCCGCGCTTTGCCGAAGCTTTTCGCGCCGCACGGCAGGCAGGCGTACGCATGCACGCCCTCCTCACCGAACCGACGCCGCGCGGCGTGCGCGTGTTGGGAGAAATTCCGGTGCAGGAGGAAGATCCCGTCGAACGGAGCCGCGGAAGAAAGGAGTAGAGGCGCTGTGGAGGAAGCAAAGCTCCCCCCATCCGACGCGCGGTCTGTCGGCCCCGACTGGCCCAAGACGTTGCTCGCATGGTACGCCGCCCACCGCCGCCCCTTGCCCTGGCGGACCCCGGAAGGTGCGCCGCCGTCGGAGGCAGACGTCTACCGGACCGTGGTGAGCGAGTTCCTCCTCATGCGCACGCGCGTGCGCGCCGCGGAAGGGTACTTTCGGCGCTTTCTCGAACGCTTTCCCGGATGGGACGAGCTCGCCCGCGCCTCCGAGGAAGAGGTCCTTCGCCTCTGGCAGGGGATTGGGTTCTACCGAAGGGCTGCCTACCTCCGCGGACTCGCCCGCGCCGTCGTCGAGCGCCACGGGGGGAGGTTTCCCCGCGATCCGCGCGCGTGGGACGAGCTTCCCGGAATCGGGCCCTACCTTTCGGGACTTTTGGCCTCCAAACTCCTCGGTCTTCCCGAGCCCGCCGTGGACGGAAACGCGCAGCGCGTGGTCGCGCGCCTCTTCGCTTGGGAGGGTCCTAAGGACGATCCCGGGTTTGTGCGCCGGGTGCGCGAGGTCCTCCGCGCCTACATTCCTTCCGAATCCACGGGAACCTTCAACGAGGCGCTCATGGAGCTCGGGGAGACGGTGTGCACGCCGCGGGCGCCCCGCTGTTTGGAATGCCCCCTGCAAGACGTGTGCGCCGCCCGGCGTTCCGGCGAGCCGGCGCGCTACCCTCGGCCCGCGACTCCGAAGCCCCGACCTCTGGAACAACGCGACGTGTTTTTCTGCCGAACTGAGGACGGGGTTCTGCTCGCGCGGCGCGATGCGGGCCTTCTCGCGCGTCTTTGGCATTTTCCCCACTTCGCCTCTCTGTCGGAACAAGTGGAGAACTGCTGCGCGGAGTTCGTCCTCGTCGGCACCGTGGAGCACGCCTTTACGCATCGGCGTTGGCTTCTAAGGCTCCGCGTGCCCCCCGTACCCGGCGCGTGCGGCGGAGCGGAGAAAGTCCTCGTTCGCTTCCTCGTGAAGGACGGCTGGGAGACGCGGTGGTTTCCCCCCGAGGAACTCGCCCGCGTGCCTATGCCCCGCGTCTTCCGCAAGGTGGAGGAGCGCCTCGCTCCCGAGTGGCGATCGTAGGGAGACAAACGGTACAACGACAAAAGGCCGGTGTCCGGACACCGGCCTTTTGGGATCGAGTCTGGAGAGCCGACTACAAGGTAAAGGGGAGCTTTCCGCTTCGGGCGATTTCGTAGCGACGGCCGACCTCTTCCCAATCCACGACGTTCCAAAAGTCCGCAATGTAGAGGTCGCGGCGGTTTTGGTGCTTCAGGTAGTAGGCGTGTTCCCACACGTCGAGCCCGAAGAAAGGGATCCGCCTTTCCATGACCGGGTTGTCTTGGTTGGGCGTAGAGACGATCACGATACGCCCGTCCTCGTACAACGCCCAAGTCCAACCGCTTCCGAAGCGCGCCATGGCCACCTTTTTAAACTCTTCTTGAAAGTTTTCGAAACTCCCGAACTGTGCCTCGATGTCCGCAAGGAGCCTTCCCGAAGGCCGTCCGCCGGGGTTTTTCCGGAGCATGGGCCACCAGAAAGCGTGGTTGTAGTGGCCGCCGCCGTTGTTGCGCACGGTGGTCCGGATATCTTCGGGGATTTGGTCCAGGGACTGAAGGATCGTGACGAGGTCTTTCTCCAGCCACTCCGGATACTTTTCGAGGGCGGCGTTCAAGTTCTTCACGTAGCCGCCGTGGTGGCCATTGTAGTGCACGTCCATCGTCTTGGCATCGATATACGGCTCGAGGGCGTCGTACGCATACGGCAACGGGGGAAGGGTAAACATTTCGACCGACCTCCTTTTCGGCGGACCCGTCGTCCACCGGTCTGCTTCCAGTATACACCTCTTCGAACGAGAAAAACAATCTTTACAACATGGGTGTGGTTTTAATTTGCGTTCTCGGGAAGGCACCGGCGCCTCTCCGGTCTTTTACATTGTGCGCCGGTGCCCGCGCTCTATGATGCGGAGCTTTCGGAAATTCTCTCCGGGCATCGGACGGATTTCTTCGTCGCGCGTGGAAGGGATCCTCCTTTCCGCCGAAGGACGCTCCGGCCGAACAAGGGGCGGCGGAACGAGGGATCCGGTCTACGAGCCCCTCTTCGTCGAAGCAGGAAGTGGCTGGGACATTTGTCCATACGTCGTGGAACGGCGACCTCCGTCGATGGAGGATAGGGCGAGAAAAACGGTACACGCTATGACGGGAGGTGAGCCAGGTGGGCAAGAAAACCCAGACGGGTACGGACGCCGACGCCGTGAAGAAGAAGAACCAGGAGTCCATGCAGAAGAGCCGTAAGCCGCAAGGCTCTGCCCTGCAGGAATTCGGTTCCGACACGGACGTAAACCAGGTGCGTCAGCAAAATCAGGCTGCGGAGAAGAACAAGAAAGCCTAATTCCGTACGACAGACGAAGGGCGCGCCCCGAGGGCGCGCCCTTTGCGTACATCCGCGTCGCGGGCCGAACTCGTGACGTCAGGCAATGCGGGCGAGTTCGGCAAAGACGTCTTCCGCCGCCCGAAGCGTGGCTTCCACGTCGTCCCACGTGTGGGGGACCATGGTAAACCACGCTTCGTACTTCGAAGGTGCGATGAGGATCCCGCGTTCCCGAAGCCCGTGGAAAAAGCGGGAGAAGAGGCGGTCGTCCGCCCGGCGGGCGTCCGCATACGTGCGCACCGGCCCGTCTACAAAATGCGTGGAAAACGCCCCGCCGAAGCGGTTTACGGTAAAGGGAAGGCGGTAGCGCCGCGCTGCGGCCGTAAGTCCTTCTGCGAGGCGAATCGCCTTCCGTTCGAGTTCTCCGTACGGGTTTTCCTTTGCGAGCACGTCGAGCAGGGCGAGCCCTGCCCGCATGGCCAGAGGATTGCCGGCGAAAGTTCCCGCCTGGAAGGTGGGGCCTAGGGGTGCGAGGAGTTCGAGGACGTCCCTTCGTCCACCGAAGGCGCCGATGGGCACGCCACCGCCGATGATCTTGCCGAGGACCGTGAGGTCGGGCGTGTACCCGAGCAAGCTCTGCACCGCACCGTAGGCAAAGCGAAAGGCGGTGATCACTTCGTCGTAGATCACGAGGGCACCCGCCCGGGCCGCCTCTTCGTGGATCGTCCGCAGAAACTCCGGCTCCGGCGGGACGATGCCGAAGTTCCCCACCACAGGTTCGACGAGGACGGCGGCCACACGTTCTCCCCTTTTGCGCATGGTCGTCCGGAGCGTCTCGGGGTCGTTGTACGGGAGGCTCCAAACGTCCCGTAAGGTTTCCGCCGGAACCCCCGCGACGTGGCTCAGCCCCACGGTAGCCGTACCCGACCCCGCATCGCCGAGCACGGGATCGGCGTGGCCGTGGTAGCATCCCGAAAACTTGACGATCGTCGTCCGCCCGGTAAACGCCCGAGCGACGCGGATAGCGCTCATCACCCCCTCCGTCCCACTCGTCGTAAAGCGCAGGCGTTCGAGAGAAGGGATGGCGCTTTGGAGGCGTTCGGCAAACTCCACCTCGTAGGTCGTCGTCGTCCCGAGGACCGTACCTTCGGCTGCTGCTCGGGAGATCGCCGAGACGATTGCCGGGTGGGCGTGTCCGAGGATGAGGGGCCCGTAGGCCGCCAGGTAGTCGATGTAGCGCTTGCCTTCGACGTCGTACACGTAGGCACCTTCCCCGCGCACAAAGACGGGGGGCGTTCCCCCAACGGCCGCATAGGCGCGTGCGGGAGAGTTTACGCCCCCCGGAAAGAGCCTTTCCGCGCGGGTAAACCATTCTTCGTTTGTCGCACACATCGTCAAATGCTCCTCCGTCGCACGTGCCGAGGTGTTTCGCGTTCCATGCGCTTTGGCGAACCGACGAGAGGGTCGGGGTTACGCTTCGTCTCGCCCTTGGGTAAAGATCCAAATGTATTCGAGAAGCTGCAAAGCGGCGATGGTCGCCGCGGCGACGTACGTGAGCGCCGCCGCCGTAAGCACCTTGCGCGCCGCCGGGATTTCCGCAGGCGAGACGAGGCCAAGGCGTTCGAGCTCCCTCAAGGCTCGGCGGCTGGCGTCGAATTCCACGGGCAAGGTCACGAAGTGGAAGAGGACGACGCCGGCGAAAAAGAGCACCCCGAGGAGGAAAAGCCCGGAAGCCTTAAACAGGATCCCGGCGAGGATGAGCCACGGTGCGAGCCCAGAGGTGATGTTGAGCACGGGTACGAGGTGGTGCCGGAGGACGAGGAGCGGGTAGTTCGTTCCGTGCTGGATGGCGTGTCCTACCTCGTGGGCTGCGACCGCTACCGCCGCAATGCTCGCCGAATCGTATACGCCTTCCGAAAGGCGAACCGTGCGTTCCGTAGGATCGTAGTGGTCGCTCAGACTTCCCGGTACAGGCTCCACGGCTACGTCGTACAGACCGTTCTGGCGGAGGATGGCTTCGGCCACGCTTCGGCCAGTGAGCCCGCGGGAAGCCGGGATTTGTCCGTAGTGCGCAAAACGGCTTTGGACGAGGAGTTGGGCACCCAAGGAGAGAAGGAATGCCAAGAGAAGTACGGGCGTCCACGGCGTGTAGAGGAACGGCACATTCCATCCCTCCTTTCTTCCTCCCTAGATTTTGCCGAGGCGAGGAAACCTTGTCAAGGACAGAGCGGGAAACGCCTTCATCCTTTTTCTCTTTTCAACGGTGCTTGGGTGCGGTAGGATAGTCGTACAACCCGTTTCCGTACGAGGAGGCGGCGGAGATGCCCAAGCTCGAGGCCGGGATGGAAGCTCCCACCTTTCGCCTACGGGATCAAGAAGGTCGGGAGCGGACGTTGGAAGAGTTCCGCGGCCGTTACCTCGTCCTCTACATCTACCCCAAGGACTTCACTTCCGGCTGCACGCGCGAAGCGGAGGCGTTCCGCGACCGATACGCGGACTTCCGCGCCTGCGGCGCCGAAGTCCTCGGCCTTTCCCCGGATAGCGTCGAGAGCCACGCGAAGTTTGCCGCCAAGCTCGGCCTTCCCTTTTCCTTGTTGTCCGATCCCGAGCGCACCGTGATTGACGCGTACGGCGCCCTTCAGGAAAAGGTATCTTACGGGAAGCGCCGCCTCGGTGTCGTGCGAAGCACCTTCCTCATTGATCCCGCGGGCCGCATCGTGCGTGCTTGGACGAACGTGCGCGTCGATGGCCACGTCGAACGCGTACTAGAGGCCCTCGACGCCCACGTATCCTCCTCGGGGGAAGCAAAATGAGCGAGAGGGGCAAGGTCAAAGGGCGCGTAAAGCTTCGCACGTCTTCTCGACCCCTGCGCGCCTACCGCGTCCCCGTCCGTGAGATCGTACAGGGGCTTCTCGACCTCTACCCCGGCGCGCGTTGCGAGCTCGTCTACCGCAATCCTTACGAACTCCTCGTAGCCACGGTGCTTTCCGCCCAGACGACGGACGCCAAGGTGAACGCCGTAACCCCCGAACTCTTCCGTCGCTATCCCGACGCCCGCGCGCTGTCCGAAGCTTCCCCGGAAGACCTCTACCCCATTCTCCGTACGCTCGGCCTCTACCGGATTAAGGCCGAACGACTTGTTGCCTTGGCCCGGGAACTCGTAGAACGCCACGGAGGGGAGGTCCCCGCGGACGTCGAAGCCCTCACGGCCCTTCCCGGAGTGGGGCGCAAGACGGCCAACGTGGTGGTGGCAAATGCCTTCGCGATCCCGGCCTTTGCCGTGGACACCCACATCCGCCGCGTTGCCCGCCGTTTGGGGCTCACGACTTCTTCGAAGCCCGAAACCGTCGAACGGGAGATCACGCGAATCGTCCCCAAGCGCTTTTGGATCACCCTCCACCACGCGTTGATCTGGCACGGGCGCAGGATGTGCCACGCGAGATCCCCAAAGTGCCACATTTGTCCTCTCCGTTCGGTGTGCCGTGCCTGGCGAAGCGGTGAGGTCCGACCGGCCCGAGGTACGGCCGATCCTGGGACTCCGTAGTTCGTAGGCAAAGGTTTCGCCTTCTATCCCCTTGACACGCGGCCGGAGGCGGCGTATCCTAAAAGAAGCGAGAAGTGTTTTTTCTTTAACCTTGTAGTGATAGAGGTTTTCATTCTCAACCGAACGGATGAACGTTCATTTTGGCCGGGGTGGCAAGGGGGCGAACGGAATGCGGAATACGAAGGACGAGGCCGCAGAGGTTCTCCAAGCGGAAGCGTCGTCGGAGAACGGCCGTGCTTGGGAGGCAGGGACCGCACACGGAAACGACGCGAGGTCCGGGACAAGCGAAGGGAAGGGCCCAAGGGATCACGTTCTCGCCGTAGAGCGTGCCGTGGAGCGTCTGCGCGCCCTCGGCGTGCGGATGACGCCGCAACGGTATGCCATCTTGAACTACCTCTATACGCACCACGAACACCCGACGGCCGAAGAAATCTATCAGGCCCTGGCTTCCGAGTACCCGAGCATGAGCGTGGCGACCGTATACAACAACCTCAAGGTCTTCAAGGAGGCCGGGCTCATTCAAGAACTCACCTTCGGGGACCAGGCGAGCCGCTACGACGCCAATCCGGAAGACCACTACCACGTCGTGTGCGTCGTCTGCGGCAAGGTCGAAGACCTCCCCTACACACCCTACTTCGAGGTGGAGGACGAGGCCGCCCGTCGATTGGGCTATCAGGTCCTCGACCACAAACTCGTGATCTACGGGATCTGTCCGGACTGCCAGCGCAAAGGTCTCGTGCCTTCCCGGCGCAAGCGCGGCGAGGAAGATCTCTAGATACGTCCGAAGCGCGGGCGTTAGCGCCTCCCGGAAAACAGCAGATGTTTTTGTCGCGGCGGAGTTTACGGGCGGCAATGCGCCGCCCGTTTCTTCATCTTCACGCCTGCAGAGACCTATGCGCAGAGCGGTCCGAGAGAGGTGCACGACCTTGCGAGGTCTCACGGGGAAGTTTGGGCGGGCTTTCGCGACTGGGCGTACAGGGTGAGCATGTGGCGGGCGATGCGCAGCGCCGCATCCGGCCTTCCGAGGGAACGTGCCCGTTCGGCGAGCTCCCGCCGGCGTTCGGGTTCCCGAAGGAGGAATTCGACCGTCCGCACGAGGATGTCCGGCCGCGGGGCGTACAGAGCGGCCTCTTTTTCCAAGAGGTAGTCTGTGTTCCGCGACTCTTGTCCGGGAATCGGCCGGTGCAGAACCATCGGGAGCCCCACGGCAAGCGCCTCGGAGACGGTGAGGCCCCCCGCCTTGCTGATCAACAGGTCCCCTGCGAGGTAGATATCGAAGATCTCCTGCGGATCTTCGAGAAACCCGTAGGGGAACAGCTTGTGGCGTAACGATCCGCGCAAGGTCCGGAGGGTCTCCCAGAGGAAGGTGTTGCGCCCGGTGAGCACGAGGAGGGAGAAGGGAAGCGTGAGCTTATCGAGGGCGTGGATGAGCGAAGGGAAGTCGAACAGCCCTTCGCCGCCGCCGAAGAGGAGGATGAGGGGTTCCTCTCCGATCCCGAGGGCCCGCCGCTTCTCTTCCCGCCGGCGACGCCTTTCCTCTTCTCCTGCCGCAAAGACGGGATGGATGGGGATCCCCGTGGGAACGAAGCGCTCTTCGGGAAGGCGGTAACGGGCGGCAATCCGGCGGCCGATTTCCTCGTTGGCGACGAAGAAGGCGTCTACGTACTTGTCCGTCCAGAAGCTGTTTCCTCCAAAGTCGGTGATCGCCACGCCGAAGACGTAGGGCGCACCGCGCTTGCGCATGCGGGCAAAGGCGTGTACCGGAAGGGCGTGCGTGGCGAGAACGATGTGCGGCTTGTAGCGGGCGACGAGGCGTCGGACGTTGCGCCGCATGGGGTTGGAGACGATCGGTTTCATGAGGGGACCGGTCCAAAGCTCCGTCTCGTAGGCCGCCCCCCAGAGGGCGGGGTTCTTCGTCAAGGTGTGCCCGTATACCGCATTGAACACCCACTCGACGTGGGCGGGAAGCGTCGTGGCGATGACGGGGGAGAGGCCGGGAACGAGGCGGCGGAACGCCTCGGCGAGGGCGCGCGCGGCGCTCCGGTGTCCTTCCCCTAAGGTCCTTTCCGTGACGAGGAGGACGCGCGGTTCGGAGGAGTGCGCCTCCGTGGAAGATAGCGTTTCCGCTTCGCGAGCTTGAGGGTCCAGCATGGCCGATCCCGTCCTTACCCGGTGGTGGTCTCCACGTGTAAGCTTAACAAACCGACGCTTCCGTTTCCTCGTTAAGAGGTTTCGGAAAACGGGAAACCCCTCTTGCAGAGGCACCTCGTCCGTGGTATGATTAAACGTGCCGTTCGTAAACCGCATTCCGCAGTAGCTCAACGGTAGAGCATCCGGCTGTTAACCGGAGGGTTGCAGGTTCGAATCCTGCCTGCGGAGCCAAACGGATAGGTGCCCGAGTGGTCGAAGGGGCACGATTGGAAATCGTGTGTACGGTCAAAAGCCGTACCGTGGGTTCGAATCCCACCCTATCCACCATCCTATGCCCCGAGTGAAGGCAGTTCGGGGTTCGATTCCCCGAGGGGCCGTTTGAAAATCTGTGGTGTACGTGGACGATTAGCTCAGGTGGGAGAGCGCTTGCTTCACACGCAAGAGGTCGGAGGTTCGAATCCTCCATCGTCCACCAGATCGCGGGGTGGAGCAGCTCGGTAGCTCGTCGGGCTCATAACCCGAAGGTCGCAGGTTCAAATCCTGCCCCCGCTACCAAAGAACTATGTATCGCGGTGCTGTGGTGTAGGGGTTAACACACCGGTCTGTCACACCGGAGATCGCGGGTTCAAGTCCCGTCAGCACCGCCATTTCACGGCTCGGTAGCTCAGTCGGCAGAGCAGAGGACTGAAAATCCTCGTGTCGGCGGTTCGATTCCGTCCCGAGCCACCATCGCACGCCGATCGGACGGTTCTGCGGACGAGGGCGCCGGTGTAGCTCAATCGGTAGAGCAGCCGCCTTGTAAGCGGCAGGCTGGAGGTTCGAGTCCTCTCGCCGGCACCAGCTTGCCGGGGTGGCGGAACAGGTAGACGCACGGGACTTAAAATCCTGGGGTAGGAGCCTACCGTGCCGGTTCAAGTCCGGTCCCCGGCACCACTCGGAATATGCAGAAGCGACGTGTCGACCCTGCGCCCGTAGCTCAATTGGATAGAGCATCTGACTACGGATCAGAAGGTTGGGGGTTCGAGTCCCTCCGGGCGCGCCACGTTTGCCGGTGTGGCGGAATTGGCAGACGCGCGCGACTCAAAATCGCGTGGGGTGACCCCCCGTGCAGGTTCGACCCCTGTCACCGGCACCAAGTCAGTATTCACGCGGCTTTGCGCCGTTGGAAGGAAATGGTTTTCGCGGAAGCAGGTAGTTAGCTCCCCGCGATTCAAAGAAACCGGTGCGGTTGCTTTTCGGAGAATCGAGTGAGGTAGTTCTAGCTTAGCGTGGGGAGTATCCAGAGTCAAGACTGCTTCCGCTTCTCATTTCTCAAACATACGTTCGAAAAAGAATCCCTCTTTTCTTGCCCGAAGTCATGACACGAAAACAAGTCTGTGTAAGGATTATTTTTTTGTTTATTGTAATTTTCCAAAAATACAATAATCTCCAAAAGGCGAAGAGAAAAGTCGTGTAAGCGCTTCCTTCTTATGTTATACTTAAGGTAAAGCTTTGGGCATAAAAACGACCGCCCCGTTATCGGGGCGGTCTCGGCAAACCTAAAGCGTTGTGGATTGAAATTTCTTTTCCTCGTTCGCCAGCGCAGAAACGGGAACGAGACGCCACTTTGTCATCTTAGCGTGCCCAGTCCCGACGCGTTCGAGGCGGAAACCGCCGAATACACGGTCTCTCCACGCGCGGAGCTTATATCCGAGGGCTGCCGTTTCCACCTCTCCGAAGCGATTGGTAATCTTCAGTTGGGAAGCTAGGTCGCGAATCAAGTCGTCGCTGTCATCATTGCGTATGGAATTGAGACGTGCCGCAACGTCTCGCGCGGAAAACGGCTCAGTTCCAAACTCCTCGTACAAAATCTCGAAGAAGGCTTCCAGAACTGCTGCGTTCTCGTCCTCGTCGTACGTCCTTTGAACCGTCTCCACAGGGTCGGCGGCTCCGAGCCATACCAGCGGGTCCCGAACCATGCGCGCCCACATCTCAAACGACGGGAAGCTTAAGGCTCGTACGTTCGGCCTGCCGGCGTGATGGTATGCGAGAACGATGGTGAGCAAGGCGGACAAAAGTTCCCCACGGTGCGCGCGGATGTCGTGCAGGAATGAGTTCTCTCTCCCCTCGAGTTTTTCTTCCAGCAAGCTGCCTTGTCGCCCCTCAAGACGAATTACGACCGTCCTACGCCTCATGTCTCCAAACGGCGCAATGTTGTTTCCCGTAGCGACAAAAGTTGCAGAATTCGGCACAGTTCGCGTCTCCGAACGTCCAAGAGGACGGAGGCTTATCGTCTCGGAAGTAATCGCCGCTTCGAGGGTTGCAGAGCGAATGTCGCGGTGGAGGTTGTCCAAGATAATCAGCGCACGACCTTCGAGGAGAGCTGCTTCAACACGCTTGCGGAATTCTTCTTCGTTCTCAGGCTCCGGGAGTATGTCGGGGATTCGTCCATGGGCGACAATCCCTCCGACTTGAGCTAGGGTCGTCTTCCCACTTCCCGCCTCTGGGGCGGTGATGAGAAACAGCGGGGCGAGGGGAAAAGCGGGACGAAGGACAGCGGTCAAGAGATAGGCGACGGCGGCGGATTCATCGGCAGGGGAAGCGAACGAGTAGCCAAGTATGTCGAGAATCTTCATGTACGCTTTCGAGGCGTCCTCTTTCGTCGGAGGATTTGGGATGTCGATGCTCGGCAAGTCTACGAAAAGCAGCCCCGAAACGGGGTCGTATCCGTTGCTCCTCACCACACGACCGTCGGGGAAGATGACCGGCGACCTCACGATTCCGCGAAGCTCGGGCAACTCTTCCCGCATCGTGAGCTCCGCAACCAGCGCCTTCACCAATCTCTCCGGAGGGTCGATGGAAGTTTTTTTCTTAGAACCTTTCCGAAAAATCGCCGCATCGGCTAGGAGGATAGAAAGTCTCGTCGCATCGAGTGTGAAAAGACGATTGCCGTCTACGGCCACAGGGACATCACCGTAGCGGAAGAGTTTCCCCTCGTAGCGCCAGCGGAGGGCATCGATTGCCAACTTACGCACCGATGGTTCGAGTACGTTGCGGTCTACGTCAATCTCCACGCGATGGGAGGAATGATACCACTTCACGGCTTCCTCGGCAGTACGCTCCAGGTAGTCCTCGCGCTCGAGTTTTTCGCGCTTCTCCCACCGTGGAGAAAAACGCGTAAGGAGTTCGGCTATCATCTTGGCGTCACCGCCGGTTGCCACGGCGAAAGCGTTCGCAAGGGACTGTTCGATGGCAGACTGGTCGTCGTGAAACTCCGCAAAGGCTTTGGTGTCGCCTTGGATGAGCCGCTTCGCCCGTTCTCCAAGTTCACCGGCAAGCGGAAGTACAGCGCGGAGAAGCGGTAAAACCTCGTTGTTCGGCTTGCCCTCCTCTAGGGCACGGCGCAACGCATGCACTTTGTCCGGTAGGCCGGGAGGAAGGTCGGCATCTTTATGGGGAAGCGATGCAAACGATTCCTGCTTGTCGAGGTGCCGATTGCCGAAATACCTGCTTCCCAGCCAATCCAACGCCTCCGTCGCGTCGACAAGCTTGGGCGCGCCGAATTCTACGATGAGATGGCCCGTCATGGTAAAGAAGCGTTTGTCATCGTAAACCTCAATTTTCCCACCGTCGTCGAGCCCCGTTTTGTGCCCAAATCCCCACACGCCGCGGACGATGATGTGGGCGCCCTTTCCAGACGGGCTCCAAGTCACGTACGCCCCACGAAAACGCTCCAAAATTTCCCGCGCCCAGGGCTTGGCGGATTCCGTAACAAACGGCTCTGTGAACGCGTCGTCGAGGTCTATTCCCACGAGCCCGTCTTCCGCCGTGAAGACAAAACCGACACCTGCGTGGGGAATGCCGACGAGTGTTTCGAGCTCGTCCAAAGTCTTCCAGTTTCCTTCCTCGAGCACGGAAATCGCCTTCCCGTCTGGCCCAATGGGGACTTTCGTCTTCTTCCCGTCCCTGTCTGCCAGACGCCACAAAATCCATCGCCTCATCCTGCGCAACTCACTAGGGAATACATTTTTCATGTGAATACCCCCCTTATGTGAGTCTTTGGTTCCTTGCGACTCTATTATACCATATCTTTCTCTTAAGTCAACTCTAAATCGAAAACTTCTTGGGCTGGTATGAACTCGAGGCGCTATGCTCCGTGATTTCGCCGATAGATATTCGGCAAGCGGAGGAGATTAGAGGATATGCGGAGGGGATGAGTATGGTATTGGAGGGGATGTCTTTTTAATCTCCTCCACGAAAATCGCAGTACCCACGCGGAGGGGAGAGAGATTTGGAGGAGATGGAGGAGATGATTGTCCTTTCTTAGAAAAGAAAAAAATAGAGAGTCGGTATATATCCCTCTCGCGTGGCGAATCACATGAAATAAAAGTTGGAGCCCGGTATTTATCTCCTCCGTCTCCTCCGAAATGACATTAACTTGCATAAACACAGGGATTGCGATGGAGGAGATGTTTCTGCTATTCTTTTCATCCCCTCCCGAAATCTCCTCCCAAGTTTTTTCATCCCCTCCGCGTGGTGACCGCTTAGCGATAGGACATTTGACGCAACTTCAAAGCGCACTTTCAACAGAAACACTTTCGGACCAGTGAAAGCACCTTTCTTTCACATCTTTCCCCCATACCGCTAATATCACTTTCAATAAGCGACACTAGCTTATTTTTAACAGTATCACGTACTTGTTCTCTAATAACATTTAAAAGACCGCGAGCTCGCGGATCGTTATATGTAACCGCTTCATTCAAATCCTTCCCCATTCCAAGCGCGTTTGTCAGGGAAATTATTGCCGTATACCCTTTCCGTACTGCTCTGCATTTATTAGCTCCAGAAGTCTTAATATCTGTCGGCAAAATGACCTGCACTGAACCGGGAGCGTCGGGTGTGACAAAACCGAGGTTGGCAGAGAAAGAAGCGAGCGAAGGATTGAAATCTTCAGAAAAAGCCACATCAATCGGAATTGTATACGTAGCTACTAGAACAGAAATAGGAGACTTTGTGATATACGGATGGCCGTCGTTCGTATCATACGTGGCGAGCACGTTTGCGGATACCGCCTGCCCCGGAAGCACAGGGTCGCTGTCGCCCAAAACGTCTGTAAAAGATTTTCCGGCAACGTTAAAAGAAACCTGCTTATTGCGGATTACTGGAAAGTAGCTCGTAGTTTTTGTTTTTTGGTCAAGATAAACATACAAGCCATCGTACTCTACAGCGAGGGTGGCGTAGATGGTGCTTCGGGAATAGACTTGACCGACACCATCTTTTGACGGCCCGACGCTATCGCCTAGCGCAAACCCACCTGTTGTAAACCTCATCGTCATTTTCCTTGCTCTTACGTTTGCTAGCTTCCCGTCGGGGAGTGTTGTAGTGAAATAGTATTCTCCTTGCGTTACAAATTCCCGGCCGATGAGGCCGGCATTGGGCTGGTCTGTAGAAACATTCCAAATATCATATGGGAGGCCAGAAATTTGTTTACTTCCGTATTTAACAATAGTTTGCCCCGCCGTTCCCTTAATCCAATTCGCCACTTTTTGGGCAAAAAGTTGAACGTAACCGGGAGGATTTTGGGCGCCTTCGAAGCTTACGCTAAACTTTCCTGGGTCGTCTTTATCCACAAACAACCTCTGTCCGTCATAAAGCGGAACCAATTTTAAGTTCACATTCTCATACTTCACCGTATAGAGCAGAACTGGATTTGAAGCCGAAGGTGGTGTGTAGCCAGAATACGGAGGAGTGTTGTACGAAGGTATACTTCCACTTAAATCCACAATCTGCGTATCCGCAAAAGTTTTTTTGAACTAAACCTTCTGGAAGCATTCCGAATACAAGAATTCCCACCATCCATATGGAAAACGCGCGGAGAAGAAATCTTCGAAAGCGCAAAGCGCGTTCACCCTCCTTTCTGGAAACAATAAAAATTCTGCATGTATATTATACACCGTGTTTTAAAAATTCACGTTCGAAAACAAAAAAGCCCCCGCCTGAAGGCGGGGGAAAATACATACTAAAATCCACCAGTCGGTACTGCTCCTGCGCCCCACTTCTTCCTGTCGTCGAAGGTCTTGTAGAATTTGACCATTTCAGATGTAAACAGTTGGTTACGGAGTTCCGGATGGTACTTATCGAGTTCGTGCGGGATGTAGTACTCAGGAAGAAGCGAAGGCACAGGGACAGGGTCTTTACCTTCAAAGAGCATCTTAACATCTTCGTTGCTGTGAACAAAAACGTCTACACCGAACTCAAAGTCTCCGCCACGTACCGTCACGACAATGTTTTCCGGATACTTAGCCTTGTAGTCGTAGTAATACGTGAGCTTGTGCGGGTCGGTTTCGAGGTAGTCGATGACATTTCCTCGTTCAGACTTGTAGAAGTACGTTGGAAACTCCATGAGCCGAATGTCTACAGGGATTCGGTACTCGACGAGCTTGCGGAGGAGTTCTTCGTGCGCCTTGTCGGCGTACTCGAACGTAATCGTATCACCAGGTACTACATACGACGCAGCCCACGTGCCGCTCTTTACTACGCTTCCGACCGGGTTTTCGATGTCCACGCGGTAGAGAGCGCGCGTACCGACGGGGCGGAACGTGAAGGACGTAAGCTTTCCGTCTGGGCCGAAGGTGTAGTCTACGAGGATGAAGTTGGGGCGGTAGTTTTGAGAACCGTCAGAGAACCGCTCAGGGTAGAAATCAAGCAAGTTCCGTGGGTCGTGCTTTACCGCCTCGTCGGCAAACAGGAACTTCTTCTCGGACAAGTCCGAAGGAAGCGGGTAGTGGTACTTGTACTTGTAGTCCTTAAAGGTTTGATTGAATTCCTCCGTAGAAACTACAGGCTTTACGAAGTACCTTTCAAGAGGAGAGTCGCTGTTGCTGTAAGCAGCCCAAAACTTTTCTTCCACCGCTAGGAGTTCTGCCGTGGACTCAGGAACCTCGTTCGGGTAAGCGTAGTAGCCGAGGAACGTGAGCTTGTAGCGGGACATCCGCTCCTTCCACGCGTCGATCATGGACTTCGGGTAGCCGTTGGCGTAAGGCTTTTCGTAGTATTGCTTGAGGTCAGAACGAATCATAGGCATTGCCGTAACGTCACCCTGCGCTGCACGTTCAAAAGCAGTTAAGAACTTCGTTTCGTAGTCTTTAAACTCCTGTTCTGCGAAATCAAAAATGTCTCGCTTGATGATTTGTAGCGGGTGAGGGGGAGGAGGAGGGGCATCGAGCTTAGGATTTTCAGGCTCAATTTCCTTATTCGCGACGGCCCAGTTTTCTTCACCGATGAGGTCACGCCAGTACTCAAGCGTCATAGGTGTAGCAGAATCCTTGTAGGGTACGGCTTGAGGGCCCTTTTCCTTCAGGTGCTCAGGGACGCGCCAGCCTTCAGGTACAGGAAGCTTCACCGCGAGGCAGCAGTTTTCTGCTACATGCTTTTCGTAATCTTTCACTTCTGCGATGAGCGCTTCCTGGGAAGGCGGTGTGGCCCCTGCACTCTCGGAAGAGGCCTTCATGTGGTGCACAAGCGCAAAAATGCCTGCAAAAACTGCGGTGAGGATGAGAAGGGAGAGGATGAGGAGTTTGGGGTTGGATTTTAAAAACGAGAGAGCGCTTTTCTTTGAATTCCGGTTGTCCTGCGGAGTTTCGCCTTGCATATGGCGGCACCTCCAGAGATGCGGAATGGTTATTAGCTGAGCGAAACTTCTTGTGTGCCCCCGTATGTCTCCTCCTTTTTTCGGCAGGGAAGAAGCCGCTTACATGACCAGCCTCCCTTGGAATAATTTTACAAAGGCATTATAGCATACCGCTTCCGTGGATACAACTGCCTTTTGTGGTGTTCCACACGCATGGTTTTTACAGCTTCCGCCGTCGCGGCCGTGGAGGTTCCAGAACGGCACTGAGTGGGGTCGCCACGGCATGTATGTCCTTCAGGTCTTCTTGGGTCAGGGCGACATAGCGCTTCGTCATGCTCATGTCAGAGTGACCCATGATTCTTTGTAGCGCGAAGGCATGCCCGCCGTGGCGAAGGAAAAGCAAGGCAAATGCATGCCGGAGGTCATAAGGTCGGATTTTGACTCCTAGGCGCTTGCTGTACATTTCCAGCCGGTCATTCCAGGCGTGCCGGGTAAGCGGGCGTCCGTCGAATGTGCAAAAAACCGGCGCCTTCCCATTCCAATGCGGATGGTGTGCTTTGAGAAGTTTTCGAACCGCCTGTGCCGTCTGTGGAGAAATGGGTAGAAAACGAGAAGTTTTTGTTTTGGATGCTTCAGCGCGAATGCGCACACTGAGAGTTCGAAAGTCAAAATCGTCAGCGCGCAGTTGAAAAGCTTCATTCGGACGAATGCCTGTGTCAAGAGTAAGAAGCAAAAGCGCATAGTCCCTAAGTCCGGAAAATGTTTTCTGGTCGGGTAGCTGAAGGAGAGCTCTTAGTGTTTCTTCCGAAAGCTGGACGATGCGAGAATCCGCCTTTCTTCGTTTGAATTTCCGAAGCGGATTGTCTTCCACGTAGCCTTGTTCGCGGCACCATTCCAGGAAGGCTCGGAGATACACAAGGCGGAGGTTGTATGTCGCAGGTTTCACGGGCTCCGACAACCATTCAAAAGCCGAGTGCCTCAAGACGGTCATGTCGTCCCACGCCTGGGGGTATAGTTTGAAAAATTGCTTCACATGCCGTTCGTATCCACGTAAGGTCTCCTCACGGATTCCCCCCGCACGCTTGTGTAAGAGAAATTCGGCAAGCGCTTCAGACCACGATGGGCGGTTCACCGTATACCCCTCCTATCTTGCGGACGCCCCACAAAAAATCGAGTGGGGTGACCGCACGTTGTTTAGCCCCACTCGATTCCCGAATGAAAATGCTAAGGTTGGGGGTTCGAGTCCCTCCGGGCGCGCCACGTTTGCCGGTGTGGCGGAATTGGCAGACGCGCGCGACTCAAAATCGCGTGGGGTGACCCCCCGTGCAGGTTCGACCCCTGTCACCGGCACCAAGTCT